>NZ_BAABHS010000008.1:0-327880 GCF_039542225.1 Yinghuangia aomiensis | reverse complement strand
GGCCGCCAACCGGAGGAAGAAGGGTTCCAGAGGCGGCAGGCCCGTCACCCACGACACCGACCTCTACAAGGAGCGCAACACCGTCGAGCGCCTGATCAACCGATTGAAGGCGTGGCGGGGCATCGCGGCCCGGTACGACAAGACCCCGGAAAGCTACCTCGCCGGCCTCCACCTGCGCGCCTCCATGATCTGGATCAACGACCTCACCCGAGCCACTCGTTGATCACAACCAGATACGCGCCCTAGCACGGACCGCCGCCAATTGCGTCCGGGTGACGAGGCCCGTGCACCGGTCGTCCTCGTCGCAGAGAAGCAGACGTTCGGTACGGGCGCCGGACATCACGGCCAGCGCCACCTCGACGGTCATGTCGGTCCCTACCCGCAGTCCCGACGCGAACGCGAGAGCGTCACGGGACGGGCCGGGGTGTGTCTGATCGGATACCAAAGGTGCCTCCTCGGGCAAGAGTGAAAGCGGCAAGTGAAAGCGACGCGTCAGCCTGGACGTGGGAGTCAGGCAGGCTTGCGGGGAAGGGGCTGCCGTGTGCCGCTCCGGCGCGTCGTCCTGGCGGTGCGCGCACCCTCGGTGGCCCCGGTCCGGCGCCCCCCTTGCCCTGGGGGTGTTCCACGGCCGGCGCGGAGTCGGTGACCGGAACGCCGGAGGGCGTGCGCGTGCCCGTGAGGCGGCTCAGCTCGGGTTCGCCGGTGGGGGCGTGCATACGGAGTGACTGCTGCGGTGACGTGTTGGGCCGGCTCGCGGGTGGGAACGAGGACGAGGGCGCGAACGACACCCGGAGCCGAACTCCCCTCGGGGTGTGGGCTTTCGCTCGCCAGAGCCGCCCGGACGGCGCACGACGCCGGACCGGCCGGAGGATGCGGCGCGATGGCGGCCACCCCGCCGTCCGGGGGCCGAGGCACCGAAAAGGGTGGCAGCAAAGCCATTGGCTTGGGTATCCGGTCCGTGCGGAACCTTCCTGATGCGACACGTGCCAGGAATTCCCGCAGCCGCACGACAGCTCGGAGAATCGCAGGACGACACCGGCGGAATTCGTGGGAAGCCGAGACGCGGCGACCGGTCGGCGGACCGGGAACAAGGGCGCCGCCGGAGCAGGCCACCGCAGCCGCTCCCCCGCGCAAGTCCCGCAAAGGCCAGGGCAGACCACGGCTGGTGCCCGGCCCTGAGGCCTTGGGCGTCCAAACGGAAGCGAGCCGGGGCCCGCACCTCCAGGTGCGGGCCCCGGCTGCGAATGAGCTTGTCGCGATCAGGCGGGAACGATGTTCTCGGCCGTCGGACCCTTCTGGCCCTGCGCGACGTCGAAGGTCACCTTCTGGCCTTCCTGCAGCTCACGGAAGCCCTGCGCGGCGATGTTCGAGAAGTGCGCGAAGACGTCCGGACCGCCGCCGTCCTGCGCGATGAACCCGAATCCCTTTTCCGCGTTGAACCACTTCACTGTTCCGGCAGCCATATTGAATCTCCTTCGGGGCAATGCCCGGAGTCCGCACCGTGCCGACCCCGCGTCGCCGCGATGATTACCCCGCCGAAAAAATCCGACATGCAAAAAATACGCCCACCGGGAACCGGCAGGTGAGCGCATTCGAAGTTATTTTGGGAACCACAACTGCAACCGAGATCGACAGTAGCACGGTGCAGCCGTTTCGGTACGGCACGAAATTCCATTCGGCGCAAGGTCGCAGAAATTCTCGTTGCGCGTTGCCGCCATTTCTGCCACCGCCAGTGCAGATAGTGTGCCCGGCACGGTGTACCGATGACGTCCCGCGCAGGTGCAACCGCGCCCGGGTCCAGGGCAAGGGGCCACCGAAATGTACGCGCGCATGGCCACGCGCCGTGTCGCGGCCGCGAACGGTCGGCCACCTGGATGCCGCGTACCGTTTGCTGCTCCAGCAGGACTGCCCCTCGTGGCTGTACGCGGTCACCCAGGGCGCCACGACGATCTGGGAGCGCTGGGACAGCCTTCGTCCCGACGGGACCCTCAACCCCGGCGGCATGACATCGTTCAACCACTACGCGTTCGGCGCCGTGGTCGACTGGCTCTACCGCACGGTCGCGGGCCTGGACGCCGCGGAACCCGGGTACCGCCGTCTGCGCATCGCCCCGCGCCCGGGTGGCGGCCTCACCCACGCCGGTGCCGACCTGCGTACCCCGTACGGGGAAGCGTCCGTGTCCTGGGAGAAGAGCGGCGATGTCGTGGCGGTAACGGCCGTCGTGCCGCCCAACACCCGCGCGGACGTCGAGCTGCCGGACGGTCGAAAGCTGGTCGTCGGTTCGGGGCGTCACACGTGGTCGGCCACGGTCTCCTCCGGCGCCACGCCGGCGGCGCTGACCGTCGACACTCCGATGTCGCAGATGCTCGATCATCCGGAAGCCTTGGCCGTCCTGCGCGAGACCCTGACCCGTCACTGGCCCGAGGCCGCGGCGCACATGGACACCGAGTCGACCGGGAGCGCCGGGTACGCGGAGGTCAGTCCCCGCCAACTGGCGGCGTTCTTCGCGGAGGGCGATGTGTGGCTCGCCGAACTCCAGGAGCGCCTCGGCGGCCTGTGAACCTGCCGGCCGCGGCGGCGACGAGCCGGGGGTGGTGTCGGGTAGGCGCCGTTCGACACCACCCCCGGTACGGCGGAACCGGCGAATCGCCGACGGCAGCGCCGACCGCCGGTTCGCCGACCTCGCGAGGGACCGGGATCCGAGCCGGGCGCGCTTCGGGTCACGGTTCGGGGAGCAGGCCCGAACTCACGCGACCGGTTCCCCGGCGGGCCGCCGGTCCGCGGTCGGGAGGGCGGCCGTCGTGGAACCGTCCGATCACGCACCGCAACCGACACGGCACACGGGCCCCGAAGGGGGCGGACGCAGCCGCGTATCCCTCGGTGCGGGAACTGTCTGTGCAGGTCAGCGCGTTGACACCGGGACATGAAACCGCGTAACTCGGGCGTGATCAGCATGTCTCGGGCAGGAAACGGACCACGGCCACGGTTGCGCCATGACCGCACTGCGAGCAGACTTCCGAGGCCGGCGCCGGCACCACACGACGCGCCGACTGCATGATCTGCTGCGCGCAGACGCGCTGCGAGGCACATTCACCCGCGGACGCCTGCCCAGCGAAGCCGACCTGATGATGGCCTACGGGGTCTCCCGCAGCACCGTCCGCGATGTGCTGACCCGCCTGCGGGCGGCCGGCATCGTCGAGCGGTTGCAGGGCGCGGGCACCCTGGTGGTCGGGCAGCGCACCGAGACCGCCCTGCCCGAGGCGCACGGTGTGGTGCCGTTGCGCAGCGGGGTGTTCACCGGCGAGCTGCACGTCGAGATCCTGGACCGGCAGACCATTCCGATGCCTCCCGCGGTGGCCCAACACCTCGGTGAGAGCCCCGGGTCCCCATGCCTGCGCCTGGACTACATCGGGCTCCGCAACGGCGAGGCGCACGGCATCGCCACCAACTACCTGCGCTACCCGGAGGCGGACGCCGTCGAGGGCACCCCGTTCCGTCTCGACTGGTACACGCTGCTGGAGCAGTCCGGGCTGACCATCGGCGAGACCGAGATGGTCATGGAGGCGACGCTGGCCGACGACCTGACCGCGGACCTGCTGGGTATCTCCCCCGGCGCGCCGCTGCTGTCCTTCGAGCAGGTCATCCGGGCCGCGGACGGTCGCCCCTACGACTACGCGCTGTTCCACTGCCGGGGCGACCGGGTGTCGCTGCTGTCCACGGCACGGCGTCCCGCCACGGACGATGCGGGCGGTACGACCGTCGCCGCCGCGGCGGCCCGGCCTCGCGGAGTCGCGTCATGATCGGTTTCCTGGCCCGCCGCCTCGGCTGGGCGCTGCCGACCCTGCTCGGCGTGTCGGTGATCGTCTTCGCGATCGTGAAACTCATCCCCGGCGACCCGGTGGCCACCATGGCCGGGCCGGGCGCCTCCCCCGCCACCGTGGCCGACCTGCGGTCGCGCCTGGGCCTGGACGACCCGGTGCCGTCGCAGTACCTGCACTGGCTGGGCCACGCGCTGACCGGCGATCTGGGGCGCAGCATCGCGCACCAGCAGTCGGCGGGACCGCTGGTGTGGGACGCGTTCCTGAACACGGCGGTGCTGGCCGGGATCGCCGCGCTGATGGCGGTGGTCCTCGGCGTGGCCCTGGGGGCGCTGGGCGCGATCCGCCCGCGCGGCCTGATCGGTCGGCTGTGCTCGGGCGGCAGCGTCGTCGCGGTGTCGTTGCCGCAGTTCTCCGTCGCGATCGTGTTCATCGCCTATCTCGCGCTGCGCACCGGGTGGTTCCCGGTCACCGGCATGCATGCGGTGGGCTCCGACGGACTCCTGGACCTGCTGCACCACGCCTTCCTGCCGGCGCTGACCGCCGCCTTGGTCCCGGCCGGGGTGATCGCCCGGTTGTTCCGCTCCAGCCTGCTGGACGTGCTCGCGCAGGATTTCGTGGAGGCGCTGCGCGCCCGAGGGCTGTCGGAACGGCGCATTCTGCTGCATGCCGTGCACAACACGCTGCCGTCGCTGATGACCGTCGCCGGTCTCCAGATCGGCTACCTGCTCGGCGGCGTGGTGTTCGTCGAGACGATCTTCTCCTGGCCGGGCCTGGGCCAGTTGGTGTACCAGTCGATCTCCGCCCGGGACATGCCGGTCATCCAGGCCGGGGTGCTGGTCTCCGCCGTGGTCCTGGTGCTGCTGAACGTCCTGGTGGACGCCCTGCACGCCCTGCTCGACCCGAGGCTGCGGACGCGCTGAGCGACGACGCGCCCGCGCCGCCGATCGCGTGATCGGACGGCCCTGCCTCCGGCCTCCCCGAAAAGCCGCCTTCCCGCCCCGGCCGCGGCCGTTCGTGCCCGGCCCGGCTCGTGCCGCCCGTTTCCCGTCCCGTTTCCCGTCCCGTTTCTTGTTCTGTTTCCGTCCCATCCGCCTGCGTCCCACCTCCGCTCCGCACCACTGGAGTCAACGATGGTCACCCTCGCTCCCGACCGGCCGCCGCCGTCCACGACCTCCCCGGGCCCGCGTACGGCAGGCCCCTCCACCGGGGCGGTGCCGCCCTCGCGGCGGCGCCGTCCGAAGGCCCGGCGCGTACCGCTCGGCCTGTGGTTCTCCGGCTCGGTCGCCGCCGTCCTGCTGCTCCTGGCCGCCTTCGGTCCGCTGCTCACCGGAGACACCGGCACCAGTCACCTCGACCAGCGCCTGTACGGATTCGGCGAACACGGGCACCTGCTCGGCACCGACGGCCAGGGCCGCGACGTCCTGGCCCGGGTGGTCGCCGGGGCGCGGCCCAGCCTGGTCGCGGGCCTGGTCCCGGTGCTGATCGCCGCCGTCCTCGGCAGCGCCTTGGGCATCACCGCCGGATTGGCCGGACGGGTCGTGCACACCGCCGTCATGCGCACACTCGACGTGCTGTACGCGTTCCCCGCCGTGCTGCTGGCCGTGGCCATCGGCGCCTCGCTCGGCAGCGGGGTGTCGAACGCGGTGATCTCGCTGTCGGTGGTACTGGTGCCCCCCGTGGCCCGGGTGGCGGAGACCGAGACCGCGCGCCTGCGCGGCATGGACTTCATGGACAGCGCCCGCGCGTCCGGCGCCAAACGCCGCACGATCGCGGTGCGCCAGGTGCTGCCGAACCTCCTGCCGACCATCGTCGTGTACTGCACGGCACTGGCCGGGCTGTCGATCGTCTTCGCCGCGGGGCTCTCGTTCCTCGGCCTGGGCACGGCACCGCCGCACGCGGAGTGGGGCCTGATGGTCAACGACCTGCGGCCCTACATCTTCACCGACCCCGCGCTGTCGCTCGTCCCCGCCGCGGCGATCCTGATCGCCTCGGTGGTCTGCAACATGCTCGGCGACGGTCTGCGCGACCTGCTCGACGTCCGCCGGGAGGTGACGGCATGACCACGGCGACCGGCACCCGGGGCCGACCTGCCACGACCGACAAGGAGCGCGCCACGGCCGGCAGGCCCGCGGGCGCCGACTCGTCCCGCGACGCCGGACCGGCGCTCGCGGTGGAACACCTCACCACGGTCTTCACCCGCTCCGGTGGCGACGTCCCGGTGGTACGCGACGTGTCCTTCGAGGTCGCGCCGGGCGGCACCCTGGTCCTGCTGGGCGAGAGCGGCAGCGGCAAGTCCGTCACCGCCCGCTCGATTCTCGGCCTGTACGGCGCCGGGGCGCGGATCACCGGCAGCGTACGCCTGGACGGGCGCGAGATCCTCGGCGGCGACATGCGCGCACTGCGCGGCCCCCACCTGGCGCTGGTGCCGCAGGACCCCGCCGGTGCCCTCGACCCGCTGCGCGGCATCGGCTCGCAACTCGTCGAGGTGCTGCGCACCCACGGCGTATGCGAGTCCCGGGCACAGGCACGCGAACGTGCCCTGGAACTCCTGGCGTTGGTCGGCATCCCCCACCCGGCTCGCGTGGCGCGCAGCCGACCGCACGAGTTGTCCGGCGGTATGCGCCAGCGGGCCGTCATCGCGATCGCGGTGGCCTGCGACCCCCGGGTGCTCATCGCCGACGAGCCCACCACGGCACTTGATGTGACGGTGCAGGCGCAGATCCTGGACCTGTTCGCCGGCCTTCAGTCCCGGTTGGGCATGGCGCTGATCCTGGTCACCCACGACGTGGGGGTGGCCGAGCAGTTGGGCGGCGGCATCGGGGTGATGTACGCGGGACGGCTGGTGGAGAGCGGGCCCGCGGCGCAGGTGCTGCGCGACCCGCGCCACCCGTACACCGCCGGTCTGCTGGCGGCGCTTCCCACGCCGGGGGCCGAACGCGGGAGCCTGGCCGTGCTGCCGGGGCGGCCGCCGGCAACCGGCGAGGACTTCCCGGGGTGCCCGTTCGCACCGCGTTGCGCCCGGGCGGTGTCCGCCTGTGTGCAGGTGCCGCCGGGACTGGAACCGGTCGTGGTGCGGATCCCGGAACCGCCGTCGGAGGACGGTGCTTTGGCGCCCGCCCGGGTGCCGGAAGCGGACGCCGCCGACGAGACCTCGGCGAGGGTGCGCCGGGCCGCGTGCCCGGTGGTGGCGGCCGACGGCGCCACGCCGTCGGTCACCGGTGCCGCCGTGCCGGTCGCGGACGACGCCTCCGGCTCCTCCGACGCGTCGGACGCGTCGGACGCGTCGGACGCGTCGGACGCGTCGGACGCGTCCGAGGCGGTGGTCCGGTGAAAGCCCCGCTGCTCCAGGCCGTCGGCCTGACCAAGACGTATCCCGGCGGCGTCCGCGCGGTCGACCGCATCGACCTGGAGGTCGCCCGGGGCGAAACCCTCGGCATCGTCGGCGAGTCGGGGTGCGGCAAGTCGACCACGGCGAAGATGCTGCTGCGGCTGGTCGACGCCGACGCGGGGGCGGTCGCCTTCGACGGCGTCAACATCACCAAAGTGCGCGGCAAGGCGCTGCGTCAGCTGCGCTCCCGGCTCCAGGTGGTGCCGCAGGACCCGCGCACCAGCCTCAACCCGAGGCTGACCGTCGGCTCGTCGATCGGGTTCAACCTGCGGGTGCACGGCGTCGGGCGTGCCGACCGGTCCGCCCGCGTCCCGGAACTGCTGGACCGCGTCGGCCTCGACCCGGCGTACGCCGACCGCTATCCGCACGAGATGTCCGGCGGCCAGTTGCAGCGGGTGGCGATCGCGCGCGCCCTGGCCACCGGACCGGACCTGGTGGTGTGCGACGAGGCGGTCAGCGCGCTGGACAAGAGCGTGCAGGCGCAGGTGCTGAACCTGCTCGCCGAGCTGCAACGGGACCTGGGGGTGGCGTACCTGTTCATCAGCCACGACCTCGCGGTGGTCGAGCACATCGCCGACCGGGTGGCGATCATGTACCTCGGCCGGGTCGTGGAGCAAGGCCCGGCGTCGTCATTGTGGTCCGACCCCCGGCACCCCTACACCAAGGCGCTGCTGTCGTCGGTTCCCGGGCGCGGCGGTGCGCGGACGGTCCTGCGCGGCGACCCGCCGGATCCGGCGTCGCCGCCGAGCGGGTGCGGGTTCCGCACCCGCTGCCCGATCGCCGAGGAGCGGTGCGCGCACGATGTGCCCGCGCTGCTGGCTCCGTCCGGGACGGCCGCCGACGGCCACCGGGTGGCCTGCGTCAAGGAGGCGGTGGCGTGAACGGCCACGTGCGCGCGGGCCGCCCGTCGAGAGCTCGCGGCGGGGCGTCCCGGCTGCGCCGGGCGGTGTCGGCGGCGTCGCTGATCCTGGTCGGCGCGCTGACCACCGCCTGCGCGGTGGCGGACGGGGCCGAGTCCGGCAAGCCGGGCGTGCTCACCATCGGCATGACCGCGTCCGACATCCCCAACCTGGACACCTCGCTGTCCGCCGACCAGGGGTACGAGGGCACGCGGTTCGTCGGGATGCAGTTGTACGACGGACTGACCCGCTACGACCTCGCCCAAGGCGACCACGTGCCGGGCGCGGTGCCGAGCCTGGCGACGTCCTGGGAGCAGGACCCGGCCGGGTCGTCGTGGACGTTCCACCTGCGCCAAGGGGTGTCGTTCACCGACGGCACGCCGTTCGACGCCGACGCCGTGGTGTTCAACCTCGACCGGTACCTGAACAAGGAGAGCCCCCAGTACTACCCGCAGGCCGGCGCGCAGGCATCGCTGTCGTTGACCGGTGTGCAGGGCTACGCCAAGGTCGACGACCGCACGATCCGGATCTTCACCAAAGGCGAGTGGTCGCATCTGCCCGGCGACCTGACGACGGTGTTCATGGCCTCCCCCGCGGCCGTCCGCAAGTGGGGCAACACCGGCTTCGCGGAACACCCGGTCGGCACCGGCCCGTTCGTGTTCCGTTCCGCCAAGCGCGGCCAGGAACTCGTGCTGGACGCCAACCGCGACTACTGGCGCGGTGTCGCGAAGATCGACCGGCTGGTGCTGCGCCCGATGCCGGACGAGTTGTCGCGGGTGGCCGCGCTCCGGGCCGGCGAGGTGAACTGGATCGAGGCGCCCAGCCCCGACAACGTGCCGCCGTTGCGCGACGCCGGCTACCAGATCATGACCAACGGCTACGACCACATATGGCCGTGGTTGTTCGACACCTCCGACGGGCCGCTGAGTGACCGACGGGTGCGCCAAGCGCTCAACTACGCGATCGACCGCGAGCAGATGTCGACGGACCTGCTGGGTGGCACCGCGGAACCGGCGACGCAACTGTCGGCACGCTCGGGCATCGCGTACGACCCGGCCAACGACGTCTTCGGCCACGACCCGGCGAAGGCCCGGCAACTGCTGACCGAGGCCGGGTACCCGGACGGCTTCTCGATGACCGTGTCGTATCCGACCGGCGGCTCGGGCAACATGCAGCCCGGCCCGATGAACGAGGAACTGCGCAGCGACCTGGCGAAGGTCGGCGTGCGGGTCGAGCTGAAGCCGATCGAGTGGGCGGCCATGCTCACCTCGTACGTGTCCGGCACCTTCCCGGACGGCGCGGACGCCGTGAACATCTCGCTGACATTCCTTCAGGAAGTTTCCTGGAGTACGTCGTTCGCCTCGGGCAGCCCGCTGAACCTGACCCACTACAGCAACCCCGAAGTCGACCGGCTGCTCGGCGAGTCGCTCAAGGAGACGGACCTGGCCCGGCGGTCGGCGATCTACGCACGAATCGTCGGATTGATCGACCGGGACGCGCCCTGGCTGGTGGTCGTCAACGACCGCAATCCGCGCGCTCTGGCGGCCAACGTCCACGGGTTCGTCGAACCCCAGTCGTGGTTCGTCGACCTGACCACGGTGTCGGTCTCCTGAACCCGGCATCCCGGCCGGTGCCCTGGCCCGGCCCCCTTTCTCCCGGCGTCCGCGACGCCGGACACCTCGCACACCCCTCCTCCCAAGGAGTCCTGCCATGACCGCACCCACCACCTACGAACCGACACTCGACGGCGCCGCCCGCGCCCTGCGCGCGGGAACCGTGACCAGTGTCGAACTGACCCGGCGCTGCCTGGACGCGGCCGAGGCCCACGACGACGAACTCGGCGTGTTCCTGGCCCGGTTCGACGACCGTGCGCTGGCCGCCGCCGAGGCCGCCGACGCGGCACTGGCCGCGGGTGACGATCTCGGGCCGCTGCACGGAATCCCGCTCGGCATCAAGGACATCATCACCACCACCGAAGCGCCGACCACCGCGCAGAGCCTGATCCTGGACCGCGCCTGGGGGCCCGCTATCGGCGACGCACCCGTCGCCGCGCGGCTGCGGGCAGCGGGCGCGGTCTTCGTCGGCAAAGCCACCACGATGGAGTTCGCCATCGGCCGGCCCGACGAGTCGAAGCCGTTCCCGATCCCCCGCAACCCGTGGAACCCCCTTACCTGGCCGGGCGGTTCCAGCTCCGGGACCGGGGCGGGCGTCGCCGCCGGCATGTTCCTCGGCGGGCTCGGCACCGACACCGGCGGCAGCATCCGCATCCCCGCCGCGTTCTGCGGGATCTCCGGGCTGATGCCGACGTTCGGGCGGGTTCCCAAGTCCGGGTGCGTGCCCCTCGGTTACAGCCTGGACCACATCGGCCCGATGGCCCGCGCCGTCCGCGACTGCGCCCACATGCTTCAAGTCCTCGCCGGACACGACCCGTCCGACGCCTGCTGCGCCGACGAACCGGTGCCGGACTACGGCGGCGCGCTGACCGGCGACCTGACCGGCGTACGGATCGGGGTCGACACGCTGACGCGGAGCATCGCCACCGACACGGACCCGTCCGTGCCGGGACTGCTGGAGGCCGCCGTACGGGTCCTCGCGGAGCGCGGCGCGGACATCGTGGAGGTCGAACTGCCGTACTACCGCGAGATGGTGACCGCGGACATGGTGACCCTGACCGCGGAGGCGATGGCGTACCACGCCACCGACCTGCGGGCGCGCTGGGACGACTACTTCGCCGGCACGCGGGCCATCGTCGCCTCCGGCGCCCTGTACAGCGCGGCCGACTACGTGCAGGCGCAACGGGTGCGCAGGGTGGCGCAGAAGGCCCTTGCCGAGCTGTACCGGGACGTGGACCTGGTGCTCACCCCGACCTGCTCGATCGGCGCTCCGGCGCTGGACGACCTGGACTCGCTGATCGGCGGGCCGCGGGGCACCGCCATGCACACCGGCTACTGGGACTCCGTCGGCAACCCCGTGCTGAGCCTGCCCATGGGGTTCACCGCGGACGGGCTGCCGCTCGGCATGCAGCTTGCCGGGCGCCCGTTCGACGAAGCGACCGTGCTGCGCGCCGGCGACGCCTACCAGCAGGACACCGACTGGCACCTGCGCACCCCCGAGGGCTACGGCTCCTGACCGGCACCGCCCCGACCCCGGATCACCACGTCCGTCCCGCAACCGTCCTTGCACCACCGCCATCGGCAGGAGAACCAGATGAGCACCGACCCGTCCGCCGCCGCACCCGTCCTGCTGGCTCTGGCCGGCCTGGCGCCGAGCGAGCAGGAGACCGCCCGCATCTCGGAGGCGTTCGCCGCCCAATACCAGGCGATGCAGGAGCTGTACGCCGTGGCCGACGCCCGCTACGAGGAGCCGGCGCTGATCTTCCGCGCCCGCCCGTGACCGGTTCCCCGGCCCCACACCCCACCGAACTCGCCCCGCCCCCACGGCTTCGCCGACACCGTACGGAGACACCATGAACGCCACCAGTCCCACTCCCGACGCCGCCGTGCTGGTCATCGACATGCAGAACGGCTTCTGCCACCCCGACGGCTCCGTGCCGCGCCACCTGGAGCCGCTGCCACGCATGGCGGAGGTGGTGGCGGCCAACGCCGGCCTGCTCGCCGCCGCGCGCGAGGCGGGCCTCCCGATCCTGTACACCCGGCACGTGTTCCGCCCCGACAGGCTGGACGCCCCGCCGTCCAGCGTCGCGGCCTTCCCCGCCGACGCCGAACCGCTGCTGCGCGGCTCCTGGGACGCCGACATCATCGGCGAACTGGCGCCGGAGCCGGGCGACGTCATCATCGACAAGAACCGCTTCGACGCGTTCCTGTACACCGATCTGGAGGTGGTGCTGCGCGCCTTGGGCATCCGCAGGCTCCTGGTGACCGGGGTCGTGACGAGTATCTGCGTCGAGTCGACCGTACGCTCCGCACAGCAGCGCGACTTCACGGTGCACGTCGCCGAGGACTGCACCTCGGCCCCCGCGGACCAACACCAGGCCGCACTGGACGTGATGGCCTACATCTTCGCCACGGTCGCCCCCTGGAAGGAGTGCCTGGCCTCGATGCTCACTCCCCCCGCGGCGTGACCCCCGGGGCGGCCGGTCGACCAACGGCACCCGGCCGCCCCACCCGACACATGAACGCACCGCTCCGCCCTCGAGTGGACGGCCGGCCACACGCACATCCAACCCGGGGCACCTGCCGCGCCGCGGCCGACCTCGCATGGAGTCCGGTCCCCTCGCTCCCGGTCCGCCCGGGGCGCAGAAACGTTCGTGCAGCCGTGGGGTCCGACCGCTCCGCGCCGGACTTTGTCCTGCAAAGAGGGAAACTTAGAACCCCGCCGCAGAAACTTCTTCCACTTAAAAGCAAAAGTGGCTAGGTTCGCACCCGATCGCACGTGGCAGGACAGTGGGCGGCGTCCAGTCGCCCCAGGCCGACCTCATGGGGGAATGGTGCGCGATGGGGCGGGTATTGCGGAGGCCGATGCGATGCGCGTGACGACGCGGCCGCAGAACGCGCACCAGACGCGGCTTCTCGAACTCCTGCGGGACGGCGGTCCCCGGTCGCGCGCCGAGTTGGGCGACCTGGTGCACATGTCGCGGTCCAAGGTCGCCGTCGAGTTGGACCGCCTCGCCGAGTTGGGGCTGATCCAGAACGCCGGGCTCGCCGCGTCGCGCGGTGGCCGGCGGTCCGGCATCGTGAGCCTGTCTCCGTCGCTGCGTTTCGTCGGGATCGACATCGGTGCGACGTCGATCGCCGTCGCCGTCACCGACGGCGAACTCCGCGTCCTGGGAAAGCTGCAGGAGCCCTGCGACGTACGGCAGGGTCCGGACGCGGTGCTCGGCCTCGCCCTCACGCTGGTCGCCAAGTTGCGCGACCAAGGCCTGTTGCCGCAGATCCACGGCGTCGGGCTCGGCGTACCCGGTCCGGTGAGCTTCCGCGAGGGTGTCCCGGTGGTGCCGCCGATCATGCCGGGCTGGGACCGCTACCCGGTACGCGAGGCCTTGGGACGCGAACTCGGCTGCCCGGTCCAGGTCGACAACGACGTCAACATCATGGCGGTCGGCGAGCAGCACGCCGGCTCGGCCCGCTCGGTGGACGACTTCCTGTTCATCAAGATCGGCACTGGCATCGGCTGCGGCATCGTCGTGGACGGCAGCGTGTACCGCGGGGCGTCCGGCAGCGCCGGCGACATCGGGCATATCCGCGTCGCCGCCAGCGGACCCACCTGCGCGTGCGGCAACGTCGGATGCCTGGAGGCGTTCTTCAGCGGCGCGGCGCTCAAACGCCACGCCACCTCCGCCGCCCGCTCGGGCCAGTCCCCCTACCTGGCCGCGCGGCTCGCGGAGGCCGGCAAGGTGCGTGTCGAGGACGTCGCGCAGGCCATGATGGCGGGCGACGCCGCCGCGATGCGCCTGGTGCGCGCCGGAGGCGAGCGCGTGGGCCAGGTCCTGGCCAGTCTGGTGAGCTTCTTCAACCCGGGCCTGATCGTGCTCGGCGGAAGCGTGCCGAGCCTGCTCGGGCACCCGTTGCTCGCCGAGATCCGCAGCGTCGTCTACCGCCAGTCGTTGCCGCTCGCGACCGGCAACCTGCCCATCGTCCTGTCCGAGCTGAGCGACAGCGCCGGGGTGATCGGCGCCACGCGCGGCATCAGCGACCACGTCTTCTCGGCCCCCTGACAGCTCTCCCGACCGTACGAGCGCCACCGCAGCACCCGCCCGGCACGACCCGAAAGCACCACGCGAGCCGCACGACCCCACCGACACGCCCGTTGCAGCTCCGGGCCCGGACCAGGGAGTAGGCACCATGGCGCGACCGATCACGCTGTTCACCGGCCAGTGGGCCGACCTTCCGTTCGAAGAGGTGTGCCGCCTCGCGTCCGGCTGGGGCTACGACGGCCTGGAAATCGCCTGCTGGGGCGACCACTTCGACGTACGCAGGGCCCTGGAGGAGGAAGATTACGTCGCCGGGCGCACAGCCGTTCTCGACAAGTACGGCCTCAAGACGTGGGCGATCTCGAACCACCTTGTGGGGCAGGCGGTTTGCGATGCGGTGATCGACGCGCGGCACGAGGCGATCCTGCCCGCGCGCATCTGGGGCGACGGCTCGCCCGAGGGGGTGCGCACGCGCGCCGCCCAGGAACTCAAGGACACCGCACGAGCCGCCGCACGGCTGGGAGTTCGTACCGTCGTCGGGTTCACCGGCTCGTCCGTCTGGCACACCGTCGCCATGTTCCCGCCGGTCCCCGAGTCGATGATCGAGGCCGGCTACCGCGACTTCGCCGACCGCTGGAACCCCATCCTGGACGTCTTCGACGAGGTCGGCGTGCGCTTCGCGTTCGAGGTCCACCCCAGCGAGATCGCGTACGACTACTGGACCACCGTGCGCATGCTGGAAGCCGTCGGCAACCGTCCGGCTTTCGGACTGAACTGGGACCCCTCGCACTTCGTCTGGCAGGACCTCGACCCCGCCGCCTTCCTGCTGGACTTCCGCGACCGCATCTACCACGTGGACTGCAAGGACGCCCGGGTGCGCACCGGCGACGGGCGCCGCGGCCGGCTCGGCTCCCATCTGCCGTGGGGCGACCCGCGTCGCGGCTGGGACTTCGTCTCCACCGGCTTCGGCGACGTGCCGTGGCAGGACTGCTTCCGCGCGTTGAACACCATCGGCTACGCCGGACCCATCTCGGTCGAGTGGGAGGACGCCGGTATGGACCGGCTGTACGGCGCGGCCGAGGCGCTCGCGTTCGTCCGCCGTCTCGCCGCGATCGAACCGCCCTCGGCTTCCTTCGACAGCGCCTTCGCCTCGGACCGCAGAGCCCCCTGACCGCGGCACCGCCGCACCACACCGCGCACCTTTCGGCGCCTTGCTCCGCGCCCCCGCTCGGCCGTCGCCACCGCTCGTGAGAAGGAGCCTCCATGCCCACGGCCTCCTCCGTCGAACCCGCGCCGCCGCTTCTGGTCATGCGCGAGATCGTCAAGCAGTTCCCGGGAGTTCGCGCCCTTGACGGTGTCTCGCTGGAAGTGCGCGAGGCCGAGGTGCACTGCCTGCTCGGGCAGAACGGCGCCGGCAAGTCGACGCTGATCAAAGTCCTTGCCGGCGTGCACCAGCCCGACGGGGGACTGCTCGAATGGCGCGGCGAGCCGGTGCGGCCGGGCAACCCGACCGCCGCCATCCGGCTCGGCATCTCCACGATCTATCAGGAACTCGACCTGGTGGACGGCCTGTCGGTGGCGGAGAACGTGTTCCTCGGCCACGAGCGCGCCCGGTTCGGGCTCACCCGTCGTGGCGAGACCAACCGGGCCACCACCGCACTGCTCGACCGCCTGGGCCACGGCGAGATCCCGCCGACCACCCCGGTCGGGCGGTTGCCCGCGTCCGGGCGGCAGATCGTCAGCATGGCCAGGGCGCTGTCCCACGACGCGCGGCTGATCGTGATGGACGAGCCGTCCGCGGCACTCGCCCACGACGAGGTGGAGAGCCTGTTCCGCACGGTGCGGGAACTCACCTCCGCCGGGGTCGCCGTCGTCTACATCTCGCACCGCCTGGACGAGATCCGCGAGATCGGTGACCGCGTCACCGTGCTCAAGGACGGTCGGACGGCCGCATCCGGCCTGCCCGCGCGCGAGACGCCCACGCAGGAGCTGGTCGCCCTGATGACCGGGCGCCGCATCGAGTACGCCTTCCCGCCGCGGCCCCGCACCGGCACCGGTGCCCGGCCTTCCGACACCGACAAACCCGCCGAGATCCTGCGCGTCGAGAACCTGTCCCTGCGCGGCCGCTTCGACGACGTGTCCTTCTCCGTGCACGCCGGGGAGGTCGTCGGCCTCGCCGGTCTGGTGGGCTCGGGACGTTCGGAGATCCTGGCGGCGATCTACGGTGCCCTCCGGCCGACTTCGGGCCGCGTCATCCTGGACGGTGTGCCGCTGCGCCCCGGCAGCGTCCACACGGCGGTTCGGCGCGGCATGGGCCTGGCCCCCGAAGAGCGCAAGTCCCAGGGCCTGGTGATGCTCGACACGGTCGGACGCAACATCACCGTCGCGTCGCTGAGCCGGTATGCGCGGTTCGGCTGGCTCGACCGGCGCCGCGAGACCGAGGACGCCCGTCGGCAGGCCGCGGCCCTCGACATCCGGCCGGCCGACCCGCACCGCCCGATCCGCACGTTGTCCGGCGGAAACCAGCAAAAGGCGGTGCTGGCACGCTGGTTGCTGCACGGTTGTCGGCTCCTGCTGCTGGACGAGCCCACCCGTGGCGTCGACATCGGGGCGCGCAGCGAGCTGTACGCGCAGATGCGCGCGCTCGCCGACAGCGGCATCGCGATCGTGGTCGTCTCGAGCGAGATCCCCGAGGTCCTCGGGTTGTCCGAACGGGTTCTGGTGATCCGGGACGGCCGCATCGTCGAGTGCGCTCCCGCGGACGAGTTGGACGAACACCGCGTACTGGACCTGGTCATGGAAGGCAGCAGCCTGTGAACCGCGACGTACGGGACGACCCCGCCGCCGACGACCCCGCGACCGACGAAAGGTTCCCCGACTCGCCGAAGACGCCCCGGCCGGCCCCGGCCGTCGATGCCGACCGCGACGTGGGCGGGGCCCGGCGCGGGCCGCTCGGCTTCCTGTTCGCGCACGCCGGCGCGTCGGGCGCCCGGCAGCACATCGCGCTGCTGGTCGCCCTGGCCCTGCTGTTCGTGATCGGCCTGGCCACCAAAGGGGACCGCTTCGCGACCAGCAGCAACATGGTGACGATCCTGTCCCTCGCGGCCGTCGTCGGAGTGATCACCGTGGGCATGACGTTCGTCATCATCGGC
This sequence comes from Yinghuangia aomiensis, assembly GCF_039542225.1. Lineage (NCBI taxonomy): Bacteria > Bacillati > Actinomycetota > Actinomycetes > Kitasatosporales > Streptomycetaceae > Yinghuangia > Yinghuangia aomiensis. The sequence continues at coordinate 310,970 of NZ_BAABHS010000008.1, read as the reverse complement.
GGCGGCATCGACCTGTCGGTGGGCGCGCTGATCGCGCTCTCTTCGGTGTGGTCGACGACCGTCGCGACCCAGGACACCGGCCTGTTCGGCATGGTGTTCACCGCCATCGTGGTCGGTGTCGTATGCGGCCTGCTCAACGGGCTGTTGATCGCATTCGGCGGGCTGGTGGCGTTCATCGTCACCCTCGCGGTGAGCGTGTCGGCACGCGGCCTCGCCGAGCAGATCTCCGACCGCAAGTCGCAACTCGTCGACGTCGAGGGATTCCTGCGGATCGCGGAGGACAAGTACTTCGGCATCCCGATGCACGTGTACCTTTTCCTGGTCGTCGTGGTGGCGGGCTGGATCGTGCTGAACCGCACCACGTTCGGCCGGCGGACGTTCGCGGTCGGCGGCAACCCGGAGGCGGCCAGGCTGGCGGGCATCAACGTCCGCCTGCACACCTGCCTGCTGTACGTGGTGTCCGGGCTGTGCTGCGGCATCGCCTCGATCATGCTGACCGCGCAGGCGAACACCGGCGCGAGTACGCACGGCCAACTCTACGAACTCGACGCGATAGCCGCCGTGGTGATCGGCGGGACGCTGCTCACCGGCGGCTTCGGGTCGGTCGTGGGATCGATCCTCGGCGTCCTGGTGTTCACCACCATCCAGGACCTGTTCATCCTCAACAACCTCGCCTCGCCGATCCAGCAGATCGCCAAGGGCCTGATCATCCTCGCGGTGCTGTTGATCCAGCGCTGGGGCGGCGTCCGCCGCCACATGCCCGCCTAAGCCAGGCCGCGGGCGACCGAACCCCGCCCTCCGACCTACGCAACCCGGCCCACGTCGTTCGGCGCAACCCCGCCCGGTCCCCAAACCCTTGTCCCTTCGGGAGTCAGCCATGTCCCAGCTCCATCGCAGAGGCTTTCTGTTCGGCGGCGCCGCGCTCGGCGCGGGCGCCCTCCTCGCGGGCTGTACCGGCAACTCGTCGGACGACGACACCGGCCCGCAGGTCAAGGCGCCGGCGTCCGACTCGGGCAGCCCCGAGGCGCCCGCCAAGCCCGTCACGATCGGCTTCTCGGCGCCCGCCGCGGACCACGGCTGGACGGGCGCGGTCAGCCTCAACGCCAAGGCGCAGGCCAAGCAGTTCGCCGACGTCACACTCAAGGCCACCGAGGGCACCAACGACGTCAACCAGCAGATCCAGCAGGTACAGACGCTGATCGACGCCAAGGTCGATGTGCTGGTGATCCTGCCCTACGACGGCAAGGCTCTCACCGCGGTGGCGCGGCGGGCGATGGAGGGCGGTATTCCGGTCGTCAACCTGGACCGCGTCTTTGCGAACGCGCTGTCGTACCGCACCTGGATCGGCGGCGACAACTACGGCATGGGCGTCAACGCCGGCACCTACATCGCGTCGCGCATGAAGCAAGCCGGCAAGGCGAACCCGGTCGTGGTCGAGGTGGCCGGCCTCGACAACCTGGAGCTGACGCAGCAGCGCAGCCAGGGTTTCCGCGACGCGCTGGAGGCGGCCGGCATGAAGGTGGCCGCCCGCCAGGCCGCGGACTTCACCGCGGCGGTCGGGCAGCGCGTGGCGACGCAGTTGCTGCAGGCCAACGGGAAGATCGACGCGATGTGGAACCACGACGACGACCAGGGCATCGGCGTCATGGCGGCGATCAAGCAGGCCGGCCGGGACAACGAGTTCCTGATGGTCGGCGGCGCGGGGTCGAAGAAGGCCATGGAGGACATCAGGGCGGACAACACGCCGCTCAAGGCCACCGTGTTGTACCCGCCGAGCATGGCATCGTCGGCGATCATCCTGGCGCGCATGATCGGGCAGGCGAAGTCGCCCGGCGACCTCGCCGAATTGGAAGTGCCCGCGTCGATCACCACCTACTCGGCGGTGGTCACCAAGGAGAACGTCGACCGCTATCTGCCCACTGCGTTCTCGTAGCCCACCCGCGGCGGCGATCGGGGTTCCGACCGCCGCCGCGTGTGTCGCATGCAGGCGTCCCGAACCGAAAGGCACCCATGTCGTCACTTTCCCAAGGCTCCCGAACCGCCCGCCCGCTGCTGGGCATCGGCATGGTCGGTCACGCGTTCATGGGCCGGGTCCACTCCCACGCATGGCGCTCTGTGGACGCCTTCTTCGACCTGCCGCTGCGGCCGGAGATGCGTGTCGTGGCCGGCCGGGACGCGACCCGCGTCGAGGCCGCCGCGGCCCGTCTCGGCTGGGCCGAAGCGAGCACGGATTGGCGCGAACTCCTGGACCGTGACGACATCGCACTGATCGACATCTGCACGCAGGGGTCGTCGCACGCGGAGATCGCCATCGCCGCGTTGGAGGCGGGCAAACACGTGTTGTGCGAGAAGCCGCTGGCGAACTCCCCCGCCGAGGCCGAGGCGATGGCACGGGCGGCGGCCAAGGCGGCCGGGCACGGCGTGCTGGCGATGGTCGGTTTCAACTACCGGCGGGTTCCCGCGCTGTCGCTGGCCCGGTCGCTCGTCGCCGAGGGCCGGCTCGGCACGCTCCGTCATGTCCGCGCGCGCTACCTGCAGGACTGGATCGTCGATCCCGAGCACCCGCTGGTGTGGCGTCTCGTGCGCGAGCAGGCCGGTTCGGGGGCACTCGGCGACATCGGTGCGCATATCGTCGATCTCGCCGAGTTCCTGACGGGTGATCACATCACCGGAGTCAGTGCGATCACCGAGACGTTCATCCGCGAACGCCCGCTGGGTGCGGCGGCCACGGGCATCGGGGCCCGGGCCGGCGAGGGCCGCGGGGGTACGGGCACCGGGATCGGCACGGTGACGGTCGACGATGCGGCCATTTTCCTGGCCCGTACCGCCGGGGGCGCACTCGCGACGTTCGAGGCCACCCGGTTCGCCAGCGGCCGCAAGAACGCGCTGAGCATCGAACTCAACGGCTCGCGCGGCAGCGTGGCGTTCGACTTCGAGGCGATGAACGAACTGTGGTTCCACGACCACGAGGAGCCGCCGGCCACCGCCGGGTTCCGCCGCATCCCGGTCACCGATCCCACCCACCCGTACACCGCCGTCTGGTGGCCGCCCGGCCACGGTCTCGGCTACGAGCACAGCTTCACCCACCAGGCCCGCGACCTGATCGAGGCCATCGCGTCCGGTACGACGCCCGAGCCGTCCTTCGACGACGGCCTGCGGGTGCAACGGGTGCTGGCGGCGGTGGAGACCAGCGCGGCCAACGGCAGCCTGTGGACGCCGGTGGCGGCCTGACGCCCAGGGCGTGCCGTCAACTCCCGCCGGGCCTGACACCGGGCCCGACGCCCTCCCAAGCCCCCCTGCCAAACGTCAGGCCGAGCGGGGCCCGCGCGCCGCTCGGGAGGGCCGCCTGGTCTGGGCCAGAGAGGTATAGCGGCCAGTGTGACGGCTGCTTCGAACGGGCGCGCCTGACCGGCACCGCCGTGGAAGCCGCCGCACGCATCCGCCGGGAAGTGAGCCCTGCGCGGCCTGCGCACGCGGCTCAGCCGCAACCTGCCTGTCACGACCGCGCGACAGAGAGCCTGAGGATCGACCAGCGTGCCCGGTGTCTGCAATCCGCCCGGCCGGGTAGCCACCGTCCATGGCCTCCGCGAACAACGCTTCCGAGCACAGGGCGTGTGGGGCGGCCACTCGGCTGGCCTTGGACCTGGACGGGGCCCCTGGATCCACCCGCCGCGGCCGTACCTGTGCCCGCGGGTTCCTCGACGCGCTCGCTGACCAAGGCCTGCTGCCCGCCGGGGCCGCGGCCGACACCATCCTGGTCACGAGTGAGCTGATGGCGAACGCCACGCGCCACGCGCCCGGCCCCTGTCGCCAGACCCTCGATGCCAGCCGCGACGCCGTCACCGTCCACGACACCTCGCCCGCCCCACCCCGCCGGACGCACCCCTCCGTCCACGGCGGCTACGGCCTGCTGATCGTCGACGCCCTCACCACAAGCCTGCACACCCCCCACACCCGACGGTAAAACCGTCACCGCGGTCGTCCCCCACCACCGCCCCACTCCACGGGAGAAGTGTCCGCTGGGCCCGCCGGGTGAGCGAGCGTGCGGCCGACGAGCCGGACCATGGCGTCGGCACAGCCGTCGGTTCGCCCTCCCCACCGGGGCGTCGAGCCTCCAGCGGTTCCCGAAGGTGACGCGCCCTGCCGTTGCGGATCAACGACGTGGACGCTCCACCGGTGTCGGTGAGCACCGTCGGGGTCAAGCCCTGGGGTGGTTGGCAAGCCTGGCAGCCGGGCGAAGGCCTCCTCGACGAGCCGGCACCCGCACGCCCGGCCGCCGGTTCTCCGTCACCGGTGCGGGCTCAGTTCTCCAGGCGCCGTGCGGCGAGCCAGGCGACCATCGCGGGGTCGTGGTGGTCGAAGAACAAGGTGGCGCCGCTGTCGAGCGCGGCGATCTCCGCCATCTCGTCGCCGGTGAGCGCGAAGTCGAAGACGTCGATGTTCTCGGCCATGCGGTCGGCACGCACCGACTTGGGGATGGTGACGATGTCGCGCTGGATCAGCCAGCGCAGGACGACCTGGGCGACGGACTTGCCGTGCTGCCCGCCGATCCCGGCCAGGACGGGGTGGGTGAACAGGTTGTTCCGGCCTTCGGCGAACCCTCCCCAGGACTGGTGCTGGACGCCGTGCTCGCGCATCAGCTCGTGGTCGGCGGCGCGTTGGAAGAACGGGTGCGTCTCGATCTGGTTCACCGCCGGGGCGACCTCGTTGTTGAGGACCAGGTCCACGAGCCGGTCGGGGTGGAAGTTCGCGACGCCGATCGCCTTCGCGCGTCCGTTCCGGTGCTCGGCTTCCATGGCGCGCCACTGGCCGTAGACGTCGCCGTAGGGCTGGTGCATCAAGTAGAGGTCGACGTACTCCAGGCCGAGTTTGGCGAGCGAAGTCGCGAACGCGCGGGCGGTGTTCGCTTCGGCGGGGGCGTCTTGGACCCACAGCTTGGTGGTGACGAACAGGTCTTCGCGCGAGAGGCCGCTGTTCTTGATCGCTCGGCCGACGGCTTCTTCGTTGCCGTATGCCGCTGCGGTGTCCAGGAGGCGGTAGCCGGCGGCGAGGGCGTCGGTGACTGCTTGTTCGGTCTGCTCCGGCGGGATCTGGTAGACGCCGAAACCGACGAGGGGCATGCGGGTTCCGGTGTTCAGGGTGACGTGCTGCATCGGGGTTTCCTTCACAGGTTGGTGCGGGCTTCGAGGTGGTCGGGGTAGCGGGCGCCGTGGATCTCGATGGTCGAGGCGGCATCGGTGAGGCGGCCGAGTTCGTCGTCGGAGAGTGTGACGGCGGCGGCCGCGGTGTTCTCGGCCATGCGGTGGGGCTTGGTGGTGCCGGGAATGGGGACGATCCACGGCGCGCGGGCCAGCAGCCACGCCAGGGCGACCTGCCCGGGGGTGACCCCCTTGTTGTCCGCGACGGCCTTGACCAGGTCGACCATCGCCAGGTTGTGGCCGCGCGCGTCGGCGCCGAAGCGGGGGATCCGGGCGCGCAGGTCGGTGCGGGCGTCGAAGGTTGTCGAGGCATCGACGGCACCGGTGAGGAAGCCCTTGCCCAGCGGGCTGTAGGGGACGAAGCCGATACCGAGTTCGTTGCACACGTCCAGGACCTCGTCCTCGGGGCGGCGCCACCACAGCGAGTACTCGCTCTGCACAGCGGTCACCGGCTGGACGGCGTGGGCGCGGCGGATGGTGCCCGCGGCGGCTTCGGACATGCCGTAGTGCCGGACCTTGCCCGCCTGGATGAGTTCCCGTACCGCGCCGACGAACTCCTCGACCGGATGGTCGGGGTTGATGCGGTGTTGGTAGTACAGGTCGATCGCCTCGACGCCGAGCCTGCCCAGGGATCCGTCGACGGCTGCGGCGACCTCGTCCGGGCGCAGCATCCGGCCGGTGTCGGTGCGCGTTTCCGGGTCGACGGCGAAGGCGAACTTGGTGGCGACCACCACGCGGTCCCGGAACGGAGCGAGTGCCTCGCCGACCAGTTCTTCGTTGGCGTGCGGACCGTAGATCTCGGCGGTGTCGAAGAAGGTGACGCCCTCGTCGACGGCGGCGTGCAGCAGCGCGAGCATGTCGCGCCGGTCGGGGTCACCGCCGTAGCCGCCGGTCATGGTCATGCAGCCCAGTCCGATCGCGGAGACGGCAAGGCCGCCGCCGGTGGTGCCGAGGGTGCGCTGGTCCATGGGTACTGCTCCCGTGGTGTGTGGTCGGTCGGACGTCTCGGGGATGCCCGCCCGGTGGGTGGGTGGGGGCGCCCGGTCGCGGTCGTCAGGCGTCCGTGGCGGCGAGGGCGGCTGCGTACTGGTCGTCGGTGACGGGCTCCGGCCATGGCTCCTTGGGGTGGAGGTGTGACGTCGGGGGTAGGGGGTCCGCGCTGCTCCACCCGGACATCGCCGCGGGCGTACACGATGACACCACGCACGGGGAACTCCTGTCCGTGCCTGAGGTCCCGGGCCGGTTCCGTGTTCTCCACACAACCCGATGCCGACGCGCGCAGGGAGTCACTGGTGTGGGGTGTACCGGCAGTACACCTCAGCCCAGGCCGTCAGCACGTACCGTCGAGGTGTGGACAACCAAGACGAAGTCCGCGAGTTCCTGACCTCGCGGCGGGCCAAGATCACCCCCGACCAGGCCGGGCTGCCCGCGGGGGGCAAGCGCCGCGTCCCCGGGCTGCGCCGCAGCGAGGTGGCCGCGCTGGCCGACGTCAGCGTCGAGTACTACGCCAAGCTGGAACGCGGCAACCTCGCCGGCGTCTCGCCCGCCGTCCTCGAAGCCGTCGCCCGAGCCCTGCGGCTGGACGATGCCGAGCGCGCCCACCTGCTCAACCTCGCCCACGCCGCGACCGGCGCCGACACCCTCACCCGGCCCCGCCGTCGTGCAGGCCGCGACTGGGCACCGAGCCCGAGCCTGCAGTGGACCCTGGACGCGATCACCGCCGGGCCCGCGTTCGTCCGCAACGGCCGCATGGACCTGCTCGCCGCCAACCCGCTCGGCCGCGCCTTCTACACCGACGTCTACGCCTCCGGCGGAAAGCCGCCCAACCTCGCCCGCTTCACCTTCCTCGACCCTGGCGCGCGCCGCTTCTACCCGGACTGGGACGCCGTCGCCGACGTCACCGTGGCCATCCTGCGCACCGAAGCCGGCCGCGACCCCCACGACAAGGACCTCCACGACCTCGTGGGCGAGCTGTCCACCCGCAGCGACGACTTCCGCACCCGATGGGGCGCTCACAACGTCCGCCGCCACGGCACCGGCGAGAAACGCTTCCACCACCCGGTCATCGGCGACGTCACCCTCGCCTACCAGAGCCTGGAGATCACCGCCGACCCCGGACACAACCTCAGCATCTACACCGCCGAACCCGGCACACCCGCCGACGAAGCCCTGCGCCTCCTCGCCTCCTGGGCCGCCGCCCACAGCGCCGAAACACCCACCGCACAGGCACCGCGTCCCGGGCCGCCGTAGACCGGACACCCAACCGACGACCGTCAATGGACGTTGCCGCACGAGTGGTCGCGTCACGCTCGCGGAGCATTCCCGTGACGACACGGGAACACGCATTCAAGCGCCACACGGCCGAACTCCTATGGCAGGCCTGCGCGCTACCGGTCCCAGTGTCAGTCCTGGGCGAGGCGGTCGAGGAACTGGCCGACCGGTTCCACGTCCTCACCGGGGCCGCGGGGCGGCCGTCGGCCGGCGCGTGTGGCCGTCAGCGGAGCTCGTCGGCGTGTTTCGTTGCCCGTGGCCGGTTCTCAAGACGAGCAGACGGAGCCTGGGGCGGGGCCGTCGGTGCCGGCGCCGACGTGGTGGGGCGGTGCTCGCCGCGCTCCTGCCGTCCGGCTTCGGCCGGTTCCCGAACACTCCCGACGCCCCGGCACCCGGAACAGGCGGCGTATCCCCGCCCACGACCCCACGCTCGTCGAGGCGCACGCAAGAGCTGCGCCAACATGGCTGGAACTACCGGCAGATCCCGCTCGGGTGCTCGTACCCCGCACCGTCGAGGCTGGCGCCGCCGCCGGACGGGCGCGCAGCATCATGCTCAGCTATGGGCTCGGTGGCCGGCTGCCCTTCCAGCATTACGGGTCCCGCGGACCGGTCAACCCGCCGACGACGCGGGAACGCAAGAGCACGCCGCGCCGCAGCCGGTGGCGGCACCGGAACGTCGGCCTGGTCAGGGGTGCGGGGTGCTTCGGGGGGTGCGTCGGACGACGAGGTCCACCAGATCGCGGACGGTACTGACCGCCTCGACGTCGGCGAAGCTCAGGTCGGCCCCGAACTCCTCGTTGACGCGCAGGACGAGTTCGGCGATGCCGAACTCGTCGAGGCCGTAGTCGTCGTGAAACCGGGATTCGGCGGTCAGCTGCGCGACCGGGACGGCGAGTTCGTCGGCGATGACGTCGGACACGCGGGCCTGAAGTTCCATGACAGTGCTCCCAGCGCAGAATTCGGGCGGGCAAGAGCCCGTACCGGGCGGATACCACCACAGAACAAGAAATACACCGCGTATCGCTTGCGCTACTTACTGTGTGGGCCGCGTGGTGACTTCTCGGCATGGGCCGGTCGCCTTGGCGTGAGGCCAGGCGTTGGGGGGAAGCGCAAACCCGACGAGGCCGCGGCGTTCGTGATGCGGGGCAAGCAGTACCTGGTCGCAAGCTGCCGCTCGGCTAAGGCTTGCGCTCGCCTCCGCTGACCTGAGTGGTAGTGCGCTATCGAGGCCGGGGCCGTAGGCCGTCGAGGATGATCTGGGCGATATGCGCCGAGCGTTCGCGGCTGGCCTCCGCGTCGGCGTGGCGAATCGCGGCGAAGGCACCCGCGACCAGGGCCATGGCCTCGTCGACGGTGAGGTCGGGACGCACGACACCGGCGGCATGAGCGCGGTCGAGCAGGACCGCGACCTGGCGCGTGAGGGCGGCCCCGACGTCCGGGGCGGCCGTGCGCAAGTCGAATTCGGCGGCCGTCAGCCCGCTCTTGACCGCGGCGTTCTCCGCGCCCGACGCGATCATGCGGGACAGCAGCGTGAACAGCGCGGCGGGATCTCCGGTGCCGGCGAGCACCTCCCCCTCCTCCACCAGGTGCTGGAGCTGGTCCACCGCGACGGCAAGGTACAGCGCTTCCTTGCTCGGAAAATGCCGGTGAACGGTTCCGGGGCCGACCCCGGCGCGGCGAGCGATCTCGTCGAGCGAGGTACCCAGGCCCTCCGTCGCGAACAGGTGCTGCGCGGTCCGCAGCACCCGCTCACGGTTGCGGCGGGCGTCGGCCCGCAGCGCCCGGTCGTTCCCGGCCAGGGCGGGGGGTTCGGATGAAGCAGGGCCTCGCGGTCGGTTGGGCGTCACGCGCCTAGCCTAACCGGGGCGACGCCCCGTATGGTTGCGGATAACCGGGGCGACGCCCCGTTTGTGGGCGGGCCACGTCGTCCACCATTCACCGGCTGAAAGGGAGCCGACCGTGATGACCACACGCGAGGAAGCACGCGCTCTGGTGCTGCGGATGCAAGAGTGCTTCAACACCCGGAAGTTCGACGAGGCCGCCGACCTGTTCACCGCCGACTTCGTCAACCACCCGCTCGGCGCCATCGGGATCGAGGCGGGCATGGACGCCTGGCGCATGATCGTCGCCCAGTTCCCCGACATGCGCGTCGTGGCCGAAGATGTCCTGGTGGACGGCGACAGGGTGGCCATCCGCTCGTCCGTCGAGGGCATCGCATCTGCGGACAGCGGAGCACGGCCCACCCTGATCGAGATCTTCCGCGTTCACCACGGCAGGCTCGCCGAAGCCTGGGGCATCACGGAAGGCCCGGACCCGCGCCATTGATGCAGTTCGGCGGCGGCGCCGACGACGAACCCTGCTGAACATCTCCTCCGGCCCGGCGCCGACGGCGGCGTGCGAGACCAGGGGCTTGGCAGGGCCGAGGCCGTGGGCTTGAAGGGCGACGACGCGGCCGTCCCCGCGGTGCGTGCACACGACGGTGGCAGCCTGCCGAAGCACGATGAGCGACTCGCCGGGCCACACCAACGAGGCGTTGGCGGTGGCCGGGGCGCGGCCCGCCGTGCCCGCGGCCTCGGCGACGCAACGCGGTAGGCGAAGTAGCTCGCCCGGTGTTCCGCCGAGCCGCCGCATCACCTACGTCGTCTCGTCGAACAGGTCGATCCCCTTCCGTGCGGCGAGGTCCTGGATTTTCTCGGCGTCGTCAGCGGGAACGCACACGAAGGCGCGCAGCCCCGCGTCGTCGCGGCGCAGGATGTAGCTGCCGAAGCTGTCCGTCAGTTGCGCGCCGTCGGCGTCGAAGAACAGCCACCGCACGCGGACGAGCACGACCTTCTCGCTGAGCTGTTCGTGGCTCAGCCGCTCGTATCCGACCGACGCCAAGCCGAGTTTGCGGTAGAGCGGATAGGACCGTTCCAGGCCGCGGGCCATCTCCTCCCGGGAGTCCAGAACTCCGGCGCTGCGGTCGTCGAGGATCATGCCGGGGGTGCCCCAGAGCTCTGCCGCCGCCCCGGCGTCGAAGGCGGCGAGGGTTCCGGCGTAGCGGGAGAGGTAGTCGTCGATTTCGGCGGCGGTGGCGCTCATGCGAGTCACCGTAGGCACCCGCGCGGCCTTGGCGCTTCCGGCATCCGGAGGCGTTCGGGTGACATCGGCGGTGCGACCGCGCGCCGGGCGGGGCTCCGCCGTTGCGCCTGCCGAATATGTCATCCGGCCAGGTCAAGCGGTACATATGAAACTGGTACCGCCCGAAGAGAGTCCAAACGGGTTCGCGGTGGCGGTGAACATGCCCCCGGCGACGAGCGTCAGGACGAGAGCGGTACGCGCCCGTCGGCGCAGACGCTGGCCCGGTTGTTCACGGAGGCTGACGTCGTCGGTCGCCATAGGCCCCCATTCTCCGTCGGCAGCGTTGACGAAGCCCTCGGTGAACTTCTGCCTCATCGGATCGAGTTCTCGCCCCCGATGGCTGCTGTGGGCTTCCCACGCAGAACGGCCGGCAATGCCGACCGCGACCCGCGAGAGCCCGTGATCCGCTGCCGGATCCTGTGTTCGCAGCGCCCGGCGCCGGGGGCCTTCGACGGTACGAGCGAGGCCCTCGAACACACCTAGGCTCTCGCCCGTGCGGGAAGACCCTCGAATCGCGGTTGATCGGCGGCTGAGTCTGTCGCTCTCGCGCTTCGGTCACGACCATGATGAGGGGGCACCGGATGGGGGGAAGATCGTGGCGATGACAGCTGGACCACGCATGCGGGGTCTTTCGCGGATTTCCTTGCTGCTTCCGCTGGTTGCGCTCGTCGTGTCGGCGGCAGGATGTTCGTCGGTGCAACCGGTGCCCACCTCCGTGTCCGTGTCGCCTTCGAAGATTCCGGTGGCGCGGCCGGCCGTGGACGCCGACTATCCGGCGTCCGCGGACGATGCCTCGTGCCGGGCACGGGAGAGTCTGAGACCGCTCGACCCGTTGCCCGCGCCGGGGCGGATGCCGGCCGGGTCGTCGATGGCCGAGATCGTCGCACGAGGCCGCATCGTCGTCGGCGTCGACCAGAACACCCAGTACTTCGCGGCGCGGAACCACCACGAGAAGGACCGCATCGAAGGTTTCGACATCGACATGGCCGAGGCGGTCGGTTTGGCGCTGTTCGGCGAACCCGGCCATGTCGCTTACCGGGTCATCACCCAGGCGCAGCGAATCCCGCTGCTGCAGAACGGCGAGGTCGACCTCGTCGTGGACACCATGACGATCACGTGCGACCGCAAGCGCCAGGTGTCGTTCAGCGGCAACTACTACGACGACGGGCAGCGTGTGCTCGTGCCGTGGGACTCTCCCGTGGCCGGCATCGGCGACCTGCGCGGCAAGCGGGTCTGCACGGTACGCGGGACGACATCGATCGCGACCTTGCGGGACAAGGGCACGCTGCCGTATGCCGTCGACAACTGGACGGACTGCCTGGTCGCGCTGCAACGCGCCGAGGTGGACGCCGTCTCCACGACTGGGGCGCTGCTGGCGGGGTTGCGGGCGCAGGACGGCGATACGAAAATCGTCGGCCCGCGGTTCACCGACGAACCGCACGGGATGGCGGTACGCCTCGACCGCGCCGACTTCGTCCGGTTCTTGAACGGGACACTCACCCGCATGCTCGCGGACGGTACATGGGAACGCCTGGCACGGACGTGGCTGTCGCCGGCCTTCGACGGGGAGCCGCAGAAGCCCGAGACGGCATACGTGGGGTGAAATCCCGACACCGGCGGCCGGGCGCCGCGAACTCGCGCCGGCTCGCAACACCCGGTCGGCGCCAGGTCGGTCGGGCCGGAAGCGGCAGAGCGACGTGGGCGGTGGACGCGAATGGACGCTCGCCCGGCGACCGGACCTTGGCTGGCACGAGAGGCAGGCCCGCGCCTTGCGATGCGCGGCCTCGGGCACCGCAGCGCTGGTGGTGCGCGGATGCGGGGTGGCGTGGTCGGGGATCCCCGACCACGCCACCCCGATCACCTGGTCACCTGGTCACCTGGGAGCCGGCTGACCGGTCCACCCCGGTCAGCCGGTGCCCCGGCCGGCGCGGAAACTAGCCGGCGATCGCGTCGTTGATCCAGGTGCGGTGGTACGGCACGCTCGGCAGAACCTCCTTGGTGACCCCGCAGTCGCCCAGGCTGCGGCTGTCCGCGCCGATCAACTCCCAGCGTCCGTACACCTTCTTGACCGCCGGGGTGCCGGAGTCGCCGTTGCACGGGCCGGAGACGCCGCCGGGGTTGTCGGCGCAGAAGTCGCCCCGGTCGATGCCGTATTCGCCGCCGACGCACGGGCCGTCCGGGAGTACCCGGGTGTCGATCTGGTTCAGCGTGTTGGGCAGCGTCGGACCGCCGTCGACGGTGTAACCCCAGCCGATGACACGGAACTTGGTTCCGGCCACCCCGACCGACGAGGCCAGCCGCACCGGCTTCGCCTTCACCGGGTGGTCGAGCTTGAACAGCGCGAGGTCGCCCGCGCGGCCGGTGGCCACGTAGTCGGGGTTGACGCGGATCTCGCTGACGCCGGCCGTCTCGCCGCCCGTGGTGCGGTCGTTCGAGCCCACGCGCACCGTGAACAGCGACGGGTCCTTGGTCTCGCCGGTCTCCGTGTCGTAGACGCAGTGTGCGGCGGTCAGCAGCCACTGGTCGTCGATCAGTGCGCCACCGCAGCGGAAACGGTACGCGCCGTCGTCCCGCAGCATGTCGATGGCGGTCACGAACGAATAGCTCTCGTCGGCCGGTTCGCCGCCGATGATGGCGCTCGCGCTACCCGGCGCGGCGGCGAGCGCGCCTGTCGCTAAGGCGCCGGCCATGACGCCGCGCGTTATTCCTCGACCGATTCGCGATTTCATGAATTTGGGCATGCCGAAATCCTTTTGCCATGAGAATTGCAACACCCGGCCCCGTTTCGTCCCGCGGGCGTATGCAGGGGCCCAACTGGCTTGGGACATCTGCATGTTAGTAGACCTCCTGGGGGTTGCCTATCCCCTGGCGTGCGCGGGTTCCGGTTTCCCGGCGCACAGGCGTTTCGCATTCTGGTTTCGAAGAGCTCAATCGAATGTCCGGGGCGGATATATTCCGCGACCCTGGTTGGCCGGGATTTTCCCGGAGATGTTTTCCCAAGTACGGCCATTTCCCGCTCGGCGGGATCCGGGGTTGTGGGTGCACATCGCGGTACCGTGCCCCGCGTCGCCCGTCGGGCCTGCGCCGCCAGGACAGGCTCCGGCCTGGAAGGATCTTCGATCCGGCTCCCGCCGGTGCGCCCGCGTACCGCGGCCGGATGCACGGCCTCCGCACTCGGCACCCTGTTCAAGATCGACATCGGCAGCCGCGTCCGACAGCAGCGCCTCGCCGAGCCGGAGCGCGGAGCACGGCGTGGTGACGACCAGAATCGGGGGACTTCGGCGAAGGGTGACGTAGCGTGAACACGTCGCCGGGAGGTCCGACAGCGATGGCTCACAGCCGGACAACACCATCAGGAGGATTCATGCCTTATGCCGTCGATTTCAAGGACGTGTCCACCATCGGCGTGGAATCGTCCCCGGTGGCGGAGGCGCTTGCAGGGTTGCGCGCCAACGAGGCGCGTTACTACAAGAACAAGTACGACCACGAATTCGCCGTCCAGCCGGCGAGCGAGGCGCCGGAGGTCCTCGACTGGGTCACCCGCATCCTCTCCGAGGAGCGCGGCATCGCCATCTCCGCCCGCCCGCTCGAGGTGACGTCCTTCGAAGCCGGCGGATTCCGCATGGCTTACGTCTTCTACGAGTCCGGTCTGGCGGTCAACGTGATGTACGGCATCGAGGACGGAGCAAAGCGCGCTGTGGGGTTCAAGCTCTCCCAAGGCATGGACGTTCCCGACGAACTGGCGTCGCAGTTCAAGTTCGCGCGCCAGAAATCGAAGCTGGCCGGAGAGATTCGCGGCTCCTTCTTCGTGATCAAGGGCGAGTACTGAGCGTCGCCCGCGCTCGCGGCCGCGAGTGCCGGCCCAACGGAAATCGACTCGGCCGCCGGTCGTATCCCGTCACCCGGGCCCCCTCACGTCGTTCCCCGGGCCGCGTCGACCAAGCGTTGGCCGCCGCCGCTGCGCACGGCGTCTGCGGGGACGCCGGAGCGAAGCCGTCTCGGAAGATCGTCCGATCGACTCACCAAGGACTGCTGCCGATGCCTGCGGAGGTCTTTGGGCGGGCGATGTAGGCCCAGATGCACTTCCCGTGCTCGATATACCTTGCACCCCAGTCCGTGGCGGTGAGGGCCACCAGTTGGAGCCCTCGCCCGAACTCGTCGTCAAGCGTCGGGTGGCGGACTCGAGGCGTGGCTTCACTACCGTCGTACACCTCGCAGAGGAGGCCGTCGTCCAACCGAAGCCATCGAAGGCGGATCTCACCGGGGTCGCTGCCGGCGACGTCTGCATCGATGCCAACCGCGTGCCGGGTCGTGTTTCCCACCAGTTCGCTGACGATCAGGGAAGCGCTGTCGATGAGTTCCTCGAGATTCCAGTCGAGGAGTTGCGCGGCGGTGAAGCTGCGGGCCCGCCCCGCGGACTGCGGGGCACATGGCATCTCAAGGACGGCAACGTCGCCGGCTGGGACACGCCCTGTGCGCAGGGCGAGGAGTGCGGCATCGTCTTGATGCCGAGGATCGGGCGGCAGGTCCTCGATGATTGCCGCGCATAGTCCGGACAACCATCCCGACGGGTTTCCCCTACCGGATACGGGGGTGCGGTTGACGTAGTCGGATACAGCCGTGGTCAGTTGCACCGTTTCGGCGCTGCCGAGCACGCCATTGGTGAAAAGGATCATGATGCTGCCGGGAGCCAACGTCGTTTCGGTGACCTGGACCGGAATCGGGTCGATCGTGTGCGCCACGCCAAGGGGAGGACCGGTGGTCAGGGCGAGACTGCAGGGCTCCTGATCCGGCTGCAGGACGATGGGCGGAGCATGTCCCGCACTGGCGACACTGCAGGTACCAGTCGTCGGGTCGTAAAGGGCCATGAGGCACGTGGCGTAAGCGCCCGTCGCCGGCGCTGGGGCACCCAGACGCGCGACGACGTCTCCGACGCGCGCCATCAGTTCGTCCAAGGGGAGGTCGAGCGCGGCCATGGTGATGATGGTGTGCCGGATGATGCCCATGGTGATCGACTGTTCGAGGCCGTGTCCCATGACGTCTCCGACGACGGCCAGCGTCCTGCCGCCAGGCAACGGGATTGTGTCGTACCAGTCGCCGCCGACGTCTTGCCCGGCCGCGGCTCGCCACCGTGCCGCGGCCTGGACGGAGACCAGATTCGGCAACGAACTGGGGAGCAACTCCTGCTGCAATCGTTCGGCACGCGCGCGGGCTTCCTCGTACAAACGGGCGTTGCCCAGCGACTGAGCGGCGAAGGCCGCGACGGTTCCGATCAGGGATTTGTCCTCGGCGCTGAAGTCGCGAGGATGATTCCAAGAAATGACACACGAGCCCACTCGGCGTGCACCGGAGACGAGTGGCATCACTGCCCAAACGTGATTCCCGTGAGTGCTTCCCAAAGGGGCCAGCTGCGGCCAGCGCTGCCGGAGTTCCTCACGAGACGTGATGAACGCGATCTGCTCAGCGGCGCTGAAACCACTCTGCGGCCAATCGATCGCCCGCAGTTTCCGGACGAACTCCGCGCTATAGCCGGCGGAACCGACGAGCCTTGCAGCGGGGCCGGTCAGATCGTAGATCAACAGCCCATCGGCACCGACGAGCGGCAAGACATGTTCGGTGATCGCCGCCACGACGTCCGACGTTTCCAAAGCCCGAATCAACGCGGCGTTCAAATCCGCCACCCGCCGGCCGCGTTCGGCGGTCTTCTTCATAGCCCTGACGCTCTCGGTGATGTCCGTCATCACCACGGACACATAGTCGCCGATGCCGACAACCTGCAGTTCGTAGTACGCGGTTTCACCGTGAGGACCCCGGTCCTTCTCCCACGATTCGACGGTCAGGCCGGCGGCGGACCCAGGAGCCGCCCGCGCCCGGGCCACCGACTCCGGGAGACCCTGCTCTCGCCACTGCGGGGCGGAGTCCCACAGGGTGTGTCCGAGAATCTCCCTGCCCTTCCCCGCGGCCACCGCACGTGCCGCCAGATTGGCCCACTCCGTCCGATCGTCCGGCGCCAGGACATAGATCGGCTGCGGGTAGGAATCCAGAATTCCCGCCAGCCAGGCTTCCCGACTCCGGCGGGCGGTGACGTTCCACGCTGTGCCGACCATGCGCAGCGGTCGCTTGTCGGCGTCATATTCGAAGACGGCACGGAGCTCGAGCCAGGAGGCACGCCCGCCACGGTCAACGACGCGATACTCCACGGCATATGCCGTTCCATCGCGCATGGCCTGGGCGATGGCTTCCTCGACCCCTCGCCGGTCGTCCGGGTGGATTCGGCCCATCCACGTCTCGATCCGTTGGTCCCACGAGCCGGGCTCCAAGCCGGCCAAGCGCACCAGATCTTCGGTCGGCGTGTCGAAGTTGAGTTCCCCGCTGTTCAGATCCCAGGCCCACGTACCCACCTCGACGTTGCGCATCATCTGCCCGCCCAACGGCAGCTGCCACCAGGGTGCGGTGCCGCTGCGCCACCGTCTGGCCCTCTGGAGACGTACGCTGACCAGCGCGGTCAGCTCGCCCAAGAATCTGCGCCTGGCTTCGGTGGGCGGCGCCTGCGTAAGAACCGAGAGGGTCCCGACCGGGTCGCCGCCAATGACGATGGGTACGGAGAGCACACCCGCGCTCTTCCCGAGCCCACTACCGACATCCGGAAGGGTCGTGGACCATACGACCTGCCGGAGCGCCATGGCACGTGTCGGCGCCAGGTCCGTCATGCTCCCGTGCAGAAGCTCCCACTCCTTGGCCATATTGGTGGGGATGCCGGAGGCCCCCGCCAGACGCAGGGATCCGGCCTCCCGGCCGACCAAATGAGCCAGGCCCCCCAGTCCTCCGACGCTCGCGACCGCATGCGGAAGCGCAAAACCGAGCACCTCGGCTACGTCCGCGTTATCGGGCACGTCCTCCAACCACAAGAGTCGTGCGGCGTCTGCGGCTATCGTCGGCTCGCCGGCAAGCTCGTGATGGTCGTCATCCGTCATTGCTGTGCCTCCGCCGCCGCCAGAATCATGGGGCTATCGAATCATTCTGATCCTGCTACTCAGTGTTTTGCCCAGTGCGGCGACGGAGTGACAGCTTGCGCCACCACACCCGATCCGGCCGGCTGGAGAACTGGTGGCCTGCTCCCTCTTCTCCTTCCGGCTGTCGTATTCCGGCAAGGCCGCCCTCCGGGTCTTCGCCCGGCGCCGCCTTGAGGAGAAACCCACCTTCGGGGTGGCCCCGCCGGCGGCGGGGCGGTGGGCGATGTCCGCTGCGGTGCAGGTGGAGGACCAGGCGGCAGAGGAGTTCGACCGTGCACCCGGCAACGACGCAGGCCAGAGGCCAGCGCGCGCCCATGTCGTTTTCGGCGCCGAGCTGCCAACCGAGCAGGCCGCTGCCGAGCCATCCCGCCAGGATCCCGCGTGCCGTTCGGGCCAGGATCCAGGTGATGGCGGCGGTGAGCCGGCGGAGCGCGGTGCCGGCCCGGCGGGCCGGAGCGGAGGTGACAGCCGCCTTGGCGACGCGGGTCAGGGTGCGCCACATGGTCGAGGCCGTCCACCAGCCGCGCAGGACACCGAGGTCGGCGGTCTGTGCGGGCACATCGGCGGCCAGGACCGATGCCCAGGCAGGCGATGCGCGGGAGGCGAGTCGGCCGTCCGACCGTACGTCCGATTCGTCGAGCCCGGCGACGAAGTCGCGGAAGTCGTTGTGCAGGAAACGGTACCCGCCGCCGATACGGTTCAGCAGCGCGCGTTCGCAGGCGTCGTCGAGGAACCGCGAGAGCCGCCACGGCAGAACGCCCCGTGCCGCAAGCGCCCATCGGGTCGACCAGTAGGTCAGCCACGTGCGCGCAGGGCCGCTGCCGACGAGGAGGGTGAAGGAGACCAGCGCGACGGCCGTGATCGGCGCGACCGGCCCCCGCTGCCAGGCGACCGCGCCGACCGCACCGACCGCCGCGGCGCAGAAGACCGCGCAGAGACGGAGCGAAACCCGGCCGGACGCGCGCAGTGCCGCCGACGGCGCGTCCGGCGGCCGGGCGCGGTCGGGTACCAGCCCCCGCACCAAGGCGAACGCCAACCCGCAGGCCAAGCCACCGGGTACCGTGCCCATCAGGCCGAACGTGAAGCCGAACGCGACGCCGCCCGCCCAGCCTCCCGCGTATGCGCCGACCAGCCCCGCGATCGCGCCGACGTTGGTCCCGTCGAAGAACCCGTCCGGCACGCCCCCGAAGGCCGACGTGAAGTAGTCGCCCAGCCCGGGCGCGCCCTTCCGCAGGTTGTCCATGTCGAACGCGTGCGTCCACGGAGTGTCGATGCTTCCGACGATTCCCCCCGTGGCAGCCCCGACGGCGCACACGAGCAGCATGCGCACCTTGCTCGGGTACTCGGGGTACACATCGAGCACGAGCGTCAGCAGCGCCACGCACGCCCATACCGACAGGCCCGCCGTCCAGAACTGCAGGTTGTCGTCCGTGTAGGCCGTCAGCGTCAGTGCGGCGGCGAGCGAGACCCCGACGGTGAGCCCGAGTGCCTGCAACAGGCCGTGCGCGGACGCACGCCAGGACCAGACCCAGTGCGCCCAGACGGGCTCCGAGAGGACGGAGAAGCCGCGTCCGAGCGCGAATGCGGCGGTGCCGACGGCGGCGAACAGCAATCCGCCTTCGCTGCCGAGGGCCAGCACGCCGCCGGCGGTGAACCACGGTGCGGCGACGAGCGCGAAGAGCATCAGCGGGATGGCAATGGCGGCGAGCGTCCTCGTCCGCCGCCCGGCGCCGGTCGACCAGGGTGAGCGCACCGCGTAGCCGGCGGCCGTCCACTCGGGGGTGATCCAGTCCGGGTAGAAGACGCCCTCGTCGCGCGCCGTCAACAGCCGTGCCAGGGGTATCAGTCGGCGACCGGCGGCAATGCTGGCCGGGGCCCGTTTGCGGCCGACTTTGGGATGTAAGCCCCGTGGTCGTCGCAGCATGCGTTCCAGGTAACAGCGATACAGGTATGCGCGGCGTTCTTCCGCGGAGCCCGTGGGCAGCGCCTGGGGCGGGGCGCCGCGGAGCGCGCCTGCGGCGATGCCCAGCATCAGAGGCGTGGACAGAAGCTCCGCCAGCAGTTCGTCATCGCGGACCGCTTCCCGCAGTGCTCCGAAATCGCCCTCTGCCTCGGCGAGTCGGGTCGCGACGGTCGCACGGTCGAGGGGCTCGAGAGACACCGCGTGCCGCACCTGCAGTGCGGGGCCGTCGCCGTACTCCTCGTCCCGGCAGGTGATCGCGATTCCCAGGCGCGTGTAGGTCGGATCGGCCAGGAACTCCGCGATGCGCTCGCGGCTCCGCCGCCGGCCGGGACGGGGCAGCTCGTCCAGGCCATCCAGCAGCAGGAACAGCCCGCCTGACGCGAGCCATTCCAGGGACTCCGGCCGCGGAACTTTGTAGTACTGCCAGATCTCGTCGACCACCCAGTCCACCAAGGGTACTTCGGGATCACGGCGGTTCTGCAGAAGGAGCGGCAGAGGGACGACCGCATCCGCATCCCGGTACGCGGCGTCGAGCAGGCGTTCCGCCAGAGCGAGCACCAGGGCCGTCTTGCCCGAGCCGGGTGCCCCGAGAATGAGGAGCCGCCGACCGTCCGGCGGGTCCAGCAACTCCCGGCACATCCGTTCGGCGGTGAGCGACGCGGTCGCATCCGGCCCGCCGGTATCCACGGGGGCACCTTCGGAATCGTCGCCGTCGTCCCAACCGTCGTCCTCCACCCACGGGTTCCAGACGAGGTCGGGCCGCAGCCGGGCCGACACGTCCAGACGGACCGTGCCCCGGAAGGACGACTCCAAGGCGTCGCGGACCCAGCGCTCGCGGACGTCGGTGAGCAGGTGCGTCCGCCATGTCGCCGGGATCCGCGGAGGACTCGCGGCACGCCTTACCCCCTCGGTCACGGCGTCGACGAACGCCTGCCGGCTCGGTCCGGACGGCTGCGCCCATTCCGCTGCGTCGCCGCCGACGGGAACGGACTCCCCCGTCAGTCCCAGCTGTTCCGCCGCGGCACGGAATCCCGCGTCGGTCCACAGCCGCGCGACGGGCTCGGCGAAGAGCCTGCGGCCGTCGTACTCGGGCGGCCGCCACGCGAGCACCCCCACAAGACGCCCGCCGGCGAACAGCGCCGCGCCGGACATCCCTCCCCACGATCCGGCACCGCCGCCCACGCCGCGCACGTCGACGGCCAGCTCGCCGCTCTTGTGCCCGGCCAGCGGCACGACATGCCCGACGAGTTGATCGGTCTCACGGCCCCGCGGACCGGCCGCCCGTCGCGGGAATCCCACCGCGGTACACGGCACCGGCACCGCGCCGTCGATGCTTCCCCAGCCGACTTCGGGGAGCGGCACGGGTATTGCTTCACGGTCGGCCTCCAACAACGCGGCGTCGTACGCGTCACCCGACCACACGAGCCGCGCCCGACGCCACGGGGCCGCGTCGGAGCCGCCGCGGAGCGGGCGCACGTCGACCTCGCCCCCGTGGTCCCGGGCCGCCGCGGCCACGTGCCGCGCGGTCAGAACGGCCCGGCCGCCGACGACGTAACCGGACCCCAGGGTGCCCGCGTGACCGCCGCGTGGACTCACCCAGATCTCCACGACACGGGCGGGGTCCGGCGGTCCGGGCTTCGTCACCACCGCTCACACCCGCCCGGTCACCGGCTATTCGGGCCGCGTCGCCGCGTCGTCGCCGATCAGGAGACCGGTCGGCACCGCACCGCTCGCGTCGACGGGTTCCAGCGTCAGGGAAATGCGCTGCACGCGTGTCTTGTCCACCGTGCCCGAGGTCTCGCCCGAGACGACCCAGAAGCGGACGCCGCCCTGCGCGTTGACCTCGCGACGCACCTGGACCTCGAAATCGACCTGGATCGACGACGCGCGAAAGCGGACCCGTGACCCGTCGCCGTCGTTCAACGCGGTCAACAACTGCGCCCGCAGCGCCGCGATGGCCGCCCCGAAGTCGACACCGTCGTCCATTCCGCCCACGAAACCCCCCAGTCGCGCGCCGATCCCCACCCCGTTCATGCTAGTCCGGGGCCGTCGACCGCACCGGGGAATTGCCGCGACGGCGGGGCTTCGGACCTTCCGCGAATCCGCGGAGAACCTCCTCGTACGCGAACCCTGACGCACCCGGTCCAGGGCATGGCCGAAGCCCGACGCGACCTCGGACACACAACGGACTCCGCCGCCGGGCCGCATACGGCAACAGCCCCGCTTGGATACGTCTGCGACCAAGTGCCTTGCTCCCGCAGAAGGGACGATGTCGAGGACGCGGCCGCAGCAACGCTGCTTGTCGGAGCCGACCGCCGAGCAGTTCGTCCCACAGCGCGTGCCCGGCCGCCTCGTCCTTGGCCGTTGCCTCGACCTCGAACCGGTCACGGAGCTCCGCACGCGCGGCCTCTGCCCGGGCCTGCTCCGCGCGCGTGGGGCCGACACCCGGCGAGGCCGCTTTCCGAGCAGCCGTCGCCGCCCACGATCGGCCGCTTCCGCTCAGCTCTCCTCCGGCGCGGCGGTATGCGGTCGGTCCGCGGCGACTCCGCCTGCCGCAGCCTTACGGGCCGCCGCACTTCGCGCCCGGCCGGTGGCGGCCTTGAGCGGGAGCAGCAACAGCCACAGCCACATGGCCTGGCCGCCCCACGGCCAGGCCAGCGGGATGGACACCGCAAAGACCACGACCGTGACCGCCAGGTCGAGGATCCACGCCCGTGCCACGGGCGGGGGAAGAGGCACGGAGTCGAGTTGGGAGCGCAGCATCCGGAGCCGGACGAGCACGATCTGTGTGACATCCATCGCCGCGATGGTGGCGGCGTAGATCGCCACGGACGCGGACATGCCGCCGTACTCCGACAGCAGCGAGGTGGGGAACGGCAAGAACGCGGTCAGGCCGAGCCCGGTCAGCGCCACAGCGGTGAACACCCGGTCTACGCGGCGGAGCCCGAGGAAGGCGCGCCGGTGGTCCAGCCAGAAGGCACCGATGATGAGAAAGCTGAGCGCGTACGCCGCGATCTTGGGCGGCAGGTCGCCCAGCGCCTCCCGGAAGCGTTGGCCGTCCAGACCCGGCGGCACGGAAATGTCCAGGACCAGCAATGTCATCGCGATGGCGAAGACGCCGTCGGAGAGCGCTACCAGCCGCCCAGGACCGTGTTCGTCCCCGAATCCGCCCGATTCCGCCATGCCGCGACGGTACGTGCCCGGCACCCACCATGCCCGCACCCGCGCCGGAAGGTCGCCCGGTCGGTAGGCAGGTGCGCGACGTCCGCGGACTCGTGGAACGCCCGGTCATCGGTCGGCAGCAGCGCCGCGACGGGATCGTGCACGCCCGTGCCCGGCTTCGCCGTGGCCCTCACGGCACGTGGATCAGGCGCGGTGCCACCAGCGGCCCGCCGCCACCGCCCGGTTCGGCGCCGGCGTCCGGGTCGGCCGTCCCGGAATGCCCACCACTCCCCCGGCCTGAAGTCCGGTCACCACCCGGTGCGTCGCGCTCCTCCCCGGCAGTCGGGCCGCCCGGCACCGGGCGGCCGCGGAACGGCTCCCCCTGCTCCACCCGGTACACCGCACCGGACCGACCTTGGCCGTGGGGCCTCCGGGGTCGGTCGGCGCGGGTCCGCCGCTACCGCCCTTGGCCGCGAGAGTCCATGGGGAGCCGGTCGATCAGGAGTTCCACTCGCGGCTCGGCGTATTCGGGGAGCAGGCGGCCCGTGCGGGTGAGGGTGGCGAGGCCGTGCAGGGATGCCCAGAACATCTCGGTGAAAAGCCCCGGGTCGATGCCGTCTCCGGCGACCTCGCCCAGGCTCTCCATGAGCGCGGCGAACGCGTCCTTCAGCGGCGCCGGGGTGTCCTCCTGTGCGAACGCGAGTCCGCCGTCGAGCAGGAACATGGCGTCGTAGACCGCCGGGTTGCGGGCGGCGAAGTCGAGGTAGGCGCGGGCCAGGGCGGCGACCCGGGCGCGCGGGCCGTCCGCGGCCGAGGTCGCGGCCCGTACCGCCGCGGCCAGCTCCGCGGCGCCCTGCAGGGCGACGGCGCCGATGATCTCGCGCTTGCCGCGGAAGTGGCTGTAAAGGACGGGCTGGCTGTACTCGATGCGCTCGGCGAGCCGGCGTGTGGTGACGGCCTCCCACCCCTGCTGCTCGGCGAGTTCGCGGGCCGTCGCCACGATAAGGCCCTCACGCTCGGCCCGTTCGCGCTCCTTGCGTTCCTTAACCGTCATCACTCGATCCTAGCACTGCTAGACAACCGAGCGATACAAGATCTAGTGTTGGCACATCAACTAGCACTGCTAGATCTTGGAGGGATCGCCATGCTCGACGCACTTCAGGTCACCACCACCGTCGTGGTCGGCCTGCTGGTGGGGGTGGAGTTCTGCGTCGTCGTCATCATGAAGCGCATCCTCGACGCGCTCCCCGGGGACGCCGGACAGCTCGGCCACGCCCACGGGGGCCGGATGCTCGGCGCCCTGATGCCGTTCTGGTACATAGGCTCGCTCGTCCTCAGCACGGTCTGGGCCGTCGCCGGATGGCACCACGACGGCACCGGACTCGTGGTCACGGCCGCCGGCCTGCTGATCGTCAGCGTGCTCATGTCGGTTCTGCTGCTCGTCCCGATCAACAACCGGAACAAGACCTGGACCCCCGAGAACCGGCCCGCCGACTGGCGGGAGCAGCTGCACCGCTGGGAGCGCTACCACTACGGTCGCGTCGCCGTCATCACCGCCGCGTTCACCCTGCTGGTCACCTCTCTCGTCTGACCCCGAAGCCGCCCCTGCCGCGCACCGGTCCGCCGAAGGCCACGAGGAACGCCCGGTCCTCCGGCGTGGACTTCGCCCGGTGCCCACAGAGCTGCCGTTGCGGGTTGGGCGCAAGGCGGGGTGAGCGGGCCGGTGCGGCCGCGCAGGACGTCGGCGAGGTGCGGGCCGCGCACGCCGTACGTCCGCAGTCCGGCGAGGTTCACCAATTCGGTGGAAGTGCGGAGGCATTTGGCGGAAGTCGACGCGGTGAGAACCGCTCCGACGGCAGGATCCGGATACCGCCGCGGTTTCGTCACCGCGTACCGGGGGTGGTGCCACGGAACGGAGGTGGGGCGCGGTGCGGATTCTTCTCCTCGCGAGCGCTTTCAACAGCCTGACGCAGCGGGTGCAGGTCGAACTACGCGACCGGGGACATACGGTGGCGACCGAGGTGGTGCACGCGGACCATGAGGTACGCGATGCTGTCGGGCGGCACCGTCCCGAACTCGTGGTCGCGCCCATGCTCAAGACCGCTGTTCCCGAAGATGTGTGGACTCGGCACACCTGCCTGATCGTCCATCCTGGACCGCCCGGCGACCGCGGCCCGTCCTCACTCGACTGGGCGATTCACGAGGATCGGGACACTTGGGGAGTGACGGTGCTCCAAGCCGACGGTCAGATGGACGCCGGAGACGTCTGGGCGTCGACGTCCTTCCCCGTCGCGTGCGTCGGCAAGAGCGATCTGTATCGCGGAGAGGTCAGCGACGCCGCCATGGACGCATTGGCGCTCGCCGTCGAACGGTTCGAGTCCGGCACGTACCGCCCGTCGCCGCAAAAGGGCCACACCGTGCACGTCCGGCCCGTCCTGCGGCAGGACGCGCGCCGCATCGACTGGGCATCCGGTACCGACGGCATCCTGCGCGCCCTACGTGCGGCCGATTCACAACCCGGGGTCCTCGACGACCGTCTCCCGGGCGGGCCGTGGTACCTGCACGGCGGCCATCCCGAGGACCGGCTGCGCGGCGGGCCCGGCGAGGTCGTCGCCACCCGTGCGGAAGCCGTCTGCGTCGCCACCGGCGACGGTGCGGTCTGGATCCCGCAGCTGCGGCGGCCTCGCCGCAGCGGCGAACCCGCATCCGTCAAGCTCCCGGCGACCGTCGCGCTCGGCAGATCGCTTCCGGATGTGCCCGAGATGCATGCCGACCCCGAAACCTCGGCGGCACGCCGGACCTTCGCCGATGTCCGCTACGAGGAACACGACGATGTCGGCTTCGTGCGCTTCTCGTTCCCCGGCGGCGCCATGAGCACCGCGCAGTGCCGACGCGTGCTGTCCGCATACCGCCATGCGTGCCGACGGCCGACACGGGTCGTCGTCCTGGGCGGCGGCCGGGACTTCTTCTCGAACGGCATCCACCTCGGCGTCATCGAGGCCGCGTCCGACCCGGCGCGGGAATCCTGGGCGAACATCCAGGCCATGAACGACCTCGTCGAGGCGGTCCTCACCACCACCGACCGGCTCGTCGTCGCGGCGCTCGGCGGCAACGCGGCCGCGGGCGGCGCCATGCTCGCGATCGCCGCCGACGACGTGTGGTGCCGTTCCGGGACCGTCCTCAACCCGCATTACCGCCTGATGGGCCTGCCCGGATCCGAGTACTGGACGTACAGCCTTCCGCGCCGGGTGGGACCGGATCGGGCCGAGGCCCTGATGCGGGCGGCGGAGCCCGTCGGCGTGTCAGCCGCGCAGCGGATGGGCCTCGTGGACCGGATCGTGACAGCTTCCCCGTCGGATTTCGGCCGACGTGTCACCGCCATGGCCGCCGAACTGGCCGCGGATCCGGAGACGCATCAACGCATCACCGACAAGAAGCGCGTCCGCGCCCGGGACGAGGCCGCCAAACCACTCGTTGCCTACCGCGACGAGGAACTCGCCCGCATGCGGCGGACCTTCTTCGACCCCGGTGCGCCCTACCATGCCCTGCGGGCGGCGTTCGTCCGCAAGCAGCCCTCCCGACCGGTGGCACCGAGCATGCGGGCGCCTTCGCCGACGATCTGATGCGCGCCCACGGAGAGCGAACCCGCAACGGCCGGCCGACACAGCGGATCGAGTAGACCTGTCCACCGCCGGGGACGGAACGGAGCTTCCGCTGCACGTGTTCGCACGACAAGTGCGGGCACCGGCTGGTGGGCCGGAACGCCGTTAGTCCGTTCGACTGCCGGATCGACGTGGGCCGCGCCGACGGAAGACGGATGACCGACCCGCGCGACTGGGCGCGCGAGCAGGGGACCGCCCCGCCGCGGGTGGATCTGCCGGCACACACCGCGGTCAACCGAGCGATGCCGGACGCTCCCCCGGCACCCGGCGCGGCGACGCGCGTCGCGCTCGTGCGCGGCCCCAACATTACCGGACAACTCCCCTTCTGCAATGCCCCTGGGCTCGACAGGAAACCCATCCGTCGATGCCATGGGCAATGTGGTGGAAAACACCCGATAACCGTATTTTGACTGCCCTTGTCCGCGACAGTTTGGCCAATTTGTCGGAACATCTGGACACAACCAGATTCGAGTATGATTTACGTGCGCAGCTCGGCCGGCAGGCTCAGGCTGAGTTTCCCATGGGTTTGATCTGCGAGGAGTGACGGATGTCGTGGCTGATCACTTCCTGAACCAGCGGGACGGGTCGGCGAGCGAGGAAAGCGCGGCTCGTTATGTGGAAGTCCGGTGCGCCGGGCGGCGGCTATGCGCCAAGACACCCGAGGGGATTCTCGGGCTCCTCATCGAGAGCTACCGGGACTGCACCGGTGATGCGCAGCGATTGAGTGCTCGGCTGGATTATGCCTGCCGGGCCCGGGTGGATATTCAGTCGCTGCTGATGGCCGGGGAGATGTTCGAGTACAGCACGCCGGACGAGTCCCGGGTCCTGCGCGACCGTGGGCCTGCTCCGGAGCCGCCGCCCGAGTGGCATTGCGCGACTCCGCTCGTTCTTGTCGCTTCCTTTTACGAGCCTGCGGGGGAGTTGTCCCGGCCGCGTACGTCGGAACCCGGCCAGGTCTGGTGGATCGATCCCTCGACGGCATCTTCCCTGCTGGTGGCCCTGCACGAAGTGCGCTGGCTCGACATTATCCGGCTCGGCGGAATACAGCCGCAGGATCGTGGGCCGTATCGGCACTTGGGGAAGAACGGATCGGCCGGATTCTGGCGTCGCAGTTTCCCCGAGACGCGAATCCGTCGGCCTCTGACCTAAAGCCCTGTTTTCGGTCGGAGACCGTCTCACGCCGGCCGGGTGAGAAGCCTGAACACGTTCGCCGTCATGCTGCGAACGGACAGCGATTCCGTCCTCCGGACCATAATGGCCGCATGTAATCAAATGAACTCTTGATGAATCATCCATATTCTTGGTGAAGGTTAATGGGGCCGGAAAGCCGACGCTTCTCGTCACTTCGCGATGCGCACGAGTTCATGAAAACCGAGGTCGATCGCCCGGTCGAACCCGGTGAGATCACGCTTGACAACGGGTTCAAGTTGGACATGCATCCACACTTCTTTGACGATGGCACATTCACCAACTCGTACGATCTGAACTGGGCGCCTGAAGACGCCCGGGCGGCAATGCGCATCACGCCGCGTCCGGAGAGCATGCTCGTTCCCGCTCCAGGTGTCTCGGCCAGCACCTCGGCGACTTTCTTCACTTTTCTGGATGAAGCATCCGCTACTCCCCGGCAGGCCAGCCTCAATCTCATCATCAGTGAAGGCCGGATTCTCGGTATGCCCGTGGTCGACCGGGAGACCCTGTACATCCGTGACGGAGAACTCGCGATGGACCACATAGCGGCAAGTGGCGAGTTATCGCTCAACGGAAGGACGCTGACCTGGGCAGGCAGCAGGACCGACCGGGATGCGCAGAGTCATGTGTACGGAAACGGCAACATCAGGGTCACCCTGAGACGAGACCCCCAGACCGGTAGCAAAAGGTGCCTGGACGAAACCACGCGGTTCACCCCCGTCATGCCCGCCACCGAACCACGTTCCGACGTCGGATTCATGGCTTCGGCGGATGGCACGTTCACCTCCGTGGCCGTCGCTCCGCAGGGCGGGATGGACATTTTCGCCCATGACCTCGTGGTCCGATGCCCAGAGGGGCATGTCAACCGGACGGGAGAGAACCGCTTGGCCATCAAGAGCATCAGCTCCTTACGGGCGGAAAACCTGCCCGAGTTCGCGGTCTCCTGTGGACCTTCGCTGAAGACACCGGATTTTGCCGCTCATCCCATAAACCAGGATCCGTCGTTGGGCACCAGACCCGTTTTCGCGGACCTGCAGGCGATCCGGATGGTGGTCTACGGCGGGCTCGACGAGCGTACGCACATCCGACTTTTCGACGGGCGGCCGGGCTCTTCGACCTTTCCGGGAGTGACACCCGCCCAGACGCGCGACATCATCACGGCCGACATCGGGTTCACCTGGGGCGCCCATGTGGACGGTGGTGGGAGCGCCAGGATATCCATCGTCAAGGATGGTGTTCTGCGGAGTTTTGGAAATCGTCAATATCTGAAATGGCCGCGACCGGGTCAAGATTACTTCCTTTGGGAACGGGAGCCTCCGGGTCGTGACGTTCCCACTCGTTTTGAGTTGACAAGGCCAGGCAGGGCGCGGGGACCGCGCGACCTCGAGGTCGGGAAACATCTAGGGCCGGTGTCGGATCTTCTGAGGCAACTCGGCGGAGGATCTCCGCGCAATCGAGCGAATCCGGAAAGCGCCCCCGCGCATCCCCCCGCAGGGCGGGAAAATCTGCACAATCCCCATGGGGCCCTCACCAGGAGCCCCACCGAAAGGGGCAGGAGCATGGGGTTTTCGTGACCTGTCCGGATTCGTCAATCGAGCCTGAGGACTTGCCGGGGTCGGCGGGCGTTGCGTGCGGTGTGGCGGAGTGCGGCGGCGATCATGGTCCGGCCGTCTTGGGGGAAGACGCTGATGGCAAGGTTGGGCAGGCCCGCCATGGCACGGGGCGGAGTGCCGAAGCAGTCGAGGCTGGAGGACGCGGTGACCTTCAGCCGGCGGATCTCGTCGCGGTGGTGGGCACGGTCGCGGGTGTGGTGGGTGAGCGGGATGTCCCGCCACGGCAGGTTCTTGACCCACTCGTAGAGGGTCGGGTGGTTCCGCCTGACGACAGCGATGTCGTGGGCTCCTCGGCTCATCAGGTAGACGCCGTGGGCGTGTTGGGTGTGCAGGGCATTGGCGGTGACCGCCTTGCCTTGCACGTCGACGGTGTCCAGCGGGGTCCGGAGCCCGGGATCCTCCACCCTGCGTCGCATACCCCGTGGATGAATGCTGGGCCTGCACGCGTTGCGTTCACACGTGCCCTTCGCTGAAGCATCCGATGGCGTTGCCATCCATTACGAGGTCCACGGCAGCGGCCAGCCCCTGCTGCTGCTCGGTGGGCAGTCCAACTCGCTGCACTGGTGGGACAGTGTCCGGGACGACTTCGCGCGCGACTTCACCGTCGTCGCGACCGACAACCGTGGTACCGGCCGCAGCGACAAACCTCGGTCCCCTGACGCGTACAGCACGCGCCGCTTCGCCGCGGACGTCGTCTCCGTGCTGGACGACCTTGGCATCGGTCGCGCGCACGTGTACGGGACGTCCATGGGCGGCCGTGTTGCCCAGTGGGTCGCGGTAGACCACGCCGAACGCGTGGGCCGACTCGTGCTGGGCTGCACCTCGCCCGGCGGCAAGCACGGTATCGAACGCGGGCCGGACGTCCGCAGGGCACTCGCCGACCCCACCCCCGGTGCGCCGGCTCGCGCCCTCCTGGACCTCATGTACTCGCCGCAGTGGCTGGCCCGCAATGCCGGCCCCTTCACCACACTCGGTGACCCCGACATGCCGGAGTACGCCCGTCGCCACCATTTCCGAGCCAGCGGGCGTCACGACAGCTGGGACGCCCTGCCATCGATCGTGGCGCCGACCCTGGTGGTACACGGCACCGACGACCGGTTCAATCCGACTGCGAACGCCCCGCTGTTGGCCGAGCGGATTCCCGGCGCGCGGCTGCATCTCATCCCTCAGGCCCGGCACGCCTACTTCGAGGAGTTCGCCTCCGTCGCGACTCCGCTCGTGGCGGACTTCCTCATCGGATAGCCAGTGGTTCGGCTCGGACCGCCGATCGGGTCATCGGCGCGATGTCTGGTGGTCAACGAGGTCACCGTGGAAGCCCGCGGCGCCGCACAGGCGATCGCCGCCGCCTACGAACAGCGAGGCACGACCACCTGACCCGCCACGTGCGGGACTGCGCACCCGGCCGTAGGGGCTCGTCTGGGCGAAACCGGCCCACAGGCGAGCCCCCACGCCGGCTGTCACCGCTCCTCGGGCCCCGGTACGGGGGCAAACGCGGTGCTCAGGGCCGCAGTCCGAGCCGCTGGAGGTCGCGGTAGAGCGCATCGATGACATGCCGGTCACGACTCAGCCTGTCGGCGGCACCGGTGTTCCCGTTGAAATACAGGGAGACTGTGAGGCCGGCTTCCGGGTCTGCGAAGACCAGGCACGCCGTTCCGCCCAACGCTCCGAACGACGCAGGTGCGGCAGGACCGAAGTTCTCCGCAGCGAGGACCATGCCAAGTCCCCAGCGGCGCACGCGCCCGGCGGATTCGTCGACCAGTGTGGTCGGTCGCTGATCGGTCACGAGGGCAGTGCAGGTCTCAGGCGAAAGGATGCGTCGACCGTGCCGTGTCCCACCCTGGCGGACCATCTCGCAGATCTCCGCGGCATCGCCGAACGGGCCCGCCATACAAGCGCTGGGGTAGCGCATGCCGACGTCGAAGCGCGCCACACGGGAGGCCAGTTCTGCCGGGCCGTACCACGGCACATCCACCACGTCGGCGCCGGGGGGACCGCCCAGTCGTGATGCCAGCCCCATAGGCACGGTGACGCGTTGGTTCAGGAAGTCCTCGAACGGCCGGCCGCTGCTTCGTCGCACGATTTCGTCAAGGAGCAGATACCCGGTGTGGCCGAGGTAGGCCGCTCGGGTGCCGGGCGTCCAATCAGGGTCGGCATCACCTTTCAGGATCAACTCCAGCAGGGCCCGCCTGCCATCGGCGAATCGTCGGCCGACCTCGCGGTCGACGGTTCGCAACGGAGCCGTGTGGGTCAGGAGGTGCACGATCCGAATATCGTCCTTGCCGGGCCCGGCGAACTCCGGAAGGTGCTCTGCAACGCGGTCGTGTGGATTCAGCAGGCCCAGTTCCCACGCGCGGGCGACAGCCACGGTCGCCGCCAGTTTCGATGCCGAAAACCACGGCACGACCGTGCCTGCCGCCATCGCATCAGTGTCATCGGCGTCGCCGACGGCAAGGTCGAGGGCCTCGGCGCCCTCGTGCAGCACGCGAAGTGCCGCTCCCAGACAACGCCCCTGCGCCACGACGTGAGCCAATGCCTGCTCGGTCTCATGAAATCGACTCATCGTTGCATCATGCACACATCGACATGGCCCGCGCTTTGCCGCGGATCTCAGGCGTCAGGAGTACGTCAGGTGCACCACGACCGGGGAACGGCAGGGAGATCGGCGCGTGCGGCTGGGCATGGAACGCGGCGGCGGCCCGGCCACAGCCGCAGGCCCGCCGCCGAAACGCCGAAGAGCGACAGCGAGACCCGGGCCGGCAGTGGACGGTGGAAGCCGTAACGCTGGGCCGGCGCCATCAGCGCGGCGAACCACACCATGGCCTCGCCGTGTTGTATGCCGGGCCAACGCCTATGGCGTGGTCGGTGTCCGCACATGACCGCGTGGGGAGTCGATCGATATACGCCAGATGAATGCACTATCGATCGAAATCGGAGACATACGTCTTTTGGTTGCCGGGATTGGCAAGAAATGACCATAGATTCCGCGCCATGCGCACCTCACAGCCCGACATGCTCCTCGCCGCAGGCCTGAAGATCGACTGGGCCCGTATGCCGACGTACAACACCGTCATGTCGCTGGCGGGTGGTGCCGGGCTGCTGCTCGTGGTGGCGCTCGGCTGGTACTTGGTCAAGGGCAAGCCCATCGTCCCGGACGCGTGGGCGATGGCGTTCGGCGCGCTGGCGTTCGTGCTGCTGGTCACCGGCATCCACATGACGCTGACGTGGCCGCTGGCCGGGCAGGGATTCCCGTTCGACAACATCATCTTCGGCGAACCAAGCTTCGTCTTCGGTGTTCTGCTGGCTGCGGCGTCCATGTTCCTCTGGAAACGCGGTGCCGTGCTCGCCGAGCCCGGAGCGGTGGAGGAACGGCTGCTCGCCGTGTCCCGGCTTGCCGCGCCCATCTCGGTCTTCGTCTTCGGCGCCGGCCTGGCGTGCTTCGGCATCGCGGCGGCCGGGTGGAAGTACACGCTGTTCGCGGCACCCGAAGAGGAGCCGATCTCCGGCGAGTTCGCCGACCACCCGATGCTCGAGGCGACCTTCATCTCCGGCCTGTACGTTCTGCTCGGCCTCGGCGCGATCCTCTTCCCCCTGGCGCTGCGCCGGGGAGCCGCCCCGGTCCGCACCGTCGTCGGTGTCTGCTGGGGCCTGGCCGGGCTGGCCTTCCTCGCCTTCGGCGCCCTCAACTACTTCACCCACATCGGCCTCATCGTCAACACCATGTAGACCCGACCGGACCCGACTGTCGCGGATACCGCAGTTCGGGGACCGTCAGTCGGAGCAGGGCTGCAGGCCGATGCCCGTCGCGCCACTCAGCGGGTTTCCTGGTACGCCCCGACCCGCGGCCCGTCGGTCGGCACCGGCTTGCCTTCCGCGTCCGTGTGGTACTTCGTCGGCTCCCCTGCTCTGCCTGCGGCGGGGGAACCGGTCCGCAGGTGCAGGTCGGTGGCGCTCACGAACTGTGGTTCGACGAAGGCCGATCGCGGTCCGGGGGTGAAGGTTCCGCGACCGCCCGCGTAGACGCCGGTGTCCTCGTCCGCGCCCTTGGCGTCTTCCCAGCCGGTGCGGGCGCCCACCTTGACCACGTTGTTGCGCAGCTTGAGGATGCCCGGCGCACAGCCCGCGTAGCAGGTCCAGCCTTCGGTCTTCGCGCCGGTCAGATACACGGAGTTGTTCTCGACCAGGGTGTTCGCCACCGGGCCGAGGCCTTTGTCCTGTGCGCCGCGGGTGACCAGGAACGATCCGTATTCGAGAGACGAGGTCACGACGTTGTAGGCGAACACGTTGCCGGCCGCGGTCTTGCCGGGCGCGTGGCCGAGTTCGGTGAAGGTGTCGTTCTGCCGGGTGACGTTGAAGTCGACGCGGTTGCGGTCGCCGTTGTAGATCTCGACGGCGGCGCCGTCCTGCCCGTAGTCGGGGCTGGGCGCGCTGCTGCCGGTGATGAGGTTGCGGCGCACCAGGTTGTCGTCGCCGTTGAGCAGGATCCCGAAAGCCCCGGCGTCGTCGTCGGGGCCGTTCCTGCCGGCCACCATCCTGTCGTTGCCGACGATCTGACTGTCTCGGATGGTGTTGTGGTGCGATTGGTCGTCGACGACGACCCCCGCGACGCTCTTCTCGGCCCGGACCCCGGCGACCACGTTGTACGACCCGCGCAGTTCGACCCCGGCCCAACCGCAGCCGGACACCTGCACGTTGGCGATCACCCAGTACGACCCGCGCACGTCGAGGCAGTCCGCCCCGCCGGAGATGCGGGGACGGCTGCCCAGCCCATAGGACGTCAGGGTGATCCGCTGCTGCGCCGTGCCGTCGCCCCGCAGGGTGAGCTGCCCCGACCACTTCCCGCCACGTTTGAACGCCACGGTGTCGCCGGGCTTGAACGCCGCTCGTTCAACCCTTGCGAGGCTCTTCCACGCGGTTTTGGCGGAGGTCCCAGGGGCGTCGTCCGAGCCGCGGCTTGCGTCGACGTAGTAGGTGGTGCCCTTGGCAGTGCTCGCGGTAGCCGACTGGGCAGTACTCGGGACGTCGGCCGGGGCCGCGTGCGCGGCTCCCGTCCCACCGCTCGCCAGGAGCAGTGCCCCGGCCGCCGCCACTCCTGCACAACGCAGTTTCGGTGCACCCGCCATGGCCATCCCGACGCCCCCAACTAGCCTGTGAATTCCGGAAGTTACCGGCTCTCTCGGAGTGACCCAGCCTAGGCAGGCGGTCGGCGGGGGCGAACGCATCCGCGCACAGCGGCCTTCCGTACTGTGCCGGGCGTCCTCGGGCGGCGTAATTTGGACACGGCAACGCGGACGGCTGTGCTCCTGAACGTCCCGTCGGTCAGCTCGCGGCGCGTACCGCGGCGCGGGCCATTTCGCGTCGGGCGGGCAGGTAGTCGGCGACCGCGAAGTGCTGCGTGCAGCGTTCGTCCCAGATCACCAGGTCGCCCAGCGTCCAGCTATGGCGTATCTGGAAGTTGGGGTTGGCGGCGTGGTCGACCAGCACACGCAGCACACCGTCGCTCTCGTCCGGCGTCATCCCCAGGATGCGCCGCGTGAACTCCTTGTTGACGTTGAGGTAGCGCCGCGAGCTGCCCGTATGCACATCGACGACCGGGTGCGTCGCCCCGGGGTACAACTCGCGCATGCGCAAGGCGACATCTTCGCCGGCCTTGCCGGCGAAGGACCGTCCCGCGCCCATGTCGTGCCAGGCTTCGAGGTCCGCGATCAGCCGTTGCATGAGGGGCGACAGCGCGTCGTGCGCGGCGCGCATGTCGACCCAGATCGTGTCCCCGCCGCGCGGCGGGATCTCGCAGGCCCGCAGGGTGCCGTACGTCGGGGGCTCGACGTCCCAGCTGACGTCGGTGTGCCACCGGTCCTGGTACGGCGGCTGGTCCACGCTGTCGACGATGTGCTCGACCCGTGCTTCGGTACGCCCCATGACACGCGCCGCGGGGTGGATGTAAGGCCGGCCGAACGCGAGAGCGAACGCCAAGTGCTGGGTGTCGTCCAGGAACTGGTCGGGGAACACGAGCACCAGGTGTTCGTCCAGCAACGCCTTGATCTCGTCGACGGACTCGTCCGACGGTGCCGAGCGCAGGTCGGCGCCGCGGACACGCGCACCAAACGAACTCCCCAGGGGAGTGACAGTCAGTGAGGTTGCCATGGGCGGGAACGTAGCTCCACCCCGATGCACTGTCAATCGATCGTTTTAAATTTTGAAACGATCGTTTTTGCCTTATGGTGTGGCCATGCCAGGCGACCGCACTCTCCGCGAGCGTGACGACACGTCGACCCGGCTCCTGGATGCCGCGGAGCGCATCTTCGCCACCCGCGGTATCGAAGCCGCGTCGGTTCGGGCCATCACGGATGCCGCCGGGGCGAACGTGGCGGCCGTCCGCTACCACTTCGGGTCGAAGCAAGACCTCGTGAAAGCCCTCGTCGAGCGGCGCGTCGAAGAGATGGCCGAATGCCGTCGTCCGCTGTTCGACGCCGCGATGCGCCGCGACACGGTCACCTCGCGCGACATCGCCGAAGCCTGGGTGCGGCCGCTCGCCGCGATGGCGCTCGACGGTCGTGGTACCCGCCGCGCGTACCTGTCGTTCATCGTCGTGATCCAGGGCGCCTCGCCGGAGCTGCGCGCGATGACCAGCGCGGCCTTCCAGCCTCAGCACAAGCAGTTCGCCCCACTGCTCGAGCGGGCCCTGCCGGACATACCCGAGGCAGTGCGCTGGTTCCGCTTCGCGCTCGCCGCCGAATCCACGGTGCGTGCGCTCGCCAACCTCGACCGCGCCCGCGCCCCTTGGACGGCTCACGGCGGCATCGACGACGCAGACGTCGTCGAGCACCTCGTCGACGCCATGGCCGGGCTCCTTGACAGCCCCTGCTCCACACCCCCCGCGAACCGCGCCCCTTCCGCCCGATAACACTGCCGGCCGACCTGTCGGTCCCACGCCGCGCAGCCGCGTTTCGCATACGCCGGCGATACGTCCCGTTGCCTAGGCTCCCGCTATGCGCGAGCCGAGCCTGGAGGACGAGTCCCGCCTGCGCCCGGAGGGGCCCGTCGACCGACGACCCGGACTCAGCACCCGGCTGAAGCTCACGCTCAGCTACGCCGGCTTCGTCGTTCTCGCCGGAACACTGATGCTGGCCGTGTTCTGGGTGTTCGTGCTGCGCTGGGTGCCGGGCCGCAACGACCCCGACGACTACAAAGAGGTCGGCGCCGTCCTGATCATCACCGGACCCAGCCGCCCCGTCCTGTTGCGCGGCTTCATCCCCGCCGCCGGTGTCGCGCTGGGCTTCCTCGTCGTGTTCGGCCTGGTCGGGGGGTGGTTCCTGGCCGGCCGGATGCTGGCGCCCCTGACCCGGATCGCCGACGCGGCCCGGATGGCCGCGAACGGGTCTCTGTCGCACCGGATCCGCATGCAGGGCCGCACCGACGAATTCCACGCACTCGCGGACGTGTTCGACACCATGCTCGAGCAGCTCGAATCCCACGTCGGCGAGCAGCGCAGATTCGCCGCCAACGCGTCGCATGAACTCCGTACCCCGTTGGCGATCTCCAAGACGCTGCTCGACGTGGCCCGCAACGACCCCACGCGGGACGTCGGCGAGATCATCGAACGTCTGTACACCGTCAACACGCGGGCGATCGAACTCACCGAAGCCCTCCTGCTGCTCAGCCGCAGCGACCGTACGAACATCGGCCGCGGACCCGTCGACTTGTCCCTCATCGCCGAAGAAGCCGCCGAAACGCTGCTCCCGCTCGCCGAAAAGCGCCAGGTCACGCTCGAGGTCACCGGCGACAGGGCACCCGCGCTCGGCTCCGCGGCCTTGGTCGCGCGGATGGCCACCAACCTCGTCCAGAACGCCATCGTCCACAATCTTCCCGCGGGCGGCACCGTGACCGTCCGCACCGGATTGCGGGACGGCAGCGCCCTGTTGTCCGTCGAGAACACGGGGCGGCCGCTCCGGCCGGATCTGGTGCCGACCCTCACCGAACCGTTCCAGCGCGGCGCGGAACGCACCCGGGCCGGTACCGACGACCACGCCGGCGTCGGCCTCGGACTGGCCATCGTGCACAGCATCGTGCGGGCCCACGACGGGACGCTCGACCTCACCCCCCTCCCCACGGGAGGCCTCATCGTCACGGTCGCCCTGCCTGCGGCCGCCGATCGGCAGGGAACGTCCTGAGCAATTCCGGATCGAGGTCCGTAGGACGGCGCGGTCCGAGGCGAAGCGGCGCTGCCGGCACCCATGGGGTTTTGCATATGCGGGCGATATGCAGCGGCTCGTACCATCAAGAAGCATGCGCGTGTTGATCGTCGAGGACGAGCCCTATCTGGCGGAAGCCATCCGCGACGGCCTGCGCTTGGAGGCCATCGCGGCCGACATCGCGGGTGACGGAACCACCGCTCTGGAACTGCTGAGTATCAACAGCTATGACATCGCCGTACTCGACCGCGACGTGCCCGCGCCGACCGGTGACGAGATCGCCGCGAGCATCGTCGCCTCCGGCAGCGGCATGCCGATCCTCATGCTCACCGCAGCCGACCGTCTCGACGACAAGGTCTCCGGATTCGAGCTGGGCGCCGACGACTACCTCACCAAGCCGTTCGAACTCCGGGAGTTGGTGCTCCGGCTCAGGGCGCTCGACCGCCGGCGCGCCCACAACAGGCCCCCGGTACGCGAGATCGCGGGCCTGCGGCTCGACCCGTTCCGCCGCGAGGTCTACCGGGACGGCCGTTATGTCGCCCTGACCAGGAAGCAGTTCGCCGTGCTGGACGTCCTCGTCGCCGCCGAGGGCGGCGTCGTCAGCGCCGAGGAGCTGCTGGCACGCGCGTGGGACGAGAACGCCGACCCGTTCACCAACGCCGTGCGCATCACCGTCTCGGCACTGCGCAAGCGACTCGGCGAACCGTGGATCATCACCACGGTGCCGGGCGTCGGCTACCGCATCGACGCGCGGCCGGGGGCCGAACCCGAAGCGGCGGGCCGCGGATAGCGGCCCAGGTTCGGCCCCCTGTGCGATGGGCGCCTTCAGATGCGTGCCTTCAGACGGAGTGCCTACAGACGGCTGCCTTCGGACGGGTGCCATCAACGGGTGGCGCGACTACGCGATGGGGAAGTCGAAATAGGTGTCCGGGTAAGGTTCGCCCTCGAGCGTGTAATGCCACCACTCGCAGTCGTATGCGCTGAACCCGCAGCTCTCCATCACCGCGCGGAGGCAATCACGATTCCGCGCCTCCTCCGGCGTGATTCCGGGCGCTCCGTGGTGGGAGACCGAGTCCATCAGGTCGTGGCCGCCACCCATGGGCGCGAGTTCGCCGGAGCCCAGGTGATAGAGCGTGAGGTCGACGGTACTGCCCCGGCTGTGGCCGGATTTGGCGGCGACGTATCCCTTGGCGAACATTCCGGGCCTGGTGATGTTCGGGTAGTACCGCCGCTTCGTCCGGCCGTCGTCCGGCTGTCGCGACCAGCGCAGAAAGCAGTCGACAGCGCGTTGCGGGCGGTAGCCGTCCCACAGCAGCAGGCCGAATCCGAGGGAGGCGGCCTGCTCGCGCGCCCGTTCCAGGGCGGCACACAACGCGGTGGTGCCGACTATCCGATTGACGTGATACCCGTCCACCGGTGTGCCGGTGAAGTTGTCCCAGGTCGCATACTTGGCGTCCCAGCGGATTCCGCGTACATGCTCGTCCACGAAAACGAAATCGTCCTTCATCGGCCCGCCCTCTCCAGAGCCGACGACAGCAGCCGGTCGATCACCTCGGCGAGCGGCAGTCCCGCGGCCGCCATCATGCGCGGAAAACGGCTGTACGAGGTGAGGCCGGGAAGGGTGTTGACCTCGTTGAGGACCACCGTGCCGTCGTCCTTGAGGAACATGTCCACGCGCGACAGCCCGCGGCAGCCCAAGGCCCGGTAAACCGCCTGCGCCGTCTCCCGGACGAGCGCGCGCTCATCCGGCGGAATGTCCGCCGGGACGACGGGTGTCGAGTTCTCCGAACCGCACTCCGGCGCGCTTTCCTGATGGATCCGGAAGAATCCGTGGGACAGCGCAATATGGTCCACCTCGCCGACCGTCAGGTACCGGCCGTCGCCCAGGACGGCACATCCCACTTCCTTCCCCGTGACGGCTTCCTCGATCAGCACCTTCGTGTCATACCGGCGTGCCGACTCCAGAGCTTCCGGCAGGTCTGCTTCGCAGGACACCTTGCCGACCCCGAACGACGACCCGGAACGGGCCGGCTTCACGAAAACGGGATAGTTCAGGCCGTGCGCGTCCACGGGTTCGCCTCCCGTGACGATCCGGAAATTCGGGGTGGCGATTCCGGAGCTTCCGGCGACGAGGTACGCGAGGGATTTGTCCATGCACAGCACGGAACTCGGCACGTCGCACCCCGCATACGGGATTCCGGACAGCTCCAGGAGGCCCTGCACGGCGCCGTCCTCGCCGAACTTGCCATGCAGCACGGGCAAGACGACGTCGAGGCCGATCGTTTCGTATTTCCCGTCCGCCAGAACGAGCAGGCCGGGCGTGCTTCGGTCCGGAGACAGGACAGCCGTCCGGCCATCGCCGTTCTCCCAGTCCTCATCCGGGCCGTCGCACAGCTTCCAGACGCCGCTCCGGGTGATCCCGACATAGAACGGCTCGTACTTGGCGGCGGCGAGGTTCCGTGCGACCTCGCGGGCGGATTTGACGGAAACGGCATGTTCTTCGGAGCATCCCCCGAAAAGTATGCCTACTTTGAGCCTGCCGGTCATGCCTGTACGTCCTTTCGTCGATCGCTGCGATCGCCGTGCTCCCGCGCAAATGCCAGACAATTGGCGAGGGAATTCGCCACGGTGTCGCAGAGGGCGTGCTCCGTGTAGTAGGCGGTGTGCGGGCTGATGACCACGTTCGGCATCTGCTGCAATCGCGCCAACGTCGATCCCGTCCGCGGTGTGGCTCGCCGGTCGGCGTAGAAGACTCCTTCCTCGCCTTCCAGGACGTCCAGGGCCGCGCCGCCCAATCGGCCGCTTTCCAGCGCCGAAACCAAGGCTTCGGTGTCGAGAAGAGCACCGCGTCCGGTGTTGACGACGAATGCGCCGGGCTTCATCCGGCCGATACGGCGGCGACCGAGGAGGTGCCGCGTGTCGGCGGTGAGCGGTGTATGGAGCGTGACGATGTCGCTCACCCGCAGGAGTTCGTCGAGCGCAACGTAATCCGCAGCGGTCGTCGGGCGAGTGTCGTACGCCAGTACGCGGCACCCGAAACCACGCAGCCTGGCCACGACCGCGGTGCCGATGCGCCCGGTGCCGACGACGCCGACGGTCAGGTCGCGGAGTTCCTTCCCACGCGTTTCGTGCAGCCGGTAATCGTGAAGATCCGAGCGCCGAATGGTGGACTTCGCGTGGCGTACCGCCATCAGGATGAGCATCAGGGTGTAGTCGGCCACGCTGTCGGGCGAGTACGCGACGTTCTCCACGGAGATACCGAGGCTCTTCGCGTACGCCACATCGATATGGTTGTATCCGATACTGCGCGTGGAGATGTAGGCGACGCCGGCGCGACCGAGCGCGAGCAACGTCGGGTTCTCGACCCGAGTTTTGTGGCCGATGCTGATGCATCGATTTCCTTGCGCCAGATCGGCATTGGCCTCGGACACCGGTTCGCCGGTGACGATCGGCTTGATGCCGAAGCGCGGCGCCAACTTCCGGAACAAGGCGGTCTCGTCCGGCTCGCATCCGTAGACGGTGATTCCCGGCGTCGTGACGGCACGAGAAGGCGCCGGCGATCGGGTACGGCGGATAGTGGGCGGTGCTGGTTCGCGGTGGGCCATGCGCTCAGTCAAGCCGGTGGAGCGTTGTCGCTCCGTATGGGATTCCGGATATTCCGGCGATAAGTTACTTGCGCGTAGCGTCGGGCGGGGCTTACATCGAATTTCGGGCGCGGACTCGACCCCGTATCCTCGGCGTATCGAAAACCGCATACGAACCCGCAACACCACGACGAATTGTCTGGAGGGATGACCTCCAGCGAAAATCCCACCCGCGCCGCCGTCCGCCTCGCCGAGCCCGAATCGGCGGCCGCTCCGAGCCCGGGAGTCCTCCCCCTCGTTCTTCGGGAGATCGCCGATGTCGTCGGCGGTACGGCCGTGCCCGGCCTCGTCGCCGACGTGGATGCCGTGACCGTGGCCGCACCCGCCGTCCTCGACAGCCGGCAGGCAACGCCGGGCAGCCTTTTCGTCGCCTTCGCGGGCGAACACGCCGACGGCCATGCCTTCGCCGAACAGGCGGGCCGAGCGGGTGCCGTGGCGGTGCTCGGCTCCCGGCGCACCACGCTGCCGACGGTGGTCGTCGACGATGTCCGGGCTGCGCTGCAGGCGCTCGCCGTCCACGTCGTGGCGCGGCTGCGCGGCGGGCTGATGGTAGCCGGAGTCACCGGCTCGCAGGGCAAGACCAGTACCAAGGACCTGCTGGCGGCCGTGCTGTCGAGCGCCGCGCCGACGATCGCCACGGCCGGTTCGTTCAACAACGAGCTGGGCGTGCCGCTCACCATGGTGCGCGCCGGCGCGGCCACGCGGTTCCTCGTCCTGGAGATGGGAGCCCGGCGGGAAGGCGACATCGCGGCGCTCACCGGCTTGGTCGCCCCCGATATCGCCGTCGTCCTCAACGTCGCGCAAGCCCACCTCGGCGCGTTCGGTTCGCGTGCGGCCATCGCCCGGACCAAGGGAGAACTGGTGCGGGGGCTGGCGGCCGGCGGCACGGCCGTCCTCAACGCCGACGATCCGCGCGTCGCCGCGATGCGGACGCTCACGGGCGGCCCGGTGCTGACATTCGGCCGGGCGCAGGACGCCGACGTTCGCGTACACGACCTGTCGCTGGATCGGTGCGGCCGTCCGTCGTTCACGCTGCGGACCGCGGGCGCCTCGGTTCCC
Organism: Yinghuangia aomiensis; assembly: GCF_039542225.1. Lineage (NCBI taxonomy): Bacteria > Bacillati > Actinomycetota > Actinomycetes > Kitasatosporales > Streptomycetaceae > Yinghuangia > Yinghuangia aomiensis. Next base: position 268,888 of record NZ_BAABHS010000008.1, on the reverse strand, counting down.
GTCAGGCTGCCGATTGTGGGCGCTCACCAGGCGCTCAACGCGGCAGCCGCCGTGGCTGCGGGCCTGGCGGCCGGCGTATCCCTCGACGAAGCGGCAGCGGCGTTGGCGGGTGCGTCGGTGTCCGAGTGGCGCATGGAACCGCGTCGGCTGTCCGGCGGTGCGGTGCTGCTCAACGACTCCTACAACGCCAACCCCGACTCGACCCGCGCCGGCTTGGACGCACTGGCGGCAGTCGAGGGCAGGCGCCGTATCGCCGTCCTCGGCGAGATGCTCGAACTGGGCGACGCAAGCGACGCGGAGCACTTCGCGGTCGGGAAGTACGCCGCGTCGCGTGCCGACACGGTGGTCACGGTCGGCGCCGCCGCCCGCACGATCGCGGAGGGCGCCGGCGAACGGGCGGTGCCGTTGGACGACAACGACGTGGCGGTGGGCTGGCTGCGCGGTCACCTCACGGCCGGGGACGTGGTGCTGATCAAGGCCTCCCGCGGCGCGCGCCTCGACGAAGTGGCAGCTGCACTCACTTAGTTGCGGAAGAGGGATTGGTCGCGGAAGAGGCGTGGGGCGGGAGTGGACGCGATGCCGCACGGCGCACGTGGGCCGGGCGCGATGCCGTGAATGCTCCCTCCCCGCCCCCTCCCCCGCCCGCGGTCGGCCTCAGCGCGATCGGCGCCGCATGTACAGGTCGAAGGCCCGGTAGACCATCGGCCGCAGCGGCAAATCCCACTCGCCGACGTACCGCACCGCCCGGCCGCCGGTCCCGACCTTGAAACGGATCAGGCCGACGTGCGGGTCGTCCGCGTCGAGGGTGGAGGTGATGCCGCGCAGGTCGTACACATCGCAGCCGGCCGCCAGCGAATCGCGGATCATCGCCCACTGGCACGCGTTGGAGCCGCGCACCTCGCGCTTTGCGGTGGAGGAGGCCCCATACGTGTACCACGCGTGGCCGCCGACCCTGACCAGGATGGTCGCCGCGACCAAGTCGCCCTGGTGACGGGCCAGATAGAGGCTGATGCGCTCCGGATCCTCGGCGCCCATCTCGGCGAACATGGTCGCGAAGTAGCGCAGCGGACGCGGCATGAAGTGGTCGCGCTCGGCCGTGTGCATGTACAGCTCGTGGAACGCCTTGAGCTCCGCCCCGAACGCACCGCCGTCGACACCGCCACGGCCCACCCCCCTGGCCGTGACCTCCACTCCCTCCTTCTCCGCCTTCTTGATGTTGCGGCGCCAGACCTGGTTCATCCCCTTGAGGAGGTCGTCCTCCGTCCTCCCCGCCAACGGAATCTCATACGTGAACTGCGGTTGGCCGACGCCGAATCCGTCCTCCGGACTCTGCGGCAGCCACCCGGCGTCCCCCAGCCACCGCGCCACGCGGCTGCCGACCGCGTCGACGCGCCCACCGGCCGCCTCGGCGAGCCGCCCGACCCCAGGAGCGGCCATCCCGTCCTTGACCTCGGCGGCGCTCCAGGTGTCCGTACGCACCGGCGGACAGAGCCGGATGGCGAACGCCCCCTGCGCCTTGAGACACACCGCCAACGGGTCGAGCCACGCGGCGATGTCACCCGCCCAGTCGATCGTCGGCCCCTGCGGCACATACGCCAACGTGAACCGCTCGAACCGCGGCACCGGCCGATGCAACACGAGCCCTGCGCCGACCAGCTCCCCACCGTCGAACCAGCCGAGCGACTCGCTGCGCCACTCGGTCTTGACGCGCCCCCACCCCGGCGTCTGCAGAAAGCTGACCGACCGCCGCCCCCGCACAAACCCCAGATGCTCGGCAGCACTGATCCGCGCAACCCTCAGCGCCATACCCGCGCCCTCCGATCCCAGCGCAGAGCCCAGGCCGCCACGCGAGCCGATTCACAACAGAACATCCCGGCAGTCAACCCAGCCCGCAGTTGCCCCCGCGTATCCGCTTTTCCCTACACCGACGATACGCACCCGGACCCGGAAGGCAGCCCGCGTCGGGCCCGCGTCGCCGTCGAGCGCCGCCCACGCCCGGGACGCCACGGTCCCTTCCTCGACTGCACCTGCTTACGCTCCGCAAGGCGGCGACAGACCCGAACCAGGACACGTGCCGGCGACTTCCCTCGTGTTCAACGGCCTCATGCTCGACGCCGTGTTGGACCTGCCACTCGCCACGCCATCGCCGGCGCCTGGAACTCGCCGATCAGCTTCGTCTTCCTCGGCGCCGCCGGTCTGCTCACCCGATGGACCGAGGGCCTCCACGCCCGTGACCGGCCTGCGATGCGTGCACGAGCGCGCGCAGATCAACCCGCGGAGCTCGGCGATCGACCTGGGCAGGCCGGGCCGCGGCGCCGATCCTGTCCTTCCCACAACACCATCAACCTGCGTGCGCTTCAAGCCACGAGCAGGCGGAGGCCGAGGTCTGCCTCGGCAAGGTCGACAACGTCGCTGTTGCGCTCGGCCCATCGACCGGAGTCGAGGTCCTCGCTGAGGCTTTGCACCGTCCGCTGCTCGGTCTGAGTCCCGACCCTGGTCCACACCGACATCGCACGGCGCACGTGATCCTCCAGATACGCCCCCGGCCGACGCCAGTACGCCTCGAACAGGCCGTCGGCGCAGTCCCACGGGATGGGCACCGGTTCAGCGCGGGCGCCGATCGCGTCGGCCATCCCGGCCAGGGACGGGAATTGCGCGAGGACGGCGGCGAACTCGGGCAGGTAGTCGCGGGTAAGCCAGAACCGGTCCTGCCATCCGGGCTCGTCGGTGTCGAACGTGAGCACCACCACGCGGCCGGCCACGCGCCGCATCTCGCGCAGCCCCGCTATCGGGTCCTCCCAGTGGTGAACGGTGGAGACAGCCATCGCGACGTCGAAGGACCCATCCTCGAACGGCAGGTTCTCCGCAGCCGCCGCCACGCACCGCGCCGAGCCGGCAGGCCGCTGCCCCCGCATGACCGCCGACGGTTCCACCGCGGTCACGTCGCGATCAGCGGGCTCGTAGGAGCCGGTGCCGGCCCCGACGTTCAACACGGTCTGCGCATCCCCGAGCGCGTCCCAGATCTGCGCGGCGATCCGCGGTTCCGTACACCGGGTCACGGTGTAGGCGCCGCCGATCGCGTCGTACAGCCGTACGCCGAGCATCTCCAGTTGCTCCTCAGGCGTCACGTTCAATCCCTTCGCCCGTGCCGCAAGTTCCCTGTCGATGGCCGCCACCATGGCATCGGCGCGATCACGCCGCTCCAGCAGCAAGCCGCGCAGTCGGCGCAGGTGCGCGACCGCGTCGGTGGACGGGTCGCCGATCAGTTCCGCGATCTCCCGCAGCCCGAAACCCAACCGCCGGTAGGCCAGCACCTCCCGCAGCCGTTCCACGTCGTCCGCCGCGTAGGCCCGGTAGCCGGCCGCGGTCCGCGCCGAAGGACGCACGAGCCCGATCTCGTCGTAGTGATGCAGCGTGCGGACGCTCACGCCGGCCCGCTCGGCCACGCGTCCCACGGTCCAGTGATCCTCCACGGCACCGACTATCCAACCTGACGCCACGTGAGGGTCAAGAGCCTCACGCACACGTGGACCAGCTTGCCTGGCACCGGTGGGGCCCTGCCCGACAGAACATCGAGCGGCTGTGCCCGGACAGTCTGACCTCAAATCATGGCGGCGAGCAGTTCACCGTCCTCGACGGTCTCCTGCGGCAGCGTGACTCCGAATTCGGCATGCATCATCCGCAGGGTCAGCCGTTGCTCCTCGGCGATCCCGAGATCGGGCATATCCCCGCCCGGACACAACACCCCCGCACGGATCAGCTCCGGCACCAGCCGGTCGGGGTCGCTGCCACCACGCTGGAGCGGTGACTCGTACTGGCACACCACGAGCCCGGACTCCGCATAGCTGAACACCGTCACCGCGTTGACGTTGCGGAAGATACTCATCGCGACCGTGCCTGCCGAAACTTCAACAAGCACCTCTTCGTCGATGCCGCGGATCCCGCCATCCTCGACCGCGAAAGCCCACCCGTCGGACTCGCCGGCACGGATCACCCATTCCTTGTCCCCGACATCCGGGTGGCCGTCGTCAAGGAGATCCTCGATCCAGTGGTTGGCGTCGATCCGGGTCTTCATGGCGGCTGTCGCCACGTCACAGCCCATGCGTCGGAGCAGCTCGACAGCGTCCAACCCCCGCGCGAACGTCACGCAGTAGCCGAACTCGAGGAACGTCGAGTCCTCCAGCCAATCAACCCCGACACCACTCATCGCGTACCTCGTCCGAATCACCGTCATCGCATGTGGTCAGGTGACCTTAGCCGAGCGATCGGACGGGGCCACCCGCCGCGTCTGTCAGGCCCAGACCCGGCACGGCGAGAGTCATTGCAGGCACAGGAACACGCTGTCTGAGGAGAACTTCATCGAGCACGACAACCCCCGAGATCCCCACGCCCATGAACGCTCAACCAGCCACTCTCCCAATGGTCAGGAGCAGCCAGGTGGTTCGGACATGGGCTCGCAGGGACTGCTGCGCCGGACAGCGCGGTTTCGGGCTGCCAGCTGCCGCGTAGGTGATGTGCTCGGCTGCGGTGGCGCGGCTGCACTGCTGGGCAGTGCCCCCTGGTGGATAGCCGATTTGCGACGCGATCCACGCAGCGTGCTGCTCCGGTGACTCGTGCTGGGTAGGTTGGTCGCCCATGATCCTGCTCAGCGATCCGCGGGTGCAGTCCGTTCCTGTCCGTGAGTGCGGTGAGCCGCTCGTTCAGGTCACCGACGTTGCATCCCTCCGCCTGGACGACCGAGAGAAGGACATCCACGGAGTGTGGAGCCAGGTGCGGTCTGGCGTGTTGGACCGGCTGCGGTTGGTGGCGGCGGCATTGCCCGCCGACACGGCGCTCCTCATCGTCGAGGGGCGTCGCAGCCGGGCGGAACAACAGCGTCGGTTCGACGCCTACGCGGACAAGCTCCGGCAGTCAGGCGTCACGGACCCCACGGAACTACGGGTACGGACGAGCGCATTCGTGTCCCCGGTCGAGGTGGCCCCGCATTGCGCCGGGGCGGCGGTAGACGTGACGCTCGTGGACGACAGCGGCGCGGAGTTGGACATGGGCGGCCCGGTCAACGGGCACCGCTTCGGCGCCGAGGCCTCGTGTCCCATGGATGCCGCGGACATCTCCGACACCGCACGCCGGACCCGACGGCTTCTGGCGGTGGCGATGGGCGACGCCGGGTTCGTGAACTACCCGCCCGAATGGTGGCACTGGTCCTATGGAGACCGCTACTGGGCATTGGCCACAGGCGCCGAAAGCGCTCTCTACGGACCGGTCTGAACACCGGTCCGCGGACAAGTGGCGCGGATGCACTACGGCGCACGAGGCAAACCGGCCGACTGCCTGTGGGCGACGATCCGTAAGGGGGCCATGGCAATTGCGAGAGTCGAAAGCTGGGAAGAGCTCCCGCTGTTCCCTACGACGGCGGGCAAGCCGGTCCTCAACCAGATGCGCGACGTCACGGATTTCGTGGCCCACTGGGAGGATCCGTCGCCCGCCCCGAGGCGGGTCTTGGACGTCCGCTCAAGCGATCGCGGGAATCTCAACGAGACCGGCGAGCCGGGCAAACGCTCGGCCCCGGCTCTCACTCCCGCCGACCGGGTACGAGTGGACGGGGCAAGCCCCGGAAGACTGGACCGCCGGCTTGGCGGTCGTGCGCAGGCCGTCGCTCCGTGTCGGCCCTCAGGCCCGGGTCGCCTTGAGGACGAAGTCCTCCCCACGGCCGGTGTCGGGTCTGCGGGCGGTCAGGGTCGTGCCGTCCCATGTGACGTCCACCGGGAACGTGCCGCGTGCCCCGCGCTCTTCCCCGTACACCCAGGTGACCGTGGCCTTGGCGGAGTCGGCGACCTGGCCGGGAACGCCCGTGGCACGGATGTCCGTGTCCGTGTCTTCGCCCTTGGTGACGGTCAGTGTCCCCCCGGCGAGCGAATAGGTGCCGGACTCCTCGCGAATGCGCGGGGTGCCGGCCCCGTCCTCGGCCTCGGGCGGGGTCGTCATGCTCCAGCGTCCGTCCGCCACCGTGAGCGTGGTGTAGTTGTAGTTCGGCTTGGGCGTGATGCTCAGGTTCCATGTGCCGCGGACGAACGCGTCGACGGCATGTCCGGCCAACGTCGTCGGTGGCGCGCCCGCCGGGCCGACCGAGCCGTCGGCCGCCTTGTCGGACTTCCCGCCGCCCGAGCCGCATGCGGCCGCGGCCATACCGAGCAGTCCGACCATGCCGTAACGCACCACGGTCCGGCGGCCGACGGCCCGTTCCATTCTCTTCCAGTCGTCGAACAAGAGCGTGTCCTTCCCCCCACCCCATGCCGCCGCGGGAACGGCTGCGTGCCACAGCATGGCAGTCGTTCCCCGCCCTGCGGGACGAAACAGCAGAGACCACCGCGGCTTCGAACCGCTTTGAAGACCCATCTCAGCCGCCCCCACAACAAGGGAGTTGATCGGCACGGCGGCGAGGCGGGCCCGACTCCGCACACTCCGGCACACCACGCGAGCACGAGCCCGGCGGCAGTCACAACAGTCGCGGCAATGGTGCGTATGGCGGCGAGGTGCCGCGGGTCGACACTTACGCCCAGACGACGGCCCCCGTGCGGCACCGCATACGACCAGTACCTCGACAGGGTGGAACCTAGTCGTCCCCCCTGCCCGTGCCGCAGTCACGCCGCCGGGAGTTCCCATGCCGAAACGATCCCGTGCAAGGAGGCGGACGCGACGAGCGCGCGGCCTCCGGCGTCGGCGGCGGCCACCGCGTCCACCTTCCACCGACCGCTGCTCATCGGCTCACCCCACGGTTCGCCGGTGGACAGGTCCCACACGCGAATGGTGCCGTGGAAGTCCCCGCTCACTGCGACCGGCCGTCCGCGGAGGCGGCCGGTGCCGACCGCGGTGACGTAGGTGTCGTGCAGGGCCGTCGGCTGGCCGATCGAGGTGCGCGTGGCGAGGTCCCACAGGCCCACCTGGTCGCCTCCGGCCACCAGGACGGCACGGCCGTCGACGTGGCCGACCGCAAGTGCGTTGACCTGCCCAAGGGCGCCGCAGGGCCACGGATCACCGATCTCGCCATCGGCGAACAGTTCTGTGCTCCACATTCGCATCAGGCCGTCGTCGCCCGCGGTCACCGCGACCGGCACGCCGTGCACGCGAGCGCATGCAACCGCCGGGACGTGCCGTTGTCCTTCCGCGCGCAGTTCGTGGTAGTTCTCCAGGTCCCAGACGTGAAAGGGCCCTTCCCGCTCGGCGAGCACCACCGCCACACGCGGGTCTCCGAATTCGCCCTCCACGCAGGCCGCGTGGGCCGGGTAGCCGAAGGGCTCACCGTCCGGGCGTTCGAACGAACAGAGATGCTCGGCGGTGACCGCGTCCCACACATCGAAGCGGGGATCATCCACCGGTTCACCCTCGTCGCCCCAGACGACGGCGTCCTCGTCCATGGCGGTCACCACGACCAGACGGTCGTCGACGACCGCGAAGGACACCACCCTGACCTCCCCCAGGTCACCATGCAGGCGACGACCCGCCAACTGCCCGTCCGACACGTCCCACATCGTGACGCCTTCGAAAGCCCCGGTGAGCAGCACCGGCCGACCGTCCGACTCCGTGACGGCCACCGAACACAAACCGCTGCCCGGGAGCTTGGTCCGGAACACCAGCCGACCATCAGCACGGGCCGGCGAGCCCTCTCCGGTATGCATGCGCCCCACCGTATCCCGGCACGCTGACAACCTCCCTGGGAGAGAACCGGTCCACCGGATCACTCATGAATGTCTTTCGTGTTCGACGAAGCCGGCCGCCCGGTGGAACGCCGATACTGCGGAGATGCCTGTCTTGGTCCGCGTCGGAATCTGCAGCGCATGTGCGCGGAAGCCGCCGTTTCGTCCTTTGACGTACTGGGACGGACGCCACCACTGCGCAGTGCCTCGGGTGCCTGGTCCGGCTTCGACCTGGCCGCCGGCGATCCGCCTGCCCGGGTAGTGCCCCGGGCGGCGACGCCCGGGTTCGTTGACCGTTGGAGGCTATGACGGGACGATTCGCGTGAGCGTGCGGACGCGCGCAGGTTGGGGGACCGTCCATGGCCATGCCAGCAGCACCAACGGCCGGTGTGTGGAGCGTAGTTCCGGGCACGACAGGCACGATCCCCGGCAGTGAGTTCCTGCACGGGGCAGTGAACCACGTCGACTTCACGCACCCGGCCGGGGGCCCACTCACTCCGAGTACAAGGTCGACGCGCAGTGGACCAGCAGCAAGACGGCACGGGCGACGATGGCAGCCCCGGCGCTCGCGGCTGTGCGGGCGCACGTCAACGGCAACGTCGTCGGAACGCTGGTCAAGAACACGTGCCTCTTGGACGCGGCCGTCGACGCGGTCGTCCACCTGGTGACGCCGGGCTGGCAGTGGTGTCCGAGCCCGGATGTCCACCAGACCTTCCACGTGCGCACCACGTTCGGGGCGGTCACCCCGGAGCTGTGCGATCTCGCCGTCCACCTGATCGCGCTGCGCAGCGCGGCCGAGGCTCGGCTGCGGCAGATGCGGAAGCTGAACGTCCCCGAGGTCACGCTCATCACCAACGCCAATCTGCCGACGAAGGCGACCCAGGTCTTCAAGATCTCCTGGGATCTCGTGCTCGCGGAGGGGCGCGACGCTTGCATCAAAGCCCTCACCAAGGTCCCGGTGCGTACGCCGATGATCAGCGGACCGCCGTCGCGTGACCCCGCCAACGGCGAGATGAACAAAATCATCAGTACCAAGATGCTCGCCGCCGACAAGGGGCTCACCGCGCTCGACGCAGCCGGGCTGATCGACCTGCCGGGCATGAGCGGCAGGACGTTCAGAGCCAAGGTGGGAAAGGGCACGCTCTTGGACCCGGACAAGAGCGGCGACCTGCACGCCGCGTACAACCACCTTCGCTTCCTGCTCTACGTCGAATGGCGGGCCATCGACGAGCTCATGCAGTAGAAGTCTCGCCATGCTCCTGAGGGTCGAGTGGCCCGGTCGGCGGCGGAAAGCTCCGGGCGGTTCGCCCCATGTGCTATTCCTGCTACGAGGGTTGGGGCGGCGACCCCCACCCCGGACGCGTCAGGCGAGGTCCAGCAGCTGCTCGTGGAAGCCGCCGATGCCGCGGTCGCGGTCGACGAGGTGGAGTTCGAGGATCCAGTGGCAGATCCGGCCGTTCCGGTCGGTGCGGCGCAGCGGATCGGGGTTGTCCGGGGTGATGTAGGACGCGGCTTTGTCGCCGTCGACCGTTTCGTGGGGGAACTCGCCGACCAGGTGGCCGGCGTGCCAGATGCCGATCTCCCACCCCGCGTCCGCGGCGAGGCGCTCGACGTGCGCGTACAGCTCCCTGCCCGTGATGTGCGGGTCGGCGGCGAACGAGGCGCGGCCGGCGTCGAAGATGCGCGGCAGGTCGGCCGCGAGCCGGTGCTTGTGCGGGTCGTTGCCGAAGACGTAGGTGCGGCCGAAGTCCGCCTCGTACTCCTCGAAGATGGGGCCGAAGTCGGCGAACGCGATGTCGTCAGGGCCGATGACCCGGTCCGGCGGGTTCTCCTTGTAGGGGGCGAGGGTGTTCGGTCCCGAGCGGATGATCCGCTTGTGCCAGTGCTTCGTGGTCCCGAACATCTCGTTCGCCAGGTCCCGGATCCGGTCGCTTGCCTCGCGCTCCCCGACACCGGGAGCGACCAGGTCGCGGGCGGCGACCTCCGCGAACAGCGCAGCGGCCTTGTCCTGCGCCGCGACCAATCCGGCCGCACGCGCGGCCTCGTCGGCACCGGCTTGTTCCGCAGTCATGCTCGCCGCCCTTTCGACATCCCTGATCCGGTTTTTGCTTGCTTCTGCAACCCTAGAGCGACGGGTCAACCGTTTTTGCCCGGGCCGGGGGCGTGGATTGCCTCCGCGCATACGGGCAGAGTTTCGTGTCCGCCGGGGCCGTGCGCATGCCCGTGTCCGGAGCCGGTCAGCGTGTCCGGGTCACCTTGGCCAGGGCACGGGGGGCATCGGGGTCGAGGTTTCGGTCGAGGGCGATCTCGCAGGCGAGCGTTTGCAGCGGGAGGATCTGCACGATCGGCTGCACTTCCTCGCGCAGCCCGGCGGGCAGCGGGAAGAACCCGTCCGGAGGCCCGAGCAGTGCCGCCCGGGCGCCGGCCGCACGGAGGCGGTCCAGAACCGGTGCCAGGGCGCGGCCCCCGGCGCCGTCGGGGACCACGGCGATGACCGGCGCGTCCCCGTCGATCATGGCGAGCGGCCCGTGCAGCAGGTCCGCGCCGGAGAAGGCCTGCGCGTGCAGGTAGCTCGTCTCCATGACCTTCAGGGCGGCTTCGCGCACGGTCGGGTAGCCGTATCCCCGCGAGGTGAGCACGAGGCGGTCGGCGAAGCGGTACTCGCGGGCATGGTCGCGTACTTCGCCGCCGCGCGCGAGGACCTCGGCTGCCGCACTCGGGATGCCGCGCGCGGAGTCCCCGGTGCCGCCGCGGACGGCGTCCACGAGGAGGTACAGAGTGAGCAGTTCGGCGGTGTAGGTCTTGGTGGCGGGCAGCGCGAGTTCGGGTCCGGCGAGCACGTCCAGGTGCAAGTCCGCGGCCGAGGCGAGCGCGCTGTCCGGGTTGTTCGTGACCGCCAGGGTCAGCGCCCCGGCCTCGCGGGCGGCGCGGGTCGACTCGATCAGGTCCGGTGAGCCGCCCGATTGGCTGACGGTCACGAACAGCGTGCCGTGGAGGCGTGGTCGGGCCCCGTACATCGTCATGGTGGACATCGACGCCAGCCCGGCGGGCAGGCCGAGGAGGATCTCGACGAGGTACTTGGCGTAGAGGCTCGCGTTGTCGGACGTGCCGCGCGCGGCGAACACGACGAAGCGGGGTTGCGCGGCACGGATGGCCTCCGCGGCGGCCTGGATGTCCGGCAGCCCATGCGCCAGAATCCGGGCGAGCACGGCGGGCTGCTCCGCGATCTCCCGGGTCATGACGGCGCCCGGCGCGACGCCGGAACCCGCTTCGGGGACGGCGGCGGTCATGCGTCGGCCTCCGTACGGTCGGCATCACGGACCAGGGCGGCTGCGGGCAGGGCAGGCAGCGCGTTCCTGAACTGCCCGGTGAGCCAGCCGGGGGACGTGATGGCGGTTCCGACGACGACCGCGTACGCTCCCGCCGCGATCGCCGCCGCGGCGTGGTCCGGCCGGTGGTAGCGGCCTTCCGCGACGACCGGCACGGGCAGTTCGGAAGCCAGCAGGCGCACCAGGTCGAGGTCGGGGCCTCCGTCGCTCCGCGGGCTGTCGGGGGTGTAGCCGGACAGCGTGGTGGCGACCACGTCGGCGCCCGCCGCCACCGCGGCCAGCGCGTCGCCGCGGGTGCCCACGTCGGCCATGGCCACGAGCCCTCGGTCGTGCGCGGCGGCGATCGAGTCGGCGAGGCTCCGCCCGTCGGGGCGCGGTCGGCGCGTGCCGTCGATCGCGATGATGTGGGCGCCCGCGTCGGCGACTTCGTGGACGTGGCGGGCGGTGGGCGTGATGTACACGCCCTCGCGTCCGTCCTTCCACAAGCCGATCACCGGCACGTCGACCGCGGCACTGATGGCGCGTACGTCGTCCGGGCCGCCGATGCCGCCGCAGCGGATGGCGGCAGCGCCGCCCGCGACCGCGGCACCGGCCATACGGGCCATGGCGTCCGGATTCCGCAGGGGGTCGTCGGGGCGGTGGACCTGCACCGAGACGATCAGGCCGCCGCGCAGGCGTTCCAGGAGGGGGTGCATCAGGGACGTTCCTCGTTCGTAGCGATCGCGGCACCATCGGCGGCGATCTCGGTAGCCGTGCGAGCGGCGGCATCGGTGTCAGACAGGCCGGGCAGGCCGGGCAGGCCGGGCAGGCCGGGCACGTCGGGCACGTCGGGCACGTCGGGCACGTCGGGCACGTCGGGCACGTCGGGCACGTCGGGCACGTCGGGCAGGCCGGGCACGTCGGGCAGGCCGGCGATTCCCGCGTCGTCGAGCAGTGCCGCGGCGCCGACAAGGGGCGCGTTGGTCCCCAACGCCGCGCGGAGGAGCGGAAGTTCCGCCATCGCGGGGAGCAGGCCGCGGCGCAGCGCACGGGCGAGCGGTTCGGTGAAGCGCGTGCCGATGCCCGCCACTCCCCCGCCCAGGACGACCGCTTCCGGGTCGAACGCGCAGGTCAGACCCCCCAGAACGGTGCCCAGGACCTCCGCCGCACCGGTGATGGCGGCGGCCGCGACCGGGTCGCCGGCGTCCGCGCGCCGGACGATCTCGCGGAGTCCGACGGGTTCGGCCGATGGCCCGGCCGGGCCGGACGCACCGCATGCCTCGGCGTAGGCCGCTTCGATCGCCGGTCCGCTCGCGACCGACTCCACGTGCCCGGTGCCGCCGCAACTGCACGTGCGGGAGCCGGATGCCACGAGATGGCCGATCTCGCCGGCCGCGTGGTGGGCGCCGCGCACCAGGCGGCCGTCGATCGCGTACGCGCCGCCGATGCCGGTGCCGACCGAGACGTACAGCACCGAGTCGAGTCCGGACGCCGCACCGAAGCGCAGTTCGCCCAGCGCCATGGCGTTGACGTCGTTGTCCACGGCGACCGCAAGGCCGGGAAAGGCGGCGCGGAGGTAGGCGCGGATCGGTGTCCCCGCCCAGCCGGGCAGCAAGGCCGTCGACGACAGCACGGTTCCGGCCGAGGCGTCGACCACGCCCGGGGCACCGACACCGATCCCCGCGACGGGGCCCGCGGCGGCGGTGCGGACGCCCTCCGCGGCGTCGCGGACCGCGTCCAGGACCGCCCGCGGCCCGGCCTGGGCCGGTGTCGGACAGGTGCGGGCGAACCGCACGGAGCCGTCCGGGCCGACGAGTCCGGCGGCGATCTTCGTGCCGCCGACGTCGACGCCGATACGCGGCCAGCCGATCGGGCCGGTGGCCGGCCCGGCGGCCGGCCGACCAGCTGCTGTGCGACCGCCGGTACCGCACCCGGCCGCGGTTGCTCCCTCCGACATCAGCCGAGCAGTCCCGCGCGCTCGATGTACCCGCGCACCGTCGCGACCTCGGCGGCGTCCAGCGGGATCTGCGGGGGCGCGGTCACCGGGTGGTCGATGATGCCGCGCAGGTACAGCGCGGCCTTGAAGGCGCCGAGTGCCGACGAGCCCGGGCCCATGCGCTCCGCCGCGCCCGCGTCGACCAGCCCGAACAGGGCGATCAGCCGCTGCTGTTCGGCGCGGGCCGCGGCCATGTCGCCGCGGCGCGCGGCGTCCCACAGCCGGGCGTAGCCGTGCGGGTCGACGTTGCCGAGGCCCGGGACGACACCGTGCGCGCCCATGAACGCGGCGGTGTCGACGGTCAGTTCCGATCCGGTCAGGACCGAGAAGCCGGGGGTCTCCGCGGTCGCCAGAAGCAGTCGGCGGAATCCGCCTTCGTCGCCGCTGGAGTCCTTGACGCCCTGGATGACCTCGTCCGCGGCGAGCCGCGCGAGGAGGTCGCCGCCGAGCTTGCTGTGCACCGAGACCGGCAGGTCGTAGGCGATGATCGGGAGTTCCGTCGCCGCGCGCAGCAGGCGGAAGTGCCGCTCGATTTCGGCGGGATGAGTCCGCGTGTAGAACGGCGCCGTCGCGACGACGCCGTCCACTCCGGCCTTCGCGGCCTCCTGGATGTGCGCGGCGACGCGCATCGTCGCCGTGTCGATGACACCGGCGACGACCGGCACCTGGCCGGCGACCGCGCCGACGGCGATCTCCAGGACCCGCGCCCGGTGGGTATCCGGGAGGAAGGCCACCTCGCTGGAGGAGCCGAGGAAGAACAGGCCGTCCACGCCGCCGTCGAGGAGGTGTGCGATGAGGCGTTCGAGCGACCGGGCGTCGATCTCGTGGTCGGGCGTGAGCGGGGTGCAGACGGGCGGGACGACGCCGCTCAAGAGGGACGGCGTGGTGCTGGCCATGCGGAACGTGCTCCTTGCGGGGATGGGTTCGATCGCGGAAAGAATGCGTTGGCCGCCGGACGGGCGGGGCACGGCACGGGTCCGCCGGGGCCGGGTCACAGCGGCGGGCGGTGCGGCCCCGGCGGGGGGCGGGTACGGCCGTGGATCACGGCTCGACGGGGTGGTGGCAGCGGAAGCGGTGTGCGTCCACGGTGCCCGCCCTGTCGGGCGGGTCGATGGCGCACGTCTGGTCGGCGTGTCGGCAGCGGGTGCGGAACGGGCAGCCTTCCGGCGGGTTGACCGCCGACGGAAGCGGCCCGCGCAGCGGGATCCGCTCCGTGCCGCCGAGCAGCGCGGGCGCGGCGGAGAAGAGCGCCGCGGTGTAGGGGTGGCGCGGTGTCCGGATGACGTGCTCGACCGGTCCTTCCTCGACGATCCGGCCGAGGTACATGACCACGATGCGGTCGGCGAGGTGCCGCACGGTCTGGATGTCGTGCGAGATGAACACCAGGCCCAGGCCGAGGCGTTCCTTGAGGTCGTGGAGCAGGTTGAGGATCTGTGCGCGGACCGACACGTCCAGTGCGGACGTCGGTTCGTCGGCGACCACCACGCGGGGCTCCAGGGCGAGCGCGCGGGCGATGGCGACGCGTTGGCGCTGGCCTCCGGACAGTTGCCCGGGCAGCGCGTCCGCCGCACTCGGCGGAAGCCCGACCAGGCCCATGACCTCGCCGACGCGGTCCTCGCGCTGAGCGCGGGTGCCGCGGCCGTGGACGTCGAGCGGGTCGCGGATGACCTGGCGGACGGTCAGCCGCCGGTTGAGGGCGGTGGCCGGGTCCTGGAAGACAACGCCGACCGCGGCCCCGAATTCGGCGGCGCGCCGTCGCGCGGGCATCTGCCACAGATCGGTGCCTTCGAAGGCCACCGTGCCTTCGGTGGGTCGCTGAAGGCCGACCAGGACGCGGGCGAGCGTCGACTTGCCGCAGCCGGACTCCCCGACCACGCCGATGGTCTCGCCTTGGCGGACCTCCACGTGCGCGCCGGTCAAGGCGTGCACGTGCGCTTTCGAGAAGAGGCGGGGTCCCGGCACCGGGTGGCGGACGTGCACGTCGTCCAGGGTCAGCAGCGGCGCGTGCGGTGCTCCGGTTGTCATGATCCTCCTCCGACGGGGGTGGGCACGGCGGCCGGGTGATGGCAGGCCAAGGCATGCGTGTGCAGGTCGCCGTCCAGCGCCGGCGCGGTGTCGCGGCACAGGTCCGTCGCCGCGCGGCACCGGTTGGCGAAGCGGCAGCCGGGCCCGAAGGCCGACGGCGGCGGGACGACCCCGGGGATCTGGTGCAGGCGCTCTTCGCCGGCTTCCAAGGAGAGCACCGAACCGAGGAGGCCCCGGGCGTAGTGGTGGCGCGGCGAGCGCAGGAGTTCTCCGGTGCGCGCGGTCTCGACGACCTGGCCGCCGTACATCACGACGACGCGGTCCGCGAGGTCGGAGACCAGTGCGAGGTCGTGGGAGACCAGCACCAGGGCGAAGCCGAGTTCGTCGCGCAGCCGGACGAGCAGGTCGACGACTTGGGCCTGCACGGTGACGTCGAGTGCGGTGGTGGGCTCGTCGGCCATGATCAGCCGCGGGGCGCGGGACAGCGCCATGGCGATCAGCACGCGCTGGCGCTGTCCGCCCGACAGCTCGTGCGGGTACGCGCGCAGCGTGCGCGCCGCGTCGAGGCCGACGAGTTCGAGGAGGTCGGCGGGTGTCCGGGTGCCGCCGCGCCGGGTGAGCTGGGTGAGTTGGGCGCGGATCGTCATCGCCGGGTTCAGCGAGCTGAGCGCGTCCTGGTAGATCATGGCGATGTCGTGCCCGAGGAGGGCGCGGCGTTCGCGCGGTGCGAGGGTGAGCAGGTCGCGGCCGTCGAAGAGGATTTCACCGCCGGTTTCGGCGCCGCGCGGGAGCAGCCCCATGACGGCGAGGCTGGTGAGGCTCTTGCCGCAGCCGGATTCGCCGACGAGTCCGACGGTCTCGCCGGGGCGGACGTCGAAGCCGACGCCGTCGACGATGCGCACTCCGTCGTGGCGGTCCGGGAAGCGCACGGTCAGGTCGCGTACGGACAGCAGCGGCGGCACGTCGGGCACGTCGCGGTCGGTGTGCCGGGCGGCGGCCGCGGCCAGCCGCTCGGCGAGTTCGGCGGGCTCGGGCGCGGCGAGGGCGGCGTCGGTGTCGGCGACGCGGATGTCCGGGCGGGGCGCGGAGCCGGTTCCGGACGGCGCTGCCCATGCGTCGGAGACGCCTTCCGCGAGCACGTTCAGCGCCAGGACGGTGAGCAGGATCGCCATGCCGGGGAAGAAGGTCGCCCACCAGCCGCCGGACAGCACCAGCGTCTTGCCGTAGGCGAGGACGGATCCCCAGGACGGGTCGGGTTCGGGCACGCCCGCGCCGATGAAGGACAGGCTGGCTTCGAACACGATCGCGTCGGCGACCATGACGGTCGCGAACACCAGAATCGGTGCGGCGCAGTTGACGGCGACGTGGCGCATCAGGATGTGCGGGCGGCGCGCGCCGATGACCCGTTCCGCGGCGACGTAGTCCTCGCCGTACTGGGCTTGGACGTTGGCGCGGACCACGCGGGCGAGCGACGGGGTGTAGAGGAACGCGATGGTCAGGATGATCACGGTCAGCGAGCTGCCGAAGACGGTGACGAACACGGCGGCCAGCGCGATGCCGGGGAACGCCATGACCACGTCGAGGAGCCGCATGATGCCTTCGTCGGCCCAGCGCCGCGACGTGGCGGCGAGTGCGCCGAGGGCGGCGCCGCAGACCAGCGCGAGCGCGGTCGCGCCGAGGCCGATGGCGAGCGACCAGCGGGCGCCGGACAGCACGCGCGAGAAGATGTCGCGCCCGGCCCGGTCGGTGCCGAACCAGTGGTCGCCGGACGGGCCCAGCGCGGGGGTGCCGGACGCGAGCGGGTCGTGCGGGGCGATCCACGGCGCGAGCAGCGCGGCCAGGGACAGCAGGAGCAGGGCGGCGAGGCTGACGCGGGCCGGCAGCGACATGCGGCGCAGCTTGATGCCCGGGCGGGACAGCCGGGCGGTCAGGCCCTGCCGGACCACGGGACCGCCGGGTGCCTCGGGTGCCTTGGGTGCCTCGGGTGCCGGAACGGTTGTCTTCGGCATGGTCAGACCCCCCTCAGGCGCGGGTTGGCGAGCAGGCAAGCGAGGTCGGCCAGGAAGTTCACGACCACGAACGAGACCGCGATGGTGAGGACCGTCCCTTGGACGAGGGCGACGTCGCCGGAGGTGACCCCGTTGAGGATGAGCGTGCCCATGCCGGGAAGGCTGAAGATCGCTTCGATGACGACGGCGCCGCCGAGCAGGTAGCCCACCCGGAGGCCGAGCACGGTCAACGGGGTGATCAGCGCGTTGCGCAGCACGTTGCGGCCGACGACGACCAGCGGGGGCAGGCCGTTGCCGGTGGCGGTGCGCACGTAGTCGCGGTCGAGTTCCTCGACCATCGAGGTGCGCACGATGCGGGTGAGCGACGCCCCGACGGGGACGGCGAGCGCAAGCGCGGGAAGGGTCAGGCTGCGCAGCCACTCCCCCAGTCCGTCGACCGGGTTGACGTAGCCGCCGGTGGGGAACCAGCCCCAGCGGATCGCGAATTGCTGGATCAGCAGGATGCCGAGCCAGAACGACGGCGTGGCGATGCCGGCCATGGACAGGACGCGGATGACCTGGTCGGGCCACCGGTCCCGGAACAGCGCCGCGGTGATCCCCAGCACGAGTGCCGCGACCACCGCGAACAGCAGTCCGAGCAGCGTGAGTTGGAGCGTCAGGGGGAACGCGGTGCCGATCATGTCGGCGACCGGCTTGCCGGGCGGCGCGGTGATGCCGAGGTCTCCGGTGCACAGGTCGCCGAGGAAGCGGAAGTAGCGGACGATCAGCGGGTCGTCGAGGCCGTGGGCGGCGGCGAACGCGGCGCGGGCGGACTCGGTGGAGCCTTCGCCGAGCGCGTTGTACGCGGGGTCGTTGGGCGAGAACTGGAGGATCACGAAGACGAACAGGGTGATGCCCAGCAGCAGCGGGGGCAGGGTCAGAAGCCGTCTTCCGGCCATGCGCAGAATCGTGGTCATGGGCTTTCCGGCAGGTTGTCGCGGACGGGGGCCGGGGCCCGGCACGGCGGTCGGGTGGAGCGCCGCGCCGGGGAGCCGGGCGTCAGCTCGGGCCGACGCCGAGGAACGACAGGCCGGTGGTGGGCAGCGGGCGGAAGCCGGTGAGCGTCTTGGCGTCCCACGCGGTGGCCAGCTTGCGGTGCAGCACGGGGTACAGCGGCACCTGCGCGGCGAGGATGTCGCCGGCCTGGGCCCACAGCTCGCGGCGCCGGCCGGCGTCGCTTTCGCGCGCGGCCTGGTCGAGGAGCGAGACGACCTGCTTGCCCTCGGGGGTGTTGCTCCAGCGGAAGCGCTTCTCGGGCCACAGGCCGACGTACCACCAGCGCATCAGCAGGTCGACGTCGTTGCCGAACACCGAGGGGTCGCCCGGGGCGGCCATGACCTGGAAGTTGCCGTTGTCGATCTTGTTCTTGTACTGGCCGCCGGATTGCCCGATGTCCAGCGTGGTCTTCACACCGATGCCGTCCCAGCTCTCCTTGACCAGGGGGGCGATGTCCTTGATCCACGCGGTGTCGGTGGTGACCAGGGTGACGTCGAGGCCGGAGACGCCGGCTTCGGCGAGGAGGCTCTTCGCCTTGGCCGGGTCGTAGCCGTACACGGTGCCGGCGCGGCGGTAGTCCGGGTGGCGTTCGTCGAGGAACGACGAGGCCGCGGTGGCGTTGCCGAGCATCGCGGTCTTGACGATCTTCTCCGTGTCCAGGCCGTAGTGCAGGGCTTGGCGGACCCGCGGGTCGTCGAACGGCTTCTTCTCGCAGTTGAACATCAGGAACATCAGGCCGAACGACTGCACGGACTCCGCCTGCGCGTTCTTCTTGACCTGGTCGAGGTTGATGTACGGCACGTCCTCGATCGCGCGCACCCGCCGCGAGTCCATGGCCGCGACGCGGGCCGAGGCGTCCGCGAGCAGCAGCCAGTTCATCGCCTGGGCCTTGGCGGGGCGCGGGCCGTTGTAGGCGTCGTAGGCGGCGAAGACGATCCGGTCGTCCTTGGTCGCGGACACCATGCGGTACGGGCCGGATCCGACCGGCAGGGCGTCGAACGCCTGCTGGCCCTTCGCGACCAGGGCCTTGGGGACGATCTTGACCACCGAGATGCGCTGCGGGAAGAGCGGGAACGCGTACTTCAGCTTGAACTCGACGGTCCCGGCGTCGACCGCGGTCACCTTGTCCAGGAAGGGCAGGAACTGGACGATCAGCGAGTTGTTCGCGGGGTCGAGGACCCGGGTGAAGCTGAACACGACGTCGTCGGCGGTGACCGGGGAGCCGTCGTGGAAGGTGGCCCCCTGACGCAGGGCCACACGCCAGGTGGTGGGGTCCGCCGGGGTCTGCGGAACCGCGGAGGCCAGCGCCGCGTACGGCTCGCGCGTGACCGGGTCGAGGTCGACGAGCCCTTCGAAGACGTGCATGTTCGCCGCGACCGGCAGCGCGCCCGACGCGGTCATCGGGTCGAAGCCGGTGCTCAGCGTGTAGGACAGGCCGGCGTCGATAGTGCCCTTGGCTCCGCCGCCGCCCCCGCCCCCGCCGGGGGCGTTGGTGGAGGCCGGACCGCCGCAGGCGGCGAGCGTGCCGGAGATTGCCGCGGCTATGCCTGCGGCGCCGGTGAACCGGAGGAACTGCCTGCGGTCGAGCCCAGCGGCCACGACGCCTCCCTGAATTGTGACAAGTGCGGGAATGCACGATAGAAAACAGCGCAACGGATATCCAACGTGGGATATCCAACGTGGAACGTAGGACGTCCTACGTCTAGAATGAGGGAGACCCTAGGGCCGGGACATCCCCCGGTCAAGGGTCGGGCCCGCGCGAGATGATGCGGGACGCAGACGAATCGACAGCACCGGCGCGCGCGACGCGGCCGGGACAGGGGGCAGGACAGCGCGATGCCGACACCGCCGAAGCGGCCCAGCCGCAACTCCACGGTCCAGGAGCAGATCAAAGACCTGATTCTGCGTCAGGGCCTGGCCCCGGGCGACCCCATGCCCACCGAAGCCGAGCTGATGGAGCACCTGGCCATCAGCCGCAACTCGGTCCGCGAGGCGCTCAAAGCCCTCCAGGCCGTCGGCATCGTGGAAATCCGGCACGGCTTCGGCACCTACGTCGGCAGCATGTCCTTCGGTGCGCTCGTCGACGAACTGTCCTTCCACGGACGCCTCGCCCTGGCCGCCGGCACCGCCAACCTCGCCGACCTGGTCGACGTCCGCGAAGCCCTCGAAGGCAGCCTCATCACCCAAGTCGCCGCCGCTGCCGACCAGGACGACCTCGACGCCCTGCGCCGCGCCGCCGAGCGCATGCGCGCCGAAGCCGCCGCCGGCGAGGTCAGCCCCGCGGCGGACCGGCAGTTCCACGAGGCGCTCTACCGCCCGGTCGGCAACAGCCTCATGCTGCGCCTGCTCGCGGCCTTCTGGGACGCCTACAACCGGCTCAGCGACGAACTCCCGCCGATCCTGGAGGCCCCCGAGGAAGTCGCCGCCCGGCACTGGGAGTTGTACGAAGCCGTCGCCGCCCACGACGCGGAACGCGCCCGCCGCGGCATCACCGACCACTTCCTCGGCATCCGCAGCCGCACGCCGCGCGACACGGCCACCCCGCGCCCCCACGAAGAACCGGCACGCAGAGGTCAGCGGACGGGGTAGAACGCGGCGCTGAAGCCTTCGGGCTGGTTGTCCGTGAACATGCCCATGCCCGCGGCCACGTCCCGCGGGATGGCGGTGCCTTGCGGCAGCGCCTCGGTCCGGCCGTCCGCGAGGGTGATCCGGGCGGGCGTCTTGCCGTCGGTCATCGCGTAAGCGATGCCGTGCGCGTCGTCGACCGACTGCACCGTCAGGGCGTTGTGCTGCGGGGTCTCCGCGAAGCAGTAGCCCTTGTTCTGCCGCAGGTCGAACACGGCCGTGCCGGCGGCCAGATAGCGGCCGTCCGCGGACGTGCGCACGTTGGTGTCCCTGCCGCCGGTGCACAGCACGGACGCGGTGAGCGCGCCCGACGCAAGGTCGGACACGCTGACGACGGACGGGAACGCCAGCCCGTTCTGTGCTTCCCAGCGGGCCAGCACTCGCCCGCCGGTCACCGCGGTGATCTCCGCGGACCCGTACTCGGCGTCCGCCTGCGGCGGCCGTGCCGCGGCGGAGAACCATCCGGCGCCGCCGGTGCGCCAGAATGCGTCCTCGCCGTTGACCAGCGCGCCGTCGCCGGACACCCCGACCAGGTGCGGGAGCAGGTCGCAGTCGGCCAGCGAGTCGCGGCAACCCGGCGCGTTCGCGGGGGCTTTCAACTGGTCCGCGGTGTACGTCGTCACAGCACCCGAGACGATGTCGACGGCGACGCCGCCTTTGCTCCGCGGCACGACGACGCGGCCGTCGTCCTGGGCGCGGAAGTCGGCCACCGACAGATCCTGGGCGGGCACATCGACGGTGCGCAGCGGTGCGGCGGCGGCGCCGGAGGAGTCGAGCGCGAACACCGTCAGCCGCATCACCGAGGAGGGTTTGTCCACCCCGTCGCCGCCGACGCCGCCCGAGGCGAGGACCGCCACATAGTCCTTGCCGTCTTTCGCCGCCACGAGCAGCCGGGGCGTGAACGACATCCCGGACTGCGCGGTGTCCAGCGGCCGTAGGGGGGAGCTGGACCAGCGCACGGCCCCGGTCTTGAGATCGCGGACCCGGACCCGGAAGTCCGAGGCCCCGGGTTCGTCGGCGAGGAACGCCACCGCGCCGGCGCGGGCGTCGATCACGGGGTCGTGCAGGCCCTCGTCGCTGCGCACCGCCCACCCGCCGGCGGCGTCGAACCCGTCCGGCAGCGCCTGTTCGGGCGCGTGCGCGGTCTTGGCGGGGGCACCCGACGACGCCGTGCCGGAAGGGCCGCCCGGCCCGGGCTCGTCCGATCCTGCCGACCCGCCGCAGCCCGCCAGCAGCAGCGCGGTCGCGGCCGCGGCCGCGGCGGTGATTCCCCGTAGTCTCATTGCCGATCCCTCCGAGCGGCGGACGATCGCCGGTTCGCCCGCCTGATCCGTGTTCCCGAACCGCGCGTTGTCCTCCTGACGACGGGTTGCCTCGCAGGAGCCGACCGGCGGAGACCGGCGACCGGGCGGACACCGCGAAGTCGACAGCGCGACCCCGCCACCGGTCTCCGGCCGAAACGACGGTGCCGCGAAAGAATCTTGGTATCACGGTCTGGGGTGGGGCCATTCGGCGGCGTTCGCGGTCGGGACAGTCGCGGCCGACGGAATACCGGGCACGGTCACCGGCTTGCGGGCGGGGGCGGGCACCGACCCGCGTGGGCCCGCACGCTATGTGCAAGCCGTGTTCAGGCACCACCCACCGAACAACGAAGCTGGTGGTCAACCGCAGCCAGGCAAGCCCCTCCCCGACCGTCGGCCCCGACCTGGCGGGACCACGACTGGGCGCGGGAGCCGGTATCGGCATCACCGGCGGTGCTCGCCACGGCTTCGGACGCACCACCCGCGCCGGTCGGCATGGCATCACACCCGCAGCTTCCCGGGCTAGAAATTCCCGTGTTGGCGGTGGAACCCCTCATTGCGCTGCGCGCCGTTGTTCTGGTCGGTGGAAGTGGTCGACGTGCGTGCGCTGTCCGTGCGCGGGTCGGCGGAGGGGGCGAGTCTGGGCCTGCGGAGCCCCAAGGTTGTCGCTTCACGTCGCGGTGCACCCGCGCTCTGATTTTGATTGAGGTCGTTGCGGGCGATCTCGTTGCGGGCCAGCAGGTTGAGATGCTGGTTCAGGAGGGCGTGCGCTTCGTTCGCTGCCTTGGCATCCCCAGTGCCGCCCGTGACGTACGCGGAAAGCCGGAGCGCGACGAGGCGTTGTGCCTTCTCCCCGATCGATGCGTCCAATGCGCCCCCGCCGGGCCGGGCCGGCGCTTCGCGTGCCCCGGCCTCGGCAACGGCCGCCGACCGGCCGTCCTCGGCCATCGTTGCGGCAGTCTTCTCGAGTTCCCGGTCGGCTCGAGCAGCTCTACGGCTGACCGGTCGGCGCTGCCACCAGCGCACTTGGCCGACGCTGTTCGTGACCCGTCGGTTGATCTCGCCCTGTAGTTCGACGTCGGCTTGTTGCCGCAGGACTGAGGCGTACCCCGCGAACTCGCGCGCTTCGGCATCCGAGATCTCCGAGGAAGCAGGTTGCCGTGTGTGCCGATCGACCTTCCGCTCATACCAGTTGGCGGAGTAGACGAGCCACCCCACACGTTCCAGCGGATCCGCCTGCGAAAGCGTGTCCTCCAACGTGGCCATCGAGATCCCCGCCTTCCGCGCCGCGGGTGCTCAGCCTACACAGCGGCGGCAGTTCGTCCTCGTCCACATGACGGGCGCGGATCACATCATTGGGAGCTTTTCGCATCCGGGCGGCGGGAAGTGCCGGACACCTTTGACTGCTACCCCAGTTGGTCGGCACCGGCCAGGTTGCGGACGAATACCCGCTCGGCGGCTTCGGTGATCGGCTCGGGTGGCAGCCGCGTGGCGGCGGCGGACCAGGTCACGGTGGCAGCGCAGGACGGTGTCGGAGTGGACGGTCGCCGCAGCCGCAGACGCTGACGCTGACGCGACAGCGGGTGCGGCAACGCCGCGGGCAACAGCGCTCGGCCTCAAGCCTGCCGGCGTCTGCTATGCGCCCGTCAGTTGGTGCAGTGCCTGGGCCAAGAGCCGGGGCCTGTCACCCGCACCACCCTCACGCCGATCTCCGGGCAGCGTCGACCAAGCCCTCGCCGGCTCCGGCCACGCGTCGGCCCTGGTCAACCACGCGTTCGCCGCATGCCTGTCGGCGACCCGCCCTGGGTGAGGCGCGCACACGGCGATTTGGCGCATCGGGCTGAAGGCGACGAACAGCCGTGGGTGCCGCGCGGCTGCACCACCGAGGCGGTCGACCGCGGCGATCAGGTCGGCGCACTCGCGGAACTGCTCTGCGAGTTCGGCGCGGTCCCGCTCCGCGTCGCCGTAGATGCCGCCGAAGTGCCCCTGGACGAACAACAGCAATGGCCCGTAGACGAGGTGGTAGTTCAGCGCATACGAGCTCACCCCGTGCCCCGCATGGGACACCGCGACGTACGGCTCCACATCTGCGCACAGCGCCTCGTACAGGTACGCGTCGAACAGGTACATGTCCATCGCGTCCATCGGCCGGGTGCCGAAGTTCCACGGCCCAAGCGCCATGAGCCCGGGCCGTAGTGCGTCCGGGATCGGCGGCTCGGGAAGGCGGGCCTTCGCGAACGCCTCGGACAGCTCCTGCACATCCCCTCCCTCGGAATCGCATGGCAATGCGTCGACTGGGTCGAGCGCAGCGCTCACGAACTACGCAAGCACCGCCCGGTCCAGGATGGCCTCGACGGGCAGCAGCACCAAGAGTTCGCTCGGAATCGGAGACATCAGCTTTGCCTCAAGG
This sequence comes from Yinghuangia aomiensis, assembly GCF_039542225.1. Taxonomy (NCBI): domain Bacteria; kingdom Bacillati; phylum Actinomycetota; class Actinomycetes; order Kitasatosporales; family Streptomycetaceae; genus Yinghuangia; species Yinghuangia aomiensis. The sequence continues at coordinate 244,485 of NZ_BAABHS010000008.1, read as the reverse complement.
ATCGGGGATGCCGTTCGAGTCGCATGTCCATGCGGGTCCCGTGCTCGGTCAGCGTCCTTTGGCAGCTCCGGCCTCCTGGTCCGTAGGGCGTCGAGTCGCGCGTGGTGCCGATGACCGTGTTGCCGCCGGCACGGATCAGACCGGCAGACGGCCGATGGCGATGACGGCCGCGTCGTCCCCGAGGTGTCCGTCGGCGTGGGCGAGGAGGTCGCGGCGGATGTGGTGGACGAGGGCGGCGGGCTCGCATGTCGTCCAGCGCGCGACTCGTTCGGCGAGGGGATAGAAGTCTCGGCTGCGGTTGCGGGCTTCGGTGACACCGTCGGTGTAGAGCACCAGCGTGTCCCCCGGTTCGAACCGGCGAGTCTCGTACGGGTAGTCGTCCGCGGCGAGGCTGTGCACGCCCAGTGGGGGCGCAGACCGGTCGCCGTCGACGAATGCCACGCGACCGTGGCTCACGAGCAACGGCGGTGGATGCCCGCAGTTCGTCAACCGGACGACCGGCTCGTCGTCGGGGATGTCGAGGAGCAGTGCCGTGATGAAGTGCTCGGCCGTCTCGTCGTCGGTCTCGGCGAAGTCGAGCAGGTAGCGGCCGACGCTGTGGTCGAGTGTGTGGGCCAGGTCGGGCAAAGCCGTATGCCGTGCGGCGAGGAGCCGGAACGCGCTGAGCAGCAAGGCGGACTCTCCGACAGCCGCCAGTCCCTTGCCGCGGACGTCGCCGATGAGCAGGCGGGTCCCCGCACCGGCGCGAGTGGCCGTGTACAGGTCCCCGCCGATCTGGGCCTCGTGCTCGGCGGCCAGGTACATCGTGGCGATCCGGAGCGGCCCGATGCGTTCGGGCAGCGGCCGCAGCAAAGCCCGCTGGGCGGCTTCGGCCACGGACTCGGCGCGGGCCAGCTCCCGGACGCGGCGTTCCCGGAGCACGGTGAAGACGACGATGAAGGCCGAGAGCACGGCCAACGCGCCGGTCTGTGCCATGTGGTTGCCGGTCGCCACGCCGCCGCGGAGCGCCGCGATCAGGACCTGCGCGGCAACCGCCGTAGCGCCGATGGCGGCGGTCAGCCTCGGACCGGCGAACGAGGCCGTCAACGCAGGGGCGATCACCAGCAGCGGCCCCAGGTGAACGTCGTTCGGTGCCTGCAGATCGACGGCGACGATCAGCACGATCAGCGCGACGGGCAGCACCACCAGCGCCGCGGAGCGCGCCCAAGGCTGCGGGCCCTCGCTCGGAAGGCTTCGCCTGACCACCTCTCCACTGTGCGCCGTGGCGGGCCCACCCGCACGTGCGGATGCCTCTCGGTTACAGCGTGGTGACGAGTCCTCCGTCGACGACGAAATCGGATCCGGTGGTGTTTCCGGCATGCTCGCCCGCCGGGTAGGAGGGTGTCGCGATCCGCGACACGCATACGCGTGCGGCCGGCTCGGTGAATCGCCAGTGCAGAAGCCCCGTGGCTGCTGCGGTGCCGAACGGGAGGTCGTCTCGCGAATTGATACCGAAAGCCGCTGCGGGAACGGGCAGTTCCGGCGGGAGGGGTAACCGACAGCCGGCATTCGACGTGTGGGGCACTCGTGGCCCGTGCCACCGATCGCGAGCCGCACTTGCGACTCGCTTCCTCATCACGACAAATTCCCCGCCGCGTATACTTGGTTCCGTCGCCGGCATTACTCGATCGACCGTTGCGCACCCAAGAGGAGGCCCGATGATCGGCGTGCTCGTGACTTTCACGCAGACCGACAAGTTCGATCGTTCAACCCTCACGAAGATTGCCGACGAACTCCGCGGACCGTTCGACGGCATGCCCGGCCTTCGCTTCAAGAGCTTCATGCTCGACGAAGGCGGCGGTCAGGCAAAGAACTTCTACGTGTGGGACGACGAGGAGAAAGGCCGCTCCTTCTTCGCCGAGGAGCTCGTCGACAAGGTGACGGGGATTTATGGCGTCCGGCCCACAATCGAATATCTCGATGTCGTGGGGTTCGTCGACAACTCTGGCGCCTGATTCTCGGGCACGTTGTCGCACACACCTGGTTCTGGTTATGGCTCAGGTTTTGTGACGCCTCACGGTGAGCGACTCCGGGAGCAGCGCGGCCTGGAGACAAGGCCCTGGGTTTGATTCGCCCGGCGCCTTTGGCACGTCGTTTCCCGGCGCTTGGCCCTTGGATCATCTGATCGTTGGATGGGCGTGCCTCGTCATCACCGCCCTCCGCATCCGGGCCGCGATGATCCGAAGGAATGCTCCTAGCGGGCGAGCTTTGCGAACCAGGCCGCGGCTTCGGGTTCGCTCAGGGCCTCGTCCAGGACGAGTGAACCGGGGACGTTCGGGAACAGTCGGCCGGCGGGCCACGTGCCCGGACGCCTTGCGCTGTAGAGGACCAGCACGCGCACGCCGTCCACGGGCGGGATGTCGTCGGGGCAGCCGTCCGCCGGCACCTCGCGGCCGTCCGCGTCGGCGAGCGTGAACGGCGCGGACGCCATTGCCGCTGGGGCCGGGACTCCCGGCCCGAACGGCATGTCGCGCGCGAGTCCCACGGCCACCGGGTCGGGCGCCGCGCCGGCCACATGGCCGCCGCCGATGAGGACGTCGCCGAGCAGCGTCTGCAACTGCCACAGGTCGCCGAGGCCGCTCATGCGCATCCGGTACGCGGTCCGGGTCGGCCGGTGCAGGACCAGGAGCGGCTCGTCATCGAGCATTCGGACGATGTGGCGCATCGACAGCAGGTCGCCGCGCCCCAGGAGCGCGACGCGCTCCGCCTCGGACCGGAATTGCGCGCGCTCGGCGAGGCCGTCGCGGATCGGACGGTGCGTCAGCATCGCGACGGTCGCCAGCTCCCACTGTTCGACCTGCCACCACGCCATGAGGCTCAGGATGTCCGCCTCGCTGGCGTCGGCACCGCCGAGTTGCTCGACCGCCCACTCCGGAATCTGGATGGCCGACTCCGGGATAGGCGGTACGCCGCCACCGGCCGCGGCCCAGCGCGCCGGGAAGTCGGCGGTCCTGCGCAGCCCACCGCGCGCGCTGTCCAGGACGGCCGGAGCACACACCACCGGTTCGGCCCCCAGTTCGACGCACGCCCCGATGATCACCGCAAGCATGCCCTCCAGCCACGGGGGGATGTGCGGCAGCAGCTCGGTGAGCCGGGGCACCGCGGCGGACGCGTCCTCCTGATCGGAGTGCGGGAGCGCGGCAAGCAAGGCATTGATCGCGCCGGTGATCGCCCCCACGTCGCGGGCTTCCAAGCCCGCTTCGAGGCTGACGACGGCACGTTTCATCAGGCGGTCTTCGAGGGCCATGCGGGCACCGTAGCGGGCTCGGCCGACCGCCTGTGCACATGCCGATCATGATATTGTCGGGCGCCCCGACGACCCTACGTACCACAGGCGTTGGGCCGCCCGGACCGCGCTCTGCGGAACATCCGATCGTTCGGATGGTGTGTGGGGCTGAGTGCTGTGCAGTGGGCGCGGATCCAGCCGGTGTTGCCGCGCCGGACACCGCGGCGGGGTGGGCGGTGGCGTGATCACCGGCAGGTGATCGACACGATCGCGTTCGAGTTCCGGACCGGGACGCCGTGGATCGACCTGCCTGCGGAGTTCGGTTCGTGGACGGCGTCCACAACCGGTTCCGCAACAGGCTGACCAGCAGACCAATCGCAGCCTTGTCCATGACGCTGCCCGCTGGGGTGAGGGCGTTGCGTCCGCGCGTCGACCTACCGCCCGCTGCGCCAGTTCATGCCACCGCTCGTCACCGTCTACAGCGCGGTCGGCTACTTCACTTCCAGGTTTTCGAGATCCGCAGGCAACGTCCGTGTGCGTGAGGGGACTCCCCCCATGCGCAAGCCCGTACCGAACTACGGTGCGTGAGCTGCGCTATGGGAGATCTGCCTATGCACCCCCACGATCCACACCGTTCGTCGAGGCGGCGGTTGCGTCGCCTCTCCGTGCGGCCTCCGGTGGCCGCCGCGTTGGCGGCCGCCATCGCCGCCGGTATAGCCGGTCCTGCGTCCACAGCGTCGGCCGTTTCTGCTGCCGGGCCGTCGACGGCCGGTTCGGGGCAGCGTGCGGTCGCGCACACGACGATCACGCTGCTGACCGGCGATACCGTCTCCGTGGACACGTTCACGGACGGCAGGCAGTCCGTCATGCCCAAGCCGGGTCCGGGCCGCGACGGCATGTCGTTCCTGAGCCGGACGCGCGGCAAGGACGTCAGCGTCGTGCCGGCGGACGCGCTGCCGTTACTGTCCAAGGGAGTTCTCGACCCCGCGCTGTTCGACGTGAGCAGTCTGGCCCGCCAGGGCTACGACGACCGGTCGACGCCCACGCTGCCGCTGATCGTCCAGTACGAGGGCGGCGCCCGGGCCGCACTTGCCCCGAACGCCCGCGGTTCGGTCGCACAGACCGGTTCCACAGGCCGCGACCTGCCCAGCATCGGCGCTCAGGCCGTCGGCGAACGCAAAGACGGTGCGGGCGAGTTCTGGCGTACCGTCGCCGCGCCCGTCCCGTCCGACGGGTCCAGGCTCGCCCCCGGCGCGACCGGGTTGGCGCCCGGCATCGCGCACATATGGCTTGACGCCCGCGTCCAGGCGGTCCTCGACAAAAGCGTCCCGCAGATCGGCGCGCCCGAGGCGTGGCAGGCCGGGTACACCGGGGCGGGCGTGCGAACCGCCGTCCTCGACACCGGCATCGACGCGACGCATCCCGACCTGGTGGACGCCGTCGCCGCTTCCGCCGACTTCACCGGCAACCCGCGAGGCGTCGTCGACGGCAACGGGCATGGCACGCACGTCGCGTCGATCATCACCGGCAGCGGCGCCGCCTCCGACGGCCGCTACCAGGGCGTCGCCCCCGACACGCAGCTCCTCGTCGGAAAGGTGCTCGGTGACGACGGCTTCGGTTCGGCGTCGGAGATCATCGCCGGGATGGAGTGGGCGGTCGCGCAGAAAGCCCGCGTCGTCAGCATGAGCCTCGGGGGCGGTCCGACGGACGGCACCGACCCGATGTCCCTGGCGGTCAACGCGCTCAGCGCCTCTTCGGACGCCTTGTTCGTCATCGCCGCGGGCAACAGCAACGATGCCCAGCCCGGCTCGGTGTCGCAGCCCGGTGCCGCCGACGCGGCACTCACCGTCGGCGCGGTCGACGGCGACAACAAGCGCGCGTCGTTCTCGAACCAGGGCCCCCGCGTGGTCGACCACGCGGTCAAGCCGGAGATCACCGCACCGGGCGTCGGCATCGTCGCGGCGCGCGCCGCGGGCACCTCGGCCGGACAGCCCGTGGACGACCGCTACACGGCCCTGAACGGCACGTCGATGGCGACCCCGCACGTCGCCGGGTCGGCGGCGATCCTCGCGCAGGAGCACCCCGGGTGGACGGGCGCGCAGCTCAAGGCCGCGCTGATCAGCTCGGCCACGCCCGGCGACGCCGGCGTGTTCGCGCAAGGCACCGGACGGGTGAACATCGGCGCGGCGGCCGCGCGCACGGCGTACGCGAGCCCCGGCGCGGTGTCCACGTATCTGCGCTGGCCGGCGAACAGCCCGGTCACCAGCACGGTCACGTACCACAACGACGGAGACGTCGCGCTTGTGCTCGACCTCGCCGCGGTCCCCGACGCGGGCACCACGCTGCCCGTCCGGCTCGGCGCGAACCGGATCACCGTGCCCGCACACGGGACGGCCGACGCGACGGTCGTCACCGACCCGGTGCCGAGCGGCGCCGGCAGCACATACGGCGGCGTGCTGACCGCGACCGACTCGGACGGCGCGGTCGTCATCCGCACCGCCCTCGGAGTGTTCGACGAGCCCGAGCTGTACGACCTGCGCATCACCAGCTTCGACCGCGACGGCGGTCCGGTGACCGGCGGCGGGATGTACGTGGTCAACCTCGACACCGGCGCGGAGTTCCCCCTTCGCTACATCGACGACTTCGTGTCGGCCGCCCGTGTCCCCAAGGGCCGCTACACCGTCAGCGGGCTCGTCCACACCAATGCGACCGCGGCCCACCCGCGAAGCTGGACTGCCGTCGCCCGGCCCGACGTCGCGGTAGCGGGCGATACCGCGGTCACCCTGGACGCGCGCGCGGGACTGCCCGCCAAGATCGACCTCGACCAGGACGGCACCAGGGTCGACGGGCGCATCGTCGGTTTCCGCGAGCAGATCGGCAACGCGGCCCGCGAAATCAGCGCAACGCTGTACGACGCCGAGACCGAGGCATACGCGGTGCCGGCCGCCACGACGAGCCACCCGTTCTCGTACCGCCTCAGCACGTTCCTCAGCGGACCGGCCGCGTCCGGTTCGCCGACGTACAACCTGGCGCTCGCCCGCGACGGCGGCATCCCGGCCGACCCGACGCTGCACGCCAGGACCGCGGATCTCGGCGTAGCCGACGTGAGCGTGCACACCCAGGGCGGCACGGGCACGGCGATGATCTCCCGGCTCGCCGGCTGGTCGGACGGCGGCGGCTGGAGCGGCTGGTTCCACCAGGTGTCCGTGCCCGGCACCGCCAAGGAGTACTTCACCACCGCACCCGGGCTGACGTGGCTCGGGGTCCTCGGCACCGACACCGGGAGCGAGGACGCGGCTCCGGTCTCCTATCCGCTCGGACGCACCATCGCCGAACACTGGAACAAGGCACCGATCGGCGCTGCCGGAGGCTTCGGCCGCTGCGGCGACACCGGTATGCCGATGCTCTCGCCGTTCGCCTCGCCGACCGGGGCGCACCACAGCGAGTGGTGGGGCGACGCCACCGCAACGGTGACCCTGTCCAAGAACGGCTCGGTCCTCGCCACCACCGACGACTTCCGGTACGGGCAACTCCCCGGCATGTCCGAGGGCAAGGCCGACTACGCACTACGCCTCCAGGCGCAGCGCAACGACCCCGGCGCCCAGCTCGGCACCGCGATCGACGCGACCTGGACGTTCTCGTCCGCACGCCCGGCGGACGGCGGCTGCACCACCAGCTCCGCACCGCTGCCGCTGGTGCGCGTGGACGCCGACCTCGACCTCGCCAACGCGGCGCCGGCCGACCGGCCCCTGGTCATGACCGCCGCCGTCACACGCCCGGACGGAACCACGCCACGCGTCAAGGACTTCCGGATCGAGGCGTCCTTCGACGACGGCAAGCACTGGCTCGCGCTGCCGGCACTCCCGACGGGCGACGGCACGTACAAGGTCGTTGCACCGCCGCCAGGGCCGCTCGGCACCGGGTACGTGGCCTTGCGCACGACCGTCCGCGACGCGGACGGCAACGGCCTCAAGCAGACCGTCGACCGCGCCTACCGGGTGGCCGGCCGCCAGGTGTATTGATCATGAACGTTGTTGACGGTCGCCGGTCTTGATCACGACGAGGACCTCCGATGCCGTGCCGCCGCCCAGGCCGCACGTCGTCGGGGGCCTTCGTCTTTCCCGCAACGCCAGGCAATGCGGCCACGTAGTGTGGGTTGGCACGATGATCATCTTCGACGGACCAACCCATCTGGGAGAGCCGCACATGAGCCGTCCGGCGGTGTCCACACACGCTGCGTCCAGTGAGGACCTACCCGCAATCCATGACGTCTTCGCGGAAATCCAGGCGGGTGTAGGCGCGTTCGACGCCGATGCAGTCGGCGGACAATTCACCGCCAACGCGTCGTTGACAACGCCGGCCGGGCAGCGATTCGACGGCTGGGAGGCCATCAACGCCCACCATCGCCGCCAACTCGCGGACCCGGTCCCGGGTTTCCGCACACGAATCACCGTTGAACGCGTCACGTTCCCGACACCCGACACCGCGGTGGTGTCCGTACGGCAGAACGCGTCCACCGCGGCGGGCGACTTCGCCAATGCCGGCACCTGGGTGCTCGTGAAGCAGGACAACCGCTGGTGGGTGCACACAGTCCACAACACCAACATCGTCGCCACGAGCTGAGGCCCACGCGAACCCGCCGCGGGGACGCGAAGCGTCACCCGCCGCTCAGCTGAACGGCGGGCTGCGGAAGTCCATTGGTCCCGGCATGTGCATGTTCCAAGAAGCCTTTTCGGCGGCCTCGGCGTCCTTGGCGGCTTTGTCCCAGGCCGGGTCCGCGCCGCGATGGGGGAGGACGCGCTGGCGGTGCACCAGGCAGGGCGGGCTCGCGTCGTGGAAGTACGCGCCGGCACCTTCCTCGGCCAGGACGCGCTGTCGCTGTTCACCCTGATGGTCGCACCGGCCGTGCGCGGGGGCGTGGAAGCGGCCTTCCCGGGTGATCCCGACGCCGCGCACAGCTGGACGTACGTCGGTGATGTCGCCCCCACCCTGGTCGCGGTCGGCGACGCCGCGCACGACGACGCCGTGTGGGGACGGGCCTCACACGTCCCGTCGGTGTCCGAACTGTCCGCCCGCGGCCTCGCCGTACGACTCGCCGAGGTGCTCGGTGCGCCGCCCGCGCGCATGACCCGCATGCCCGCGGAACAGCTTGCCCGGATGGCCGCATCCGACGAACTCATGGCCGAACTTCCCGAGATGCGCTACCTCCACGACGCGCCCTTCTTGTTCGACACGTCCGAGACCGAACTCGCCCTCGGGGTGAAGCCTGCCGGGCTGGACGACGTCCTGCGGGAAATGCACGGCTGACCACAGGCCGCCCCGCTCCGGGCCCGTCCCGCGTGCGGCGTCCGCGCCACGGTGCGCGTCCGCCGCTCGCGGCGGTGGGCCGTCAGGTGCGCAGATGAGTGCCGATCCGGGCGGCCGCGGCGGTGAGCAGCGCACCGAAGCGGGCGACGAGTTCCTCGCTGAGGCGGTGGGTGGGGAAGGTGACCGCGAGCGCCGCGGTGCGCCCGTCCGGCAGCACGATGGCGGCGGCGACTCCGCCGACGTGGTCGTGGGCCTCCTTCCAGACGCGGGCGTAGCCGAGGACCCTGGCCTCGACGACCTGGCGCCGCAGCTCGGCGGGGTCGGTGACGGTGCGTGCGTTGACCTGCCGCAGCGGCGCGGCCAGGTACGCGTCCAGGTCCGCGTCGGGCCAGGTCGCCAGGATTGCCTTGCCGACCGCGGTCGCGTGCAGGGGGATGTCCGCGGCGATCTCGGGGACGACCGCGCGGACCGGATGGGGGCCTTCGACGTCGGCCACCAGAAGGAAGGTGTCCTTCTCCACCAGCCACAGCCGCACCGACTCCTCGGTCGCGGCCGAGAGTTCGGTCATCACCGGGCGGGCGAGGTCGGCCAGGCCGGCGGCGGGGGCGACGCGGCTGCCGACGACGCCGGCCTTGAGGGTGAGGGACCACGCCCCGGAGGTGTCCTGCCGGGTCCATCCGGCGCTCGCGAGAGTGGTGAGCATGCGGTAGGCGGTGCTCTTGGGGACGTCCAGGGCCTTGGCGACGTCGCTGACGCCGACGGGCTGGTCCTGGCTGACCTGTTCGAGGACCCGCAGCGCGATCACGACGCTGTTGGTGGGCCGGGGCATGCCGCGCCTTTCCTCGGGAGCGAACGCCCGGCCACCGCGCCGGGCCGGGACGGGCCACGGCGGAACCGCTGGAACGGCCCTTGTTGTCGTCAAGGACTCTGCCTAGGCTGTGCCGACAAACGGTACAGCGTGCCAACAGGTGGAACAAGGAGGGATCGTGGACGATCTCGTGATCCGCGGCGGCACCGTCGCCGACGGAACCGGAACACCCCCGCGCACCGCAGACGTCGCCATCACCGCCGGGCGCATCACCGCGGTCGGCGACAACCTGCCGCGCGGCCGCCGCGAGCTGGGCGCGGACGGACTCCTGGTCTCCCCGGGCTGGGTGGACGTGCACACCCACTACGACGGCCACGCCCTGTGGGACCCGCTGCTCAGCCCCTCCTCCGGCCACGGCGTGACGACCGTGGTCACCGGGAACTGCGGTGTGGGCATCGCCCCGTTGCGGCCCGCGGACCGGGACTGGACCGTCGCCCTGATGGAAGGCGTCGAGGACATCCCCGGGGACGTGCTGCGCCGCGGACTGCCCTGGAACTGGGAGACGTTCGGGCAGTACCTCGACGCCGTCGACGGCATCGACCGAGCCGTGGACGTGGCCACCCAGGTCCCGCACTCCGCGGTACGCGTGTTCGTCATGGGCGAGCGCGGCATCGACCACGAGGCCGCGCCGACCCCCGAGGAGATCGGGCGGATGGGCGAGGTGGTCGTCGACGCGCTCACCGCCGGCGCCCTGGGGTTCAGCACCTCGCGGTCGGCGAACCACAAGGCCTCCGACGGCCGCCTGACCCCCACCCTGACCGCGGGCGAGCCCGAACTCCTCGGCATCGCCGCCGCCGTCGGCCGTCTGGGGACCGGAGTGTTCGAGGCGGTCTTCGACGACGCCGACATCGCCGCGGAGTTCACCCTGCTGCGCCGCATCTGCCGGACCAGCGGCCGCCCCATGTCGGTGACCACCCTGCAGCGCCCGGGGCAGAACCCGTCTTCGTACCGGGAGATCCTGCGCGAACTCGAACGCGCCAACGCCGACGGACTGACCATGCGCGGCCAGGTCGCCCCGCGGCCCGTCGGACTGCTCATCTCCCTGGGCGGGCGCGTCAACCCGCTGCTCCCCTCCGCCACCTACCGTGCGCTCCGCCCCGGCGACGGCGCGGACCTGCCCACGCTGCTCCGGAACACCGAGACCCGCCGCCGCATCCTGGCCGAACTCGACGACGCCGGCACCGATGTGATCGCGAGGTTCCCCCACGCCTACGCACTCCAGGACCCGCCGCGGTGGAGCGACGGCCCCGGCCCCGCCATCACCCGCCTGGCCGCCGACCAGGGCGTGTCCCGGCTGGCGGCCGCGTACGACGTCCTCGCCTCCGGGCGCATGGTCTACGTGCCGGTCGCGAACTACGTCGACGAGGACCTGGCCGCGGTCCGCGAGATGCTCGTTCACCCGTTCACGGTGCCGGGCCTGGGCGACGGCGGCGCGCACACCACGATGATCGCCGACTTCGACTTTCCCACCTTCCAGCTCGCCTACTGGGGCCGCGACGTCGCCGAACCCGACCGTCTCGCCCCCGAATGGATCGTCAAGCGCCAGTGCGCCGACACCGCCGCCCTGGTCGGTCTGCACGACCGCGGGATCCTGGCGCCGGGGATGAAGGCCGACGTCAACCTCATCGACCTGCCCCGGCTGAACGCCACCGCGCCCCGCATCACCGCCGACCTGCCCGGCGGCGGCTCCCGCCTGGTCAACGACGCCACCGGCTACGTCGCCACCGTCGTCGCGGGCGAGGTCACGTTCGAGAACGGCCGGCACACCGGCGCCCTGCCCGGCGCGCTCGTCCGCGGCGCCCGCCGACCCGAGGAGCGCGCATGACCTACCTGCCCACCGACGAGGTCTCCGCGGTCCGCGGCCGGCTCGACCACCCCGTCATCGACAGCGACGGCCACCTGATCGAATACCTGCCCCTGGTCCGCGACTTCATCGCCGAGGACGCCGGCACCGACCTCGCCGCCGTGTTCGAGAAGATGAGCAACACCGCCGACCGGCGCCGTGCCGTCCCCGACCGCGCCAAGCGCCGCGACCTGGGCATCCACGCCACCGCCGTGTGGGGCATCCCCGCCGCCAACACCCTCGACCGCGCCACCTGCATGCTGCCGGACCTGATGTACAAGCGCCTCGACGAGATCGGCGTCGACTTCGCGGTCCTCTACCCCACCTACGGCCTCACGGTGACCCAGCTCGCCCACGACGAGTTGCGCCGCGCCCTCGCGCGTGCCCTCAACCGCTACTACGCCGAGGTCTACGGCCCCTACGGCGACCGCCTCGCGCCGGTCGCCGCGATTCCCATGTTCACCCCCGAGGAAGCCGTCGCCGAACTCGACCACGCGGTCGGCGAACTCGGCCTCAAGGCCGTCATGATGGGCGGCGTCATCCCCCGTCCCCTCGCCGGGGGCGGACGGTGGATGGACACCCTCGGGCACGACTCCCCCTACGACTACGACCCGGTGTGGCAGCGCTGCGAGGAACTCGGCGTCACCCCCACCTTCCACTCGGGCGGCCAGGGCTGGGGCAGCCGCATGTCGACGGTCAACAACTCCTACAACCAGGTCGGCAACTTCGCCGCCGCCGACGAGGCCGTGTGCCGGTCCCTCGTCTTCGGCGGCGTCCCCGCCCGCTTCCCCAACCTCCACTTCGCCTTCCAGGAAGGCGGCGTCGCCTGGGCCGCCGCGCTGCTGGCCGGCATCGTCGGGCACTGGGAGAAGCGCAACAGCGACGCCATCCAGCACTACAACCCCGCCCGGATGGACCGCGACCTGCTGCGCACGCTGTTCCGGCGCCACGCCACCGGACCGGTCGCGGACCGCATCGACCGGTTGGAGACCGGGCTCGCGATGCACTCCGACCCCGACGAGCTGCCCCAGGACATCGACCAGTTCGGTGAATCCCTCCTCACCTCCGCCCAGGACGTCCTCGACCTGTTCAGCACCCGCTTCTCCTTCGGCTGCGAAGCCGACGACCCCATGAACGCGCTCGCGTTCTCCGCAGACCTCAACCCCGGCGGCGTCACCCTCCCCGCGGTGTTCGCTTCCGACGTCGGGCACTGGGACGTCCGCGACATTCGCGACGTCCTGCCCGAGGCCTACGAACTCGTCGAACGCCACCAGATCGACGAGGCACAGTTCCGCGACTTCGTCTTCGCCAACCCCGCCCGCCTGTGGACCTCCATGAACCGCTCCTTCTTCCACGGCACCCACGTCGAAGGCGCCGTCGACAAACTCCTGGCCGCACCACAACCCGAAGCCGCCCACTGACCCCGGCCCTCCTCTGCGGGGGCGCCCGGTTCCCCGAGCCCACCGCGGACCAGCGGCACGGCACACGTCCGCCGGTTCCCCGCCCCGGCCGTTCACCGCGCCGCTGATCCGCGAGGGGCTGCGGAGGCGCAACGGTGCTACAAAGAAGAAGTGAGAGGACGTTTTGTCCGCTTTGTGCGGTCGCGCGTCCACGGCCCCCGCACCCTGGCGGGGCAGATATTCGTGCTCCAGGTCGTGGTCGTGGTCCTCCTCGTAGCCGCGGCCGTCGTCGTCCTGCTGGTGCAGGCGCGCGGGGACAGCGAGCGCGACGCGCAGCACCGCTCGCAGACCGCCGCGCAGACGTACGCGCACTCCCCCGGCCTGGTCGCCGCGCTGTCCGGCCGCGACCCGGCCGCGGTGCTCGGGCCGTCGGCGCAGGCCGCCCAGCAGGCCGCGGACGTGGACGCCCTCACCGTGCTCGACGTGAACGGGGTGCGGCTGACCGGCCCGGACCCGGCGCAGATCGGGATGCGCTACCAGGGGAACCTGGGGCCGTTCCTGGCCGCCGGGCAGTCGCTGACCACGAAGTACACCACCCACGAGGGCCAGGCGTACGTCACCGTGGTTCCGGTCTACGGACGCGCGGGCGAGCCGCTGGGCGTGGTCGTCGCCGCGATCGCCGTGGCCCGGGTCAACGAAACGGTCGGGCGGCAGATCCCGTGGTTGGCGCTCGGCGCGGCCGGCGCGCTGGCCCTGTCCGCGGGCGCCACGGCGCTGATCAGCCGACGCCTGCGGCGCCAGACCCGCGGCCTCGGACCGAGCGGGATCACCCGGATGTACGAGCACCACGACGCGGTCCTGCATGCGGCCCGCGAAGGCGTGCTGATCCTGGATGCGGACCGCCGGGTGGTGCTCGCCAACGACGAGGCCCGGCGCCTCCTGGACCTTCCCCCGGAGACGGACACGGCCGCGGACGCCGACGTCGTGCGGGGCGGCGCGGCGGCTCTGGGACTCCCGGCGGGACTGACCGAGCTGCTGGTGTCCGGACGGGATGCCTCCGACGAGGTCCATGTCGTCGGCGACCGGCTGCTGGCGGTCAACCAGCGGCCCACCGCCCCGTACGGATCGGCCGGCAGTGTGGTCACCCTGCGCGACACCACCGAACTACGGGCGCTGGCGGGGCAGGCCCAAGCCGTACGCGAGCGGCTGCGCCTGCTCTACGAGGCCGGTGTGCGGGTCGGCACCACCTTGGACGTGGAGCGGACGACCCAGGAGCTGGCGAACCTGTGCGTGCCGCGGTTCGCCGACATCATCACCGTCGACCTGCTCGACACGATGCTGGACGTCGACGAACCACCGGCGCCGACCACCGCACCGGGCCGGATGCGGCGGGTCACCTCGCACTGGGCCGACTGGGGCGGCGGCGTGCCGGCGCTGTACCCGATCGGGGAGGTGATCGACTTCGCGCCGACCACACCGATGGCGGAGGCCCTGCGGGAAGGGCGCGGGGTCTTGCGGGCGGACCTGGACACCGACGGGGCGTGGCAGGCGCAAGCTCCCGACCGCACGGCGCGGCTGATCGAGGCCGGGGTGCATTCGTTGGTCACGGTGCCGTTGCGGGCCCGCGGCCTGGTCCTGGGACTGGCGACGTTCTGGCGCGGGGCCGGGTCGCCGGCCTTCGACGCCGACGATGTGTCCTTCGCCGAGGAGGTCGCCGCGCGGGCGGCGGTCGCGGTGGACAACGCCCGCCGCTACACGCGCGAGCACACCACCGCGGTCACTCTGCAGCGCAGCCTGCTCCCCCAGGCGCTGCCCGGCCAGGACGCGGTCGACGCCGCGTTCCGCTACCTGCCTGCCCGAGCCGCGACGACGGCGGACGCCGGAGGAGGCGAGCCGGACGACGCTGCCGTCGTGGGGGCGACCGCCGCGGCGGGCGTGGGCGGTGACTGGTTCGACGTGATCGTGCTGCCGGGCGCGCGGGTGGCGCTCGTGGTCGGGGACGTGGTGGGGCACGGACTGCACGCGGCCGCGACGATGGGGCAGCTGCGGACCGCGGTGCGCAACTTCTCCGCACTCGACCTGCCGCCGGACGAGGTCCTGGGGCACTTGGACGAACTCGTCGCCGGGATCGACCAGGACCTGGACGCGGACGGCCCCGGCACCGAAGACGTGCGGATGACCGGCGCGACGTGCCTGTACGTGGTCTACGACCCGGTCGCCGGGCGCGCCGTTGCGGCCCGGGCCGGCCACCCGGGCCCGATGGTGGTCGACCCCGCGGGCGCCGTGGACTACCCCGACGTGCCCGTCTCGCTGCCGCTGGGACTGAACGAGGGACTGCCGATCGAGACCGCCGCGTTCGACCTGGCCGAAGGGTCGCGGCTGGTGCTGTTCACCGACGGCCTGGTCGAGCGCCGCGACCGGGATGTGGACGCCGGACTGCGCCTGCTCCGCGACGCACTGGTCGCCGCGGGACCGGCCGCGACCCCGGAGGAGACCTGCGACGCGGTGATCGCCGCGCTGGTCGCCGAGGGGCCGCGCGACGACGTGGCGCTGCTGGTTGCCCGTACGCAGGTACTCGAGAACGCCCAGGTGGCGTCGTGGGACGTGCCGTCCGACCCGGAGGCGGTCGGCGTCTTGCGTGCCGCGTGCGCGAGCCAGTTGGACGCGTGGGGGCTGGGCGGGATCGACTTCACCGCAGAGCTGATCCTCAGCGAGCTGGTGACCAACGCGATCCGCTACGGCACCGCACCGATCCGTGTCCGGCTGATCCACGAGCGCGCCTTGACCTGCGAGGTGTCCGACGCGAGCAGCACCGCCCCGCACCTGCGCCGCGCGGCCACCACCGACGAGGGCGGCCGCGGGCTGTTCCTCGTCGCCCGGTTCGCCGCCCGCTGGGGCACCCGCTACACCGCGCGCGGCAAGGTCATCTGGGCCGAACTCCCTCTCGCCGACACCGGCGACGCGCCCAAGGCGGACCTCGGTGAGGCGCTTCTCGACCAGTTCGACGACACCGGATGGTGACGCCGGGCGATTCGGGCATCGGGGCCCCCGCCCGACCGGTCCCGACACCATCCCACAAATTGACTGAAATTTCAGTCGGTGTCAGGATGGTACTCCGGCAGTCGCCGCGGGCGATCCCCGGGCGACCCCGCCGCGACACTGCTCTCCCCCACCCCGCAGCGCGCCGACCCGCGCCGGACCGGGCCCGATTCGGAGGACCGCATGCCCGAACAGCCTTCTTCCCCTCGAGGCCTCCTGAGGCGGGCCGCCGATTGGGGCGCCGCCGTCCTCGGCGGCGGAACCGCGTCCGCCGATGCGGCTGCGGCATCCGGCGCCGGGGCGCCGCGGTGGCGGGTGCCTGCCGACGAGGTCCCGCATGAGCGCACATGGATGTCCTGGCCCGCGAGCCGCTCCATCTGGGGCCGTCGGCTGCCCGGCGTCCAGGCGGACATCGCGCTGATCGCCCGGACGGTTGCCGCCTTCGAGCCCGTGGTGATGTGCGCGATCGACGAGCGCGCCGCGGCCGACGCGCGGGCGCACTGCGGGCCCGGCGTCACCGTCACCTCCGAGATCCCCACCGACGACCTGTGGATGCGCGATACGTGTCCGGTCTTCCGCAGCGACGGTGCCGGCGCGCTCGACGCGCTCGGGCTCGGCTTCGACGGCTGGGGCCGCAAGCAAACCCACCGCAACGACGCACGAGTTGCCGAATACGTCGCCGAGTACGAGGACTTGCCTTTCGGCCGGGCGGACTTCGTCGGCGAGGGCGGCGCGATCGAGACCGACGGCGACGGCACCGTCATGGCGACCGAGAGCAGCCTGGTCGCCAAGAACCGCAACCGGGGCCTGAGCAAGGCGCAGATCGAAGCCGCCGTCCTCCGCGCGTACGGAGCCGACACGATGCTGTGGGTACCGGGCATCAAGGGCCGGGACATCACCGACGACCACATCGACGTGACCTCGCGCTTCATCCGGCCCGGTGTCGTCATGGTCCAGGTCCCCCCGGGCGACCGCACCGACGTCTGGGCGGAGGACGCACGCCGGCAGCTCGCCATCCTCTCGACCGCGACCGACGCCCGGGGCCGGCGCCTCCGAGTGACCACCGTCGAAGGCCCGGACGCGCCCCGCTCGCACGCACGCGACTTCGTCGACTCCTACCTGAACTTCCACGTCGTCAACGGCGCCGTGATCACCGCGCAGTTCGGCGACCGCCCCAAGGACGAGGCGGCACGCGCCACGCTGGCGGCCGCGTTCCCCGGACGGACCGTCGTCCAGCTCGACGTCGACCGGCTGATGAACGGCGGCGGAGGCATCCACTGCTCCACGATGCAGCAGCCCGCCCGGTAGCCCTGCGCCTGGGCTCCGAACCGGGTCGACGACGTCGTCGCCCTTCTTCTTGCTCCGCCACACCATTCCGGGATTGTCGCCGCTGCGGCACGGACGACGGATCCGTAGATCTACCGGGTTGCCTTGCTCGACGTCGACAGTGGCGAGCCAGGCTTGCGCTCACCCCAGGCGGAAGCTCTCGACCTCAGTCGGAACGAGCAATCCCCGTAGGCACGGGGCCGACGCGAGCTGCACCCAGCCGGTCATGTCGTGAAGCGAGCAATCCCCGCATGTACGGGGCCGACTCCCAGCACTCGTGCACCGTGTGGCTGGTCGACGAGACATCCGCGCGGCGGGCCGACGCGGCGAGTACCTGCTGCGGCTGTTCGACGTCCGGGCCATCCCCGCTTCTGCGGCGCCGACGTCGCGCAATGTACACCGTGGCTGCCGGGGCACGCAGGGCCGGTTTGCACCCGGGCGCGGCAGCCGGGTAGGGCCGACTGCCGACCCGGCCCGCCCTGGCCTGGCCTGGCCTGGCCTGGCGACGAGCCGTTCCGCGCGCATTCGGCCAACTCGGCCCCGTCGTGGGCGGGTCGGGCTGTCCAGAACGCGCGTCGCCGCCTCGCCCCAGGTGCCGATTCCGGAGGCTGCGAGTACCGTCACGGCATCCATTCGTGGCCGGGGCGCTCCTGCGAGGACGGCCCGATGCCGAGGCGCTCGCGATCGGCAGTGCCAGTGGCAGGCAGACCCCCAGGACGGCGGGGGCGGCCCATCGGCGAAGCCTGGGCCAAGGCCTCCACGCGCCTCATGTTCGCGGCCGCAGACCCGCAGGGCTGCTCGGTAGCCGACGATCCCGCCACGAGCCGGGTTCACCGTGTGCCGGAGGTTCCGGACGCAGGTGCGGGCGCCGTCGACGACACCGACAGGCACCCGGAAGTCGGGGCGATTGACGCAGGGATGAACGGCTCTTCGATCGCGAGGAAGGCGAGGGCGGAAGGTGTCCATGGGAAGGTTGCGCGGGCTGCTGCTGGGACTGGGCGCCTATGTGCTGTGGGGGCTGTTTCCCCTGTACTGGCCGCTGCTGAAGCCCGCCGGCGCAGTCGAACTCCTTGCGCATCGCACCGTGTGGTCGATGGCCGTGGTCATCGGGCTGCTGGCGGTGGAACGGCGGTGGGCATGGGTTCGCGAAGTGATCCGTGCGCGTGCGGCCTTGGGCAGGTGCGTGCTTGCGGCCGCGACCCTCACGTTCAACTGGGGGCTGTACATCTACAGCGTCAACACCGGCCGTGTGGTCGAGGCTGCCCTCGGCTACTTCATCGCCCCGCTGGTTCTCATCGCTGTGGGCGTCCTGAAATTCCGCGAGCGCCTGGGCCCCCTCCAGTGGACAGCCGTGGCATTGGGCGCCGGCGCGGTTCTTGTCCTGTCGTCCGCCTCCGGGCGCGCACCGGTAACCGCACTGGCCCTTGCCGGGTCGTGGGCGGTCTACGGGTACCTGAAAAAGACCGTGGCTCTTCCCGCCACACAGTCCCTCGCCATCGAAACCGCCGCGATGTTCCTCCCGGCAGTCGGATACCTGGCGTGGCTCGCCGCAAGCGGCCGAGGCAGCTTCGAAATCGCCGCGCCCGGGCATTCGCTGCTGCTGGCGACCACCGGTCTGGCCGTCGTTCCCCTCTTGCTCTTTGCCGCTGCTGCGCGGAAAGTCACGATGAGCACCTTGGGGGCGCTGCAGTACGTCGAGCCCACACTCCAATTCGGCATCGGGGTCCTGATTCGGCACGAGACCATGCCCGTCGGCAGGTGGACGGGATTCATTCTGGTCTGGGCCGCGCTGCTGCTTCTCGCCTTCGATGCCGGAACGTCGCCTGGCACCACGTGAATGGGAACCCTGAAGCCCCGCCGATGCGGGGCCGATCCGGCGGCGGAAGCGATGCGGCTCAGTTCCGTCGAATGATCCCCGCATGTGCGGGGCGGCTTTCCCATCGTGGAGTTGCCGTGTCTCAGGAAAAGAGTACCGGTCTCCCCGGAACGGCGGACGACCGCTTGGCGCTGGTCGTCGTCACCAGTGCGTCCACCAGCGCCGTCAGCCCCAGACGACGCCCGATGGCCCGCTGCCTCTTGGCCGCAGAGCCTGCGGCCATGAGCGCATCGGCGGTGGCACGGACCAGGTCGAGGTCCCCGAATTGCGCCAACTCCGTCTTCACCGTCTCGATGAGACGGTCGATCATCGCGCGAGCAGGTTCGGCCGCCATCGTGAACGGGTCGACGAGGTTTCCCTCCAACCCCGAGCGGGCGGCCCGCCAGCTCGCGGCGCGCAACCACGGTCCGCGTACGTCAGGCGGGAGTTCGGCAGTGGACGCACGGCGGCACGCGTGCACCACCAAGGCGCGGAAAAGCGCCGCGATCATCACCGAAGTCGATACATCCGGAACGGCGTCGCAGGATCGCAGCTCGACGGTCGGCAGGTGGTCGGACAACCGGACGTCGTAGTACAGCATGCCGCGGTCGTGGATGACCCCCGACCGTACAAGAGCCTCTGCTGTCTGGTCGTACTCTGCGGCCGACCCGAAGTTCGGCGAGGGGCCGGCACTGGGCCAGCGGTTCCAGACCATCGTTCGCCAGCTCGCATAGCCCGTCTCCTGGCCGAGCCAGTAAGGCGACCCGGCCGCCATGGCCGTCAGAGCCGGGATCCATGGGTTGATCCACGCGAGAGCCCTCGCGGCAAGGTCACGGTCCTCGACTCCGACGTGAACGTGCAGACCACAGATCTGCAGTTCATGCAACAGCTTGACGTAGCTGTGTTCGATGTGCGCGTAGCGATCGCCATCCGAGTGAATCGAGTCTTCGGCCCGCATGAGCGGCGCCGTACCGGACGCGACGACTCCGCACCCCTGTTCCGCTGCTGCGGCGGCCAAGGCCGCCCGTGCCGTCACGAGATCGTGCCGCAGCGCGGGGATGTCCGAGTGCGGCAGCGACCGGGATTCGATGCAGGCCTTCATGGCCTCGGCGGCGAACGCCGAGCCGGGAAGCACATCGAGCAATTGGGGAGCAACGGGCGCCAGACGGCGTGTCTTCAGGTCGACGATGTGAAATTCCTCTTCCACACCAACCGTTGTCACATCATCCCTCTCGGTGAAGTGCGCGAAGCTGCAACAAAATGCAGTCGCCTGGGTTCCTGCCAAGGTCCCGCCGCGTTTCGCGGTTGTCAACGCGCCTATCCGTTGGACGCAGGAGGCCGGCACGCCGGCGGACGCGGTCCCGAATGGCTGATTCAACCACCATGAACACGGTGTGACGTCGGCCCCGCCGAACTCCGAAGCCCGGTTGCGGCCACTGCGAAATTTACGGGGGTTGATACGTGCTATTCGGTACCCGCGCCCGCCCTGGCCGGTGTTTGGACGGGGTAACGCCGTTTGGCCTTGTCTTTCGGAGTCCGCGCAGTGAATCGTTCGGACCAGCTTGAGTTTTACGGCGAAGACAGAGCGCGCCTGTTCGCTGGTGACGGGTGAAATACAAGCGCAACGAGCGGATCAGCCTCGGTCGTTCGAGAGGAGGTACTGTGCGTAACCCACGGCAACATCCGGCAGGTTCCCGGGCATGAGTGCCACGGGCAGGCGCCGCGGGCCTCGCGATCCGCGCCTCGGCTTCTCCGCAGTCGTCGGGGCAATTGCCGGCCTCGGCCTTGTGGTTGCCGCATTCCTCGTGGACACGGCTGTCGGCGAGGGCCTGGTTGCGGTCGCAGCCGCTTGCGCGGCGGGGGCGGCGTACATCCGGTGGAGAACGAAGCGACGACCGGAAGTGGACCGGGCCGGCCGCTATTTGTCCGGTGCGGCCGACCGCCGCCGGGCAGGTGCCAGGGCCGCCGGCGCCGCGGCCTCCCGCCTCGGCGTCACCGGCAATGCCGCGCCGGGCCTCTTCATCGGGCGCACCGTCCCCGGTAATCACGGCGTCTGGGGTTCATGGGAGGACATGCACCTCGACATCTGGGGACCGCGGACCGGCAAGACCACCAGCCGAGCCATTCCCGGTGTCCTGGCCGCGCCCGGCATCGCCGTCGTCACCTCCAACAAGCGCGACATCGTCGACGCGACGCGCGGCATACGGGCCGAACGCGGCCCCGTGTGGGTCTTCGACCCCCAGCAGCAAGCCGGCGCACCTGCTGCCTGGTGGTGGAACCCGCTGACCTTCGCTCACACCTTCCCCCGCGCGGTCATCCTCGCCGGGCTGTTCGGCAGCATCGGCGAGGCCTCGCATATGCGCTCGGACGCCTACTTCCATCCGGCAGCTCAAAACGTCTTCGCCGGCTTGCTGTTCGCAGCGGCTCTCGACGGTCGGCCGATCACGGACGCCTACAGATGGATCACCCGCCCGACCGACGACACACCGGCGCGCATACTCCACGCCCACCACCATGCCGCGGTGGCCGCATCAATAGAGGCCGTCCAGGCAGCCCCCTCGCGTCAGCGGTCGGGTGTCTACGGGACTGCCGTGCAGATGGCCTCGTTCCTCACGTCCCCGGCACTGAATCGGTGGATCGTCCCCGGCGACGACCCCGGACGCCCGGAGTTCCGCCATGCCGACTTCGCCTCCGGCTCGTGTGGTTCGCTCTACCTGCTCTCGGACGACAAGGAGAACTTCGCCTCTCCCGTCGTGCTGGCCCTGACCACGGCCGTCGCCTACGAACTCGAAGGCCTTGCGATCGAGAGCCCCGGCGGCCGCCTCCCCATCCCGGCCCTGTTCGTCCTCGACGAAGCCGCCAACGTCTGTCCGTGGGACGAACTCCCGTTTCTGTACAGCCATTACGGCTCACGCGGCATCGTCATGATGACGATTCTCCAGTCGTGGGAGCAGGGTGCCGCCGTCTGGGGTGAGAACGGCATGGCTCAGCTCTGGGGGTCGGCCGGCATACGCGTCTATGGCGGCGGTCTGCCCAGCGGCGACTTCCTGACGAAGCTGGCGGCCACATCCGGGATCTTCGAGGCCCCGACGTTCGGCCACACGCAATCGGCCCACGCCCTGTGGCCGCATACGTTCTCGCGAGCGAGCCGGTCGGAGATGGTCCTGGACGTCCATGACTTGAACGCACTTCCGCGCGGCCGAGCGTATGTCCAGATCAAGGGAGGCCGGCCGCTGCTCGTGCGGACCGTGCCGTGGTGGGAAGGCCCGGACGCCGACGGCATCCGCGCCTCACTGATGCGTCACGGTCCCCGGCCGGGACCACGGCCTGCTCGGTGATCGGCGCCCGCGCGCGGGAAACCCAAGAAGATCTGCTCGGCCAGGAGGCCCATTTGCACCGCAACGCCGACATGGACTGGGACGCATTCGACCCGGCCCAGTACGTGGCCCACAACTATGCGAGTCTCCGGCGCGACGACCAACGTCTGATCACGCTCACCCGGGACTGGTTCGCGTTCGCCGGTCTGCCGACCGCGGCGGCGCGCGGGCTCGATGTGGGAACCGGCTCGAACCTCTACCCTGCGCTCGCCATGCTCCCCCACTGCCGTGATGTCACCCTGTGGGAGTACTCCCGGAGCAACATCGCGTGGCTCGAGACCGAGGTCGCCGCATACTCGCGGCACTGGGACGCGGGTTGGGGCGTCCTCGCCGAATCCCCCGGATACCGGGACCTCGGGGACCCCCGCTTCGAGCTGGCGCGACGAGCCCGGATCGTCCAGGGCAGCGTGTACGGCCTTCCGGCCGCAACCTGGGATCTGGGCACCATGTTCTTCGTCGCCGAGTCCATCTCGCAGGTCTTCGGCGAGTTCCGCGCCGCAGTAACGGCTTTTGCCTCGGCTCTGAAACCGGGCGCGCCCTTCGCTGCGGCATTCGTCGAGAATTCCGAGGGATACGCGGTGGCCGGGAAGAGCTACCCGGCCGTCGCCGTGACCCGTGCGATGGTGCGTGACGCGCTCGTGGGATTGACCGACGGTCTCACCGTCGAACGCATCGAGCCGATCGGCGAGAAGTTCCGGGACGGTTATACCGGATTGCTCCTGGCCTGCGGCCGGATAGGCCGCGAAGGAGGCGCGGAGCCTTGTTGATCAGGCCACGCCAGCAGATCCTGGAAATATGGCGGGGCGTGGCGCGCTTGTCGGACCCGGCAGGGCAGGGGCGGCAAACGGCCGAAGCGAACTCCATCACCGACGCCGAGAAGCTTCTGTGTCTCATGTACCCGGCGTACGAACTGGACGGATTCCGTCTCGACACCCCCGACGAGACCGCGGACGACGTCCTCGA
Source organism: Yinghuangia aomiensis (assembly GCF_039542225.1). NCBI lineage: Bacteria > Bacillati > Actinomycetota > Actinomycetes > Kitasatosporales > Streptomycetaceae > Yinghuangia > Yinghuangia aomiensis. Next base: position 221,242 of record NZ_BAABHS010000008.1, on the reverse strand, counting down.
CGCCCTGCGGACGCTCGGTGACCGGGTGAGCATCCCCAGACACCTGACGGAGATGATCGCCGACTTCCTCGAGGCGTACACCGAGCCGGACGGCACGCCGGTGTTCTCCGGCGGGAACTGCCTCGTCACCGCCGATCCCGGTAGCCGGCCGGCACCCGCGCAACTGCGTCTGGACGTCGTGAACTCGCTGTCGATGTCCCTCACCTTGACCCTCACCTCGCTCCGCTTCCTCAAGGCTTTCGGACGCGAAGTGCGGCGTCCGGATCTTCGCCGGCGGATCGCCGCGGTCGAGGAGGGCCTCGGCAAGCGGCTTACCGCATCCATGGTCGGCCTGATCCGCAGCTTCGCCGTGCGGACCTTGCCGCACACCTCGCCCGAGGGCCGCGCGCTGCTCGGCATGCTCGGAAACGCGCAGGCCCACTCCCGGAACGCCGACACGCGTCTCGCCAACCTGCTCAGACCGATCCGCTTCGGGCTGATCGATCTCCTCGACGGCGCCGACGCCCCGCCGGGTCTGGACGACGACGAGATGCTCTTCGAATGCGGCTGGGCGTGGTCGGTCCGCAAAGACGCGCCTCTCCTCACGACGGCTCAGGACATAGGCGGACAACCGGACGGGGTGGCCGAGCCGGTCCCCGACCTCTACTTCACGGTCATCGCCCTCGACGGGCTGATGGACATCTTCACCGACCGGACGCTCATGCTGAGCTTGCTGACCGCCGAGCAGCAGCAGTTGGCCCACACCTTGCGCCTCCAGGCCGAACTCACCCACCGGTACTGGTCCGTGGTCGCCTGTTTCGGAGACGGGACGTGGCCGCTCGAACGGCTTCCCTGGCAAACGGTCGACGGGCGGGCGTCGGACTACTTCACCCTCCTGGTGATGTCCGTCGTCGCCCAGGACCTGCTGCGCCGCCAGGCGGGTGACGAGGACCTGGAGCGCACCATCCGGACCATCGAACTGCTCGCCATCCGGGCGCGGATTCCCCAGCGCGGCGAGACCGCCGTTGCCGGGAGAACCCGCTCGGCACCTGCGGTGAATCTCGAACTGCCCGGGAGCGAAACCCTGGGGCCCCCGCTGAGGTGGCCCCTCTCGGACTTCCCGACCGTGCTCCTCAAGCGTGCCGTCCAGTTCGCCGGGCTTGCCCACGAACCCGAGTCCCGCGACCGCCTGCTCCGGCTCGCCGAGGCAACGCTGGCGCATGTGTGGGAGTCCCGCCGCCAATACGGGCCGGCCGACGGTCTGTGGCACGAGCCGAGCCGTCTGCCCGACGATGCCGCGGCCCCTGTCGCACCGTCGTGGACGCACACGGAACGTGTCGTCGAGAGTCTCGTCGCGGCGGCGGGTATGCTCCGCGGCGCGCCCCTGCGAAGCACACGCGTGACCGAACTGGCGCGCGGCATGATCCTCGAAGCCGAGCATCTGCTGGGGCAGGAACTCCTCCAGGTGGCGTCCGGGCCCGTGTCGTCACTGCACACGAGCCTGCAACGCATGCAGTCGAGGCTCCGACGCGCCCGCGAGATCCTGGGCGAACGCCCCGGCAGCGCGTACGCGATCGTCGCGGAGGTCCTGCGCGAACTCGACGAGCTCACCGCGGCCCGGCAGCACAGCACCAGTGCGAGGGCCTAGCCGTGCTGATCTTCGTCACGTCCGACAAAGGCGGCACCGGTCGTTCGGTCACCAGCGGGAATCTCGCCTACCGGCGGGCGCTATACGGCGACGACGTGTGCTACCTGGATTTCGATTTCGGATCGCCCACCGCAGCCGGTGTCTTCGACATCGCCGCGGCCGGGGCCATGCTCGAGCACGGCGGGCTTCATTCCTATCTGCAAGGCCGCGCGTCGACCCCCCGTGCACTCGACGTGTGGGCGGCGTCGGACCGGCGCACCCTCAGCTCGCCCACCGCCGTCCGGGGTCGGCTCGATCTGTTCCCCGGCGACGCGGGAGGCGGAGAGTTCGCCATCACGCCGCAGGCGACGGACAACTGCGTCGACCTCTTGCTGCGCCTGGAGGAGGAGTTCGACTGCTGCTTCGTCGACTGCAGCGCCGGTCGTTCCTACGCGCTCGACATGATGCTCACTGCCACCGCGGACCCGCGTCTCGCCCACGTGTGCTGCCGCTGGCTGGTATTCCACCGCTGGACCCGGCAGCATGTCGCCGCTGCGGCCGGACTCGTCTTCGGACCGCGCGGCGTCCTGCAGTCGGGGATCGTGCGCGGACACGATCGGGAAGCGCTGCGCGACAGCGTGCGCTTCGTACGCACCGCCGTACCGTCGGCCGACGCGCACGGCCTGGGCCAACTACGGCCGTCGCAGGTGGCTTGGCTGCGCGAATGCGACGACCAGCTCCGGAGTCTGGCGGTGCGCCTCCACCTGGGTCCGAGCGTGGTGCTGGGCACGACCCCGTTCGAACCGCTGCTGCAATGGCGCGAACAAATCATCACCGACGCCGACGTATCCATCACCCGTGTCGCGAACGCCGCGACCGTCGACGCTTTCGACGACCTCGCCCGTCGGCTGTCCGACGCGACGGCCTGGGAAGGGCTGTGATCCCGATGACCACGCAATTCCACGAGAGTTCGACCGACCCCCGGGTCGCCCAGGTGCCGCTCGCCCACCTCTCCGTCGAACTCGGCCACGTCTACATGGAGGACTTCGAAGGCGGTCCCGAGGCGCTGCACCGTCGGCTCGGAGGCCTGGGGCCCTGGCTGGCGGCCGCTGAGGAGTCGCTGCGCGGACGGCTCGGCGGCCGCCGTACCAGGATGAGCACCTGCTTCCTCGTCGACGACTACTTCGCCCGAACCGTCCCGCCTGCCAAGGCCCTGCCGGCGCTGGTCGAGGTGGCACGAGAGAACGGGCTTCCGCTGGACTATGTGGCACGCGAATCCGGTTGTGCGTTCGCCGATGGCGTGCCGATCGCCCGACTCGTCGAAGCCGGGCTCGTCCCCGTTCCCCTGCCCGGCGACAACGGGGCCCGTCCGCCCGCAACGGATTCGGGTTGGCTCAGCAACGGACGCCGCTCGCCCGCCGCGTACCGCGGTGAAGCGATGGCGGAGCCGCTTTCGTGGGCCGCCCCCTGGGAAGTCGGCGCGCGTCGGCACTCGATCTTCGCCGACGTGCAACTCTGGGATGCCAAGGCGGGCACGCGGACCTGGTCCTGCCCCTTCCTCGCCTCGGTATGGCAGCTCATGCGGTTGGGCATGCTGCGCTACCAGGGCCGTGACATCGTCCGACCATGGACCTGGGAGGGTCCCTTCCCCGACGACTGGGACGAGCTTCCGCCCGTCATCCGGCTCAACCCCGACGCCCAGCCGTTCTGCGCCTACCGCACGCTTTCCGTACTCGAACCCCGGTTTCTGCCGGTCGAGCACGCGGTCCGCGTGATCACGGGCCAGTTCGCGCCCGACCCGGAAGTGCTCCGTCAGACCGCCGCACGGTACGCGGCCGAAGCGCCCGGCGAGCTCGAGGACGTGGTCGACCGCATCGCCTACGTGTTCCCGCCGGCATGACCAGGGGCCCGCGAACGCCCGAGCCCCGAAGCACGATTGCCGTCCTGGGCGAAATATCGACGGGTCTGCTCGGGCACTCGGCTCCGGTACCCCTTGCCGCGGCCGGTGACATCCTGACGCGACCGTTCGGACGCACGGTGCGGACCTGGACCCGGCCGATCGCCCGGGCGGTTTCCCCCGACACCGCCACGGGTACCGACTGCCGGCTCCCGGTCGAAGGCACCGGCAAGCGCGTGCGCGGCATCGGCAGCGTCCTGTCGCACACGGCCGTCACCGGCGGGCGCATCCTGCAAGGCAGCACGTACACGCGCGTGATGCCGAGCGCCGTGGACCACAGACTTCCGTGGTCGCACTACCTGCTGCGGCCCGGGACCGTCGAGTCCGTCGGCCGGCTTTCCGGACGTCCTTTGGCGCGTGGCTTCTTCGCTGCCGACGATGCCCCGGATGTGCTCGATCTGGGCGGCGCGAACCGCCGATGCCTGCGGGAGGTGCAGCGATCACCATGCCTCGACAACCGACCGCCCTTGAAGACGGCACGCACACGGCTGCGCTGGGCGGTCGTCCTCGACGCCGAGAACCACCACGAACAGGCCGAGTTCACGCTCACCGGGCGGCGGACCCGCACGCTCCTGATCCGTGCAGCGAGCCTGGACGCCCTCGACGAGCTGGTGGCTTTCAGCGAGGACATCGCACGTCATGACTGGCTGCTCACCGTCATGGACGAGGTGCTGAGCCGCCTCGACGAGTGTCCGATCCGCAGCCGACGACTGCGCATGGCCGCCGAGCATCTCGCGCACCTGTGGATGCCGTCCCCGACGCCGGGCCCGCTGGCCGCACTGTTCTGGAGCGGCTTCGAACAAGACCCCGGGTTCACCCGGCAATGGTCCGCCATCGAGTCCCAGGTCCGCCGCACCATCGCGGCCCGCTCCTTCGCCCTGCTGGACGAACAGCGGCCGGACCGGCCACTCGCCTCCGAGATCGCACGGGGCTCGCCCCCGCCGCACAGACCTGCCGCACCGGTCGGCCGGTTCCCGCTCAGTCCTGTCTGCCGTAGAGGCGGAGGCTGACAGGGCCGCAGACCAGGGCTATGACGGCGGTAGCGGTGACCGACCAAAAGACCGCGCTGCCGGCGCCTCCGGTGTCGTTCATCAGCGCCCGGGCCGCGGTCGCGAGGTGGCTGAGCGGGTTGACGTCGACGAACGTCCGAAGCCAGCCGGGCATGGTGCGGGGTTGGACGAAGACGTTGCTGGCGAAGGAGAGCGGCATCAGCACCGCGTTCGCGATGCCGATGACGACCGCCGGATCGCGGACCACCAGGGCGAGCACCGCCCACACCAGCGACAGCGCGAGTCCGAAGGAGACGACGAGTGCCACTGCCGCAAGGACGCCTGGTGCGCCCCCTTCGGGGCGGTAGCCCATCGCCAGACCGAGGCCTACCACGATGGCCGACGCGAACAGGTAGCGGGCGGCATCGCTGAGCAGGCCGCCGAAGACGAACGCGCCGCGCCAGACCGGCAGTCCGCGGACGCGCTCGAATGCGCCGCTGCGCACGTCCTGGGCGAGGCGGGCGCCGCCGTACATGGTGACGACGGCGATGCTCATGCTGAGCACGCCCGGCAGGAGGAGGGTGAGGTAGTCGCCGGTCGAACCGCTGATGGCGCCGCCGAACAAGTAGGTGAACAGCACCGTGAACAGGATCGGGATGGCGGCCGAGTCCACAAGCTGCTTGGGATCGTGCTTGAGCTTCAGCAGCGCACGTATGCCGAAGGCGGCCGAGGCGGTGAGCGCTCCGGCGCGACGGCTGCCGCGGCCTTCGGCGAGGAGCACGTCGATCGGGTCGCTTCCCGACGCGGCGTGCCGCGTCGCCTCAGCGGGGGTGGCCATGCTCATGAGTACGCGTCCTCTCTTCTGCCGGGTCCGGACCCCCGTGACGATCGGTCAGCATGAGAAAGGCCTCGTCCAGGCTGGGCCTCCCCAGGTGGAAATCGGAGACACCCACGCCGGTGTCGGCGAGTCGGGTCATCGCACTCCCGACTTGGCGGCCCACCTCGGTCGCGTCGTCCGCGCCCGCCCCTTCGGTCGGGGTGGCGAGGAACACGGACAACACGAGCGGGTCTGCGTCGAACTGGACGGTTCCCGCCAGGACCTCGGACAGTATCCGCCGGGCCTGCGGCCGCTGCTCCCGGTCCAGGAGGCGCAGATGCAGCGTGTTGGCGCCCACACGCGACTTGAGTTGGGCGCTGGTGCCTTCCGCGACGATCCGCCCGTGGTCGACGACCGCGATCCGCTCGGCGAGCCGGTCGGCTTCTTCCAGGTACTGGGTGGTGAGCAGCACTGCGGTGCCCGCCGCGGCGACCCGGCGGACCACTTCCCATACCTGGTTGCGACTGCGCGGATCCAGCCCTGTCGTCGGCTCGTCCAGGAACAGCAGGTCGGGGGTGGTGATCAGTCCCGCCGCGATGTCCAGCCGGCGGCGCATGCCCCCCGAGTAGCCGCTCACCGGCCGGTCCGCGGCCGAGCGGGTCAGGTCGAACGCGGCCAGCAGACCGTCGGCGCGATCCCTGCGCGCGCCCCGCGACATGCCGTGCAGCCGGCCGAGGATCAGCAGGTTCTCGTAGCCGGTCAGGTCTTCGTCGAGGGACGCGAACTGGCCGGTCACCGCCACCCGTTCGCGGATGGCATCGGCCTCGGTCACCACGTCGTACCCGAGGACGCGAGCGGTGCCGCCGTCCGGCCGGGCCAGCGTGGCAAGGATGCGGATCGTGGTGGTCTTGCCCGCCCCGTTGGGGCCGAGGAAGCCGTACACCTGACCGCGCCGGACCGTCAGATCGATCCCGTCCAGTGCCCGCTGCCCACCGTAGGCCTTGACCAGGCCGCGCGCCTCGACAGCGGGGTGGTCCCGCACTGCTCTTATCTTTGACATTACGTAAGAATTAATGGAAATCTTACGCCGTGTCAAGGTTAAGTTGCGAGGCAGTATCCTTCGTGAAATGGCCAGTTCGCGCGACACCGCCAAGCCGCCCCGCCGCCGCCGGGCCGACGCCCGGCGCAGCATCGACGCCATCCTCGACGCGGCCCGACGCCTGCTCGGCGATCGGCTCGACGTCGGCATGGAGGACATCGCTGCCGCGGCCGGCGTCACCCGCCAGACCGTCTATGCGCACTTTCCTTCGCGCGACGCCCTGCTCGGCGCCCTCGTCGAAACCGCTGCCGCCGAATACGCGGCCCTGCTGGACGAGGCGGAACTCGACGCGGCTCCACCTGTAGACGCCCTGGCCCGATTCCTCGACGCCGGCTGGCAATTCCTGGGTCGCTACCGCTTCTTGCTGAACGCCACCGCGGCCCAGGTCCCCCGGCCCGACGCCGACCCCCACGACTTCGGGCCCCCACGCCTCGAACGGCTCCTCGAACGGGGCCAGCGCACCGGCGACTTCGATGCTTCTCTGCCCGCCGCGTGGCTCGCCGCCGCCATCTTCGGACTCCAGCACACCGCCGTGGCGCACATCGCCGGCGGGCGATCGAGCGCCGACGAAGCGAAGGCGCTGTGCCTGGCCAGCACCCTGCGCCTGTGCGGCGCCCCGGCAGGCGACCCCGTGATGCTCGCCGAGCGTGGCGATCGTCCGCTGTGATGGGCTGACTCCGGTACCGCGGGCAGATCTACAGCTTGCACTCCGCGGCGTTCTCGCTCACGGTCGCGGCGCGTGCCTGCCACATTCCGGTCGGCGTGGGAAGTCGGGTCATGACGAGGTCGAACGACACCAGGTTCCGCGTGCTCGAGTCGGACGTCAGATGGACCTTTCCGGTCTCGATTTCTTTGCTGTACACCTTTGTCTGGTCCTCACACACGCGAACGTCGATGACCGTTCCGGACGTAGTCGTGATGACAGGCCGGTAGTAGTGGTCGTGTCCTGTCATCGCCAGCTTGAGGTCGACGTTCTCCTGCACATAGTGCCGCGCGTAGGCCAGTGCCTGGTCAGTCGCGTACTGAGACAGGGGCGGATCGGCCGCGTTCTGGGCAACCACCGCGTGCAGGATCGACTGCAGATAATCCGCTGCCGCGGTCAGTGCCGCTGCCTGCGAAGGATCCGCCGGCACGGCCCATTCGAATTGCACGGTCAGGTCGGGCGGCAACGCAAGCGAGGACCCGGCACCGGATGCGGACGCGGCAGCCGAGGACGTGGGAGCTGACGGCTTGCCGACCGATGGAGGCGGCGGAGCCGTCGGAGCAGTCGTCCGAGGCGCAGCCGTCGCGGGAAGCGTAGCCTCCGCGTGATCGGCGGAACCGCCGCCGCAGCCGGACACAAGCACAGCACTTGCGAGTACACCGACAGCTGCGTGCAGCCTGGCTCGCATGTTCACGACTCTCCTCCACCGGTCGTCCGGTATGGGCACGCGCGCTGGCAGATTCTCACATTCTGCGTCGGCGGTCTGTCCAATTGGCGCTGCGTCGCGGACAGCGCCATGCGGCCGAGCCCCGACCCGAATATTCGCGCGCAGATCCCCGCGTGCGCGGGGCCGACCCTGCCTGACTTGGAAGTGTGCAGTTGACACTTCGCTCACGCACGCGACCACGCGCAAGCAACTCGGCAAGTCGGTGGTCGCGTTGAATTCAGTCTATGCACGGAGGTGAACGGGAGGCCGGCATAGGGCCTGTCAGAAACACGTGAGCAGCCGCACGTTACTGCATGACCGTGCCAGACCGAAGACAGCTTCCGTGCCGGTGGCAAGAATGTTGGCTTTTCTGTCATTGCCGCCCTACGGCCATGGCGTGAAGCTGAAGCCACAGGAGCAATCGCAGCCGCTCCGGTTCATCGAGGAGGTTGCCCCGTGAGCGCCACATGCCGCGGGGGTGACCTGGGCGCAGCAGCAGCTCGGTCACCGCGGGGTCAGCCTGAGCACGCGCGCGCCGCCGAGCCAGACAAGCTCCAGGTCGCCGGGGTCGGGCCGGCCGTCTTCGGAGACGCGAATCCTGTTGAACTTGGCGAACGTCGGGTTGACGCGCGCCATGTGGGCGTACGCCCCGACGACTTCCGCCTGCCGCGCACTGATCCGGACGTCGGCTTGGCGGAGCCGCCCTCGGAGGCGGATGGCGAGGGACTCGCCGGTGCGCAGGTTGCGCAGCCACGCGGCGGACGTGCCGATCAGGAGGTCCTCGCCTTCGGAGAGGTAGGCGACAGGAACGGCGAAGCGGCGCTTCGATTTTCGGCCTACGACGTAGAGGGTGACCAAGCGGCCGCCGACAACCCTGCCGAGGCCCGGCGAACGCAGCAGGGCGCGGACGACGAGGTTCACGAAGCGTTGCGCCGGCATGGGCCGCGCCCTCGGCTCCGGGCCCGGGCCGGGTTGCGCCGCGCCCGGGTTACCGGTCATCGCTGGTCGTCGTCACCTTGCGGACCTGCGGAAGGCGCTGGTCGGCGGCCGACTTCGGTACCATCCGGGCGACGCCGTCGGGCATCGGTCCGACGGTGAACACGTGCGTGACCCGGCCGACGGTGACGGCGGCGAAGGACGCGACCGACGGCACCAGGTCCGGCAGTTGAATCACGTGGGAGCCTGCGTCGAGTCGGCCGTCCGACACCTGCAGCGAGTCGCTCTTCGGCTCCGGGGGCACGAAGGACGTGCCCCACCACGCCTCGACCGCGACCCGGGCGGGATCGTCCAGCACGAGGTGCACCGCGCGCTGATCCGCGTCGTACGCCACTTGACCGCCGTCGCGGAGTTCGGCGGTGGCCGCGGCCTGCACTTGGGCGGCGATGAGGCCGGGAATTCCCGCGAGCCCCTGGATGACGGCCACGCGCGGGTTGAGCCGGGAAACGTCCTCGCGCAGACGTTCCTTGGTGTCGGCCGGGATCATGCCGCCGAAGACCAGGACGTCGAGATCGGCGACGTCGTAGTCGTCGAGGACCCGGTCGAACTGGTTCGTGGCGTCGGCGGAGTAGCCCTTGGCCCGCAGGATGCCGACGGCTGTGACCAGCACGCTGGGGCTGCGGCCGACGATGAGAACGCGTTCGGGGTCGCGGTTCGGCGACGATTCCATGACGGTGTCCCCTTGAGAATAGATTCAATGTTGGCCAGACCAACATAACAAGCGTTGGTGCAACCCACAACTGTTACTCTCAGGGTGTGCCTACGACCCATCACGAAACCGACGCCGTACCCACCCGGCTCGCACAACGCGCGACCTGGCAGGTCAGTCGGGCGTATCTGCGCGCGACCGGACTGCTCAACACCGGCTTCGAGGCCCACGGCCGGGGACTGCGCGGCTACCACTACCGACTCCTCGCCGCGCTCGACGAGTCCGGACCCCTCAGTCAGGCCGAACTCGGCCGCAGGACCGGGATCGACCGCAGCGACGTGACCGCCGCCTTGACCGAACTCGAGTCGCGCGGCCTGCTCGCCCGCTCGGTCGATCCCGAGCACAAGCGCCGCAACATCGTCACGATCACCGCGGAAGGCGTGGCGCAGCTGCTCGAACTCGACGACGTCGTCAGCGGGATCCAGGACGAGTTCCTCGCGCCCTTGAGCGCGGCCCAGCGACGCCAGTTCCTCACTCTCATCACCCGGCTGGCCGACGGAAGCCGTTGATTCGACCTCGGCCGGCACCTCTCCCGTCGTTGCCGACGTACCGTCCGGCCGTTCACCGACGACGGCGGCTTCGACGGTCCGGCGGCCCACGGCGACGCCCTGGGACTCCCATGCTCGCGGCGCGAGACCCAGCATCTTGCCGGGAAGTCGCAGTCCGTCCGCCACTCGCTCGAGCACGTTCTGGTCCCGAGCGCGCATCCGGCCCTTCGCGTACGAGCTGACCCGGCTCGGAGTCATGTCGCACAACCGCGCTATCCGCGAGCGCCTGTCGGCTGTCACGTGTCGCCGACGGCTGAGCGGCAGGATCGCCCGGACGCGGCGGCAGGGCCGCCCGAAGTGCGAGGTCACCACCCCGTAGTGCGCCGACCGCCACCAAGAGCCAGGTCCAGAGCACGCTGGTGTTGACTTCGTCGCGTTCGGCGGCGTTCTTCTCCGGTGCTGTCGAAACGATCACATCGTCATTGTGTGAAGGTGCGTCTGTCGGGTCTTCCGTACAAGTACGTGGTCGGCGTCGGCCGTGGTCGAGGCGGATCAGGTCGGGGGCAGAGCCATTCGCGGTGCGTGGCCGCGGGCAACGGTGCGGAAGCGGCGACGGTATTCGCCCGGCGTGATCGCCAAGAGCCGCAGGAACGCTCGACGCAGGACTTCGGACGAGCCGTATCCGGAAGCGTGGGCGACGTCGTCGAGGGAGTCGTCCGTGGATTCGAGTCGGCGTCGGGCGGCGTTGAGGCGGACGCTGTCGACGTACTTGCCGGCCGTGACCCCGGCGGTGTCCCGGAACACCCGGGCGAACTGGCGCGGCGACAGCGCGACACGCCCCGCCAGCGCATCGACGGACAGGTCCTCCGCAGGATGGTCGATGATCCACTGCTGAAGCTTGCGGACCGGGTGGCGTTCGGCGTTCGCTGCGGTCGGGCCGTCGGCGAACTGGCCTTGGTCGCCGGGCCTGCGGAGGAATACCAGCAGGTCCCGGGCAACGCGCAGGGCCACGTCGCTGCCGAGATCCTCTTCGACCAGAGACAGCGCGAGATCGATGCCGGCGGTCACACCGCCGGAGCTGTAGACGTTGCCGTCGCGGACGAACAAGGGATCCGGCAGAACTGTCACCGCGGGGAATTTCCGGGCGAGTTCCTCGGCGGAAGCCCAGTGCGTGGTGGCCCGCCGACCGTCCAGCAAGCCGGCTTCGGCCAGCAGCAGCGTCCCCGTACAGATCGAGACCACACGCTCGGCACCTGCCGCGAGTTCGGCAACGCGTTCCACCATCCGCGACGGGACGCAGCTTTGCCCCGGGCCGCCGGGGACCAGGAGCGTATGGGGCGGGTTGCATGCAGCGAGGTCGTGCGTCGGCGTCATGGCGAGACCCATCGAGCTGGCCACCGGCCTGCCGTCCAGCGCTGCCGTTCTCAGACCATAGGCCCCCGGTGGGGAGGCAAGTTCCGCGGCCCTGGCGAAGACCTCGAGCGGGCCTGTGACGTTCAAGCCCAAGACTCCGTCGTACAGGACCGCGAGCACGGTGCGACGGTTCTTCATGCCGGTCAGCTTCACAGGTGCCCCGCATGGCAGCAATGACACAGAACCCACTTTTCCTGCCATGGCCGGTGGAAGGCGTCGACCGGACCCTTACCGGTTCATGGCAGGGAGCGTGGGTTTCGTGTCATTGCTCCGTGTGTGGCCGCCGTGGAAACTGCGTTCCTCAGGGCGTGGCTTTCCACACGGGAGCTTGGAAGGGCAATGTCGAATACCGTCAACCTACCGGCCGATGGGTGGTCCGGAGGGGCTGTGGCCGCACGACTGTGCAGGTCTAACCCCCGCATGTCGTCGGATGCCGGCGCTCCTGCTCCTCCGTAGCCTTACCGGTGCGCAGCCTTTGATCGTTGGGATGGGCTGCTGCGACGCCTTCTCCGGGCCCGTCGTTCTGTGGGTCTCACGAACGACATCTCCACACAAGGACACCGGCCCGGCATGGGGCGACTCGTCAAGGTTCTCTCGGCTCCGGCCCTTGCCCGAAGCCATACGAAGCGCTCGCTTCACCTCTGTTGTGGGCGATGACACGTGTACAGGTGGGTACAACATGGCCGACGTGATCCGCTCTGCGGCGGCAACGCAGCATGTCCTGCTGGGCCGCCAGTCCGAGACCGACATGATCGTCGATCTCCTCGAAGCGGCGCGGCGAGGACGCAGTCGGGCCCTCGTGGTGCGAGGTCCGGCAGGGATCGGCAAGAGCGCGCTGTTGGACTGGGCCGCAAGAGCATTTGCGGAAGATGCCACGGCACGCGTGATACATGTCCGAGGCATCGAGAGCGAGGTCGAACTGCCTTACGCCGCACTGCATATGCTGTTCGGCGGATGGAGTGCGGAAATTGATGCGCTGCCCATTGCCCAGGCCGGCGCGCTCCACGCCGCTCTCGGCAGCCCGGAGGGGGACTCCGCGGCGGGCGGGTCGTCCAGGGATCGTCTGCTGGTCGGCCTCGGTGCGCTCACGCTCTTGTCGGACGTTTCCGCGTCCGCTCCGCTGTTGTGCGTCGTCGACGATGCGCAATGGCTGGACGAAGCTTCGGCCACCGCCCTCAGCTTCGCCGCGCGGCGCCTCGGCACCGAGGGAGTGGTCATGCTCTTCGCCGTGCGCGATCACGAGGACTCCCATATCGGCTCGGACCTTCCGGAACTTCGCGTGGCACCCCTGTCGCGGGAGGACTCGTATGAGCTTCTGGCCGGGCGGGCGCCTGGGCTCCAAGCGGCAGCACTCCAGCGCGTCATCGATGTCGCGGGCGGCAACCCGCTTGCTTTGATCGAGCTGTGCGCGCTGATTTCGGACTCCGATCAAGCGGTCTTCGCCGGTGACGACCCCGTGCTGGCACCCGGCCCGGTGTCGGACCGCATCGAGAGGACCTTCGGCGCCCGGGTTCGCGCGCTTCCCGAGGAAACCCGTTCCATGCTTCTGACCGCGGCCACCGAGGACACCGGGGTTCTGACGGTCTTGGCGGCCGCAGCGGACGAGCTGGGAGATTCGCTCGCGGCCTTGGAAGCAGCCGAGCGCGCCAAGCTGATCGAGGTCACCGGTGATGTCGTCACTTTCCGGCATCCCTTGATACGCCGCGTGGTGTACCGCCAGGCGCCGCTCGTCCGGCGGCTGGCCACGCACCAGGCTCTCGCACGTGTACTGACCAGCGATGAGTACGCCGATCGACGAGCATGGCACTTGGCCGCCGGAACTGCCGGAACCAGCGGGGAAGTCGCCGCGGCGCTGGAATCGGCAGCCGATCGGGCACAGAACCTCGGTGCCTACCGAACCAGCGCCATGGCCTATGAACGCGCGGCCTCTTTTGCCACGGAGGACCGTGCACGTGCGAAGCTGCTTGCTTCGTCCGCGCAGGCCATGCTGGTGACCGGTCGTCTCGATGCCGCACAGAAGCTCGCGGCGCGTTCCATGCTGCTGTCGTCGGATCCCCTGACCCGCGCCGAGTCTGCCGCCGTTCGTGCACACGTCGAGCAGGTCCGTTCCTCGAGCTCGGACGCGTGCCGTACGGTGCTCGATGCGGCAGCCCCGTTGGTCCGGAGTCACCCGTCGGCGGCCCAGACGATGCTGTCGGCTGTCTTCCGCTGGCTGACCTACGCACCCGATCCGGGCATGATCAAACTGGCCCAGCCGTTGGCCGACGCGATCGCGGCGGAACTCGGTTCGGAGGCCTCGGTACAGCTGACGGCGGGACGGCATGCGGCGCTCGTCTCGGCAGGACGCTTCGATGCTGCGGCCCCGCTGGTGCGCGCCCTCGCTCCCCTGCGCAAGCGGCCGGTCCAGATCGGCTCCCCCGAAGACGAACTGGCCAACATCTTGCTTTTGTTGGCAGTGGAAGACGCACACGAAGCCCTCTTGCGGGCCCTCGAACTTCTGCGGACCTGCCGAGAACGGGGGATGACAGGGCTGCTTCCCGAGGTCCTCCACCGGGTAGCCCTCGCCCAGTTGGGGCTGGGCGCCTTGCGGCAGTCCAAAGCCGCCGCAGCCGAGGGGTTGGCCGTCGCCGACGCCATCGGAACCCCCCTGGCCGCAATCCGGCTCTGCGAGATCCTGGCCGTACATGCGGCCATCTCGGGCGACGAACAGGAGTGCAGGAACCTCGGCAACCGGTGCGCGACCTCGACCGGCGAGCACGACGAGCACGACGAGCCGCAGTACACCGCTCACGCGCTGTCCACACTCGACATGGGCTACACCCGCTACGAGTCGGCTATCTCACGCACCGACTTGGGCACCAGGCCGTTCCACGGACTGCTCTATCTGCGGCTTGCCCCGAACCACATCGAGGCGGCGGTGCGCCTGGGCCGGCGCAGCGAGGCCGCCGAGCGCCTCACGTATTACCTGCAGTGGGCGACGGCCCTCGGCGACAACCCGGCCGTGACCGCGGTGGCTTACCGTTGCCGCGCGCTGGTCGCCGACGACGAAGACGCCAAAGACCTGTGGCTCGCCGCCATCGAGTGCCATGCCAAGGACGAGCGTCCGTTCGAGTACGCACGAACGCTGCTTCTGTACGGCGAGTGGCTGCGACACATGCGCAGAAGGGCCGACGCCCGGGAAACGCTGCGCGGCGCGCTGGCGCGCTTTGAACGTCTCGGTGCGCACCCCTGGGCCGAGAGGACACGTGTGGGGCTGCGCGCGTGCGGAGTCACCGTTTTCGACGGCGAGCGCAAGGGCGGAAACCCCGTCCAGCTGACCGGCCAGGAAGCCACCGTCGCACAGTTGGCCGCCGAGGGACTCGCCGACCGGGAGATCGCCGCACGGCTCTTCCTCAGCCCCCGCACGGTCTCGTATCACCTGTCGAACTCGTACCGGAAATTGGGTGTTTCGTCGCGGATGGCACTCACGCGGGTCCTCGCGCAGGGGCGAGAGCTGCGGGGCGACGGATCGGCGCCCCCGACGTCCGACGCCGTTTCGCAACCGTCGGCGCACTTCGCATGAGAAAAGACGAAAAGCTCTTCACCGGAATGCCGTGCCCCACTGCCGCTTCTCCCGCAGATATACCGGGCCGATTCGACGTCACACCACCGCCGGCAGCCGTCGGCCTCGCATTTCCTCCGCCATTCCACACCATGGCAAAAATGGTGGGTTTCGTGTCATTGCCGCCCGAGATCGACAATGCCAATCTGCATTCGTGCCCGAAGGGCGGCGAACCACCGACGGCGGGCACGGCCTCATGCCCCGCTTAGCCATGGAGTTCCCGGATGACGAATGCCCACGGATTCACGCGCCGCCACGTCGTGGCAGGCACCTCCGCTGTGATCGGCAGTGCCGTGCTCGGGACGGGGACCGCCTCCGCACGGCCTGCCACATCCTCACCGTCGGCCGCGCGGCCGACGGTCGTCCTCGTGCACGGCGCTTTCGTCGACGGTGCGAGTTGGGCGCCGGTCATCGCACGTCTGCAGGCCAAGGGACACGCGGTGATCGCCGCCGCAAACCCCTTGCGAGGGCTGGAAGCCGACGCCGCACACGTCAGGTCCGTCCTCGCCCATGTCGACGGTCCGGCGGTCCTGGTCGGCCACTCCTACGCCGGCGCTGTCATCACCCAGGCGGCCGCGTCCGCACCCAACGTGAAGGCTCTCGTCTACGTCGCCGCACTCATCCCCGATGTCGGGGAGACCACCGGCGAACTCGCTTTCCGCTACCCGGGGTCGGAGCTGCAGCCGACACTCGAGGAGGTACCGGCTCCGGGCGGGGACGGATCCGCGGGCGTCGACCTGTACATCCGGCAGGACGCATTCCCCCGCGTCTACGCCGCGGACTCACCGATCGCGGACGCCCGCGTATTCGCGGCCGCACAGCGCCCCATTCATGCCGCGGCGCTGGCCGAGCCGGCAACCGAGGCAGCCTGGCACACGCTTCCTTCCTGGACGCTGATCACCACGGCCGACCGCATCCTCCCCCTCGATCTGCAGAAGTTCCAAGCCGACCGCGCGCGTTCCGTCACACGGTCGGTGAACGCGTCCCATCTCGTCCAGCGGAGTTGTCCCGTTGCTGTCGTGAGCATGATCGACGCGGCCGTAAAAGCCACAGTTCACTGATCCGGTCACCCACGGGAATTCCGGACACGGGAGAGCCGTGGCGCAGGGTTGCCTCTCCTGTGCCACGGCTCATGTGCTCCTGCGCCACGGCTCATGTGGAGGTGCCCGGCCCGACAGGCGACGAACTCGCGTTGGATCCAGAGCTGTTGGCATCGTTGCGGCAGGTCAGTATTCGGGGCCCATGTCCAGGGTGTAGCCGGAGGGCGCAGGCGGCGGCGGGAGGTTTTCGCCAACGGTCTTCACGGACTTGCCAAGGTCACTTGTGTCGAGCCGGAAGGCAGGATGGTCCCACATCTCCGGCGGCGACGGTGCCATGGGCAGCGGCTCCAACTCGCGGACGGCGTGGCCTTCCCGCGGGTCGCACAGCGCGAACGGCCCGAACTCCGGGTCCATGAGCACGCGCATGTGCGGGTCGGCGTGGTGCAGCCAGAACGCGGACATGCCCAAAGCCGCGTCGACGCGCAGGTATTCGAACGCCCGCCACATCGCGCTGAGCCGCACCAGGGCCTCGGGGTGCCGCCACCATTCGGGGCACCAGATCGCGGTGGCGCGGTTGAGCCGGCGGCGAAGGACTTGCCCGATGTACTCGGTGACGAAGCTGTCGAGTGACGTGAAGGCAAGATCGTATTCGACCCGCCCCTCTTCATCAGGGCGTTCGGTGGTCTTCGGGTCATTCTTCGGACCGAGGGCATCGGCGTGCGGTGTGGAGTCGGGGTCGGGTTGGTTGATGAAAGCACTCATGGCGTCTTCCGCAGGGCCTCGGGCGTTGCTTCCTGGGGCCCCAAGGGGCCTCCGGTTCCGCCGGGTTCAAAGTAGGCAAGGGATGCCCGGATCTCGTCGGCATAGGGGCCTTCCCACCACGGCACGGGCTTCACGAGCGTCGGCCGCGTACCGCTGTACTGGACCAGCGCCCGGCCGCGTGGCATCGACGCCAGATCGGGCACGTCGAGCACAGGCTCACTTCGCGACCCGGTCGTGACGTTCTTGTCCCACAAGTCGTGCACCTTGCGGCTCGTCGACGTCGTCTCCGGTTCGAAGATGCCGGCCGATGCGGACAGGTCCCCGAGGAACTTGGTGTCGGAGACGCCGCCGCCGTAGACGCGGACGTTCGCCGCGCCCCACAGCTTCGCCATGCCCGTGTCCCCCCACGCCGCCGCGCCCTGGGCCCACGA
Source organism: Yinghuangia aomiensis (assembly GCF_039542225.1). NCBI lineage: Bacteria > Bacillati > Actinomycetota > Actinomycetes > Kitasatosporales > Streptomycetaceae > Yinghuangia > Yinghuangia aomiensis. The sequence goes on along the minus strand of NZ_BAABHS010000008.1, from coordinate 203,925 downwards.
CTGCAGGATCGTCATCATCACGATCCCACGCGAACCGAAGTGCGAGTACTTGTCCGGAAGCGCCTTCCACGGGCAGACGTTCGCCGCCTCGTCCAGCACGAACAGGATCGGCGTCTCGACGCGGCCGCCAGGTCGGACGATGCCCCAGTTCTCGGCCGCCTCGGCCAGGGCGGCGGTGAGGGCCAGGACCAGGGGCGCGGCCATCTTGTTCGTCTCCTCGGAGAGGAGGTAGATGGTGTCGGCGCCTTCCTTGACGAACGACAGGTAGTCGAACTGCGGACGGCTCGGATCAGTGCCCGGCGTCACCCACTCGGCGATGCCCGGGGCGATCAGGAACGACATGATCTGCGCCGCCGTCCCGTACACACCCGCACGCTGCCGGTCCGGCGCCGTGATCACGTTCTCCACCGCATCCGCCGACATGTCGTGCCCGAACGCCCGCAGGATCCGCTCCGGAGTGTCGTCCGTCGGCCGCGTCAGCCACGTGTAGACCCGCGTGATCGGAAGATTGTCCAACGACGCCGCCAGCAGCATGTTGCTGATCAAGTCCTCCGCCGCCGGCTCGAAGTACGCGTCGCTGCGCGCATGGTCGGGCCGGTTGATCGACGAGAAGCGACCCGTCATCTTCACCGCACGCACGATGCTGTCCCCGACATACGACAACGGGTCCCAGTACCAGCTCGGCGGCTCACTGGCCTGCGCCTGCGGATCCAACACCCACACCCGGCCGCGCCGCATCCGGGACAGCCTCGTTGCGTCCACGACATCGCGTTTGTTCGACGTCACCACCGTCGGCCCCGGAGCCGCCACGATGTTCGGAATCGCCCGGGTCGCCGTCTTACCTGTGCGAGGTCCCCAGATGTCCACGTGCATGTCCTCCCACGTGCCCCACAAGTCGGCACTCCCCCGGACCATCCGACCGATCTGCACACCCGGCGGATCCAGACCCGGCAGACCCAGCCGCCGCGCCGTGTTCGACGCACCCCGGGTCGTGATCGCCGCCAACTCCCGCTTCTGCGCCAGATACGGCGCGGCCCGGTCCACCAGGACCTCACGACGATGCCGGGCGATGACCACCGCGGCGATGCCCGCGCCCAACGCGGCGATCGCGACAGAGATGACGAACACCGCGGCAGTCGCCGTCGCGCCCGGCCACTGATACTTGCCCAGGGCCAGGAGCACGACCGTGACTGGGGGAACGCCCGGCGGGTTCTCCTGGCCTTCGCCGGTCCCGATCCACGCCCCGGCCCACGCCACCACACAACCGAGGAACAACACCCCGATGACCGCGCCCAGCGCCTGCATCTCCGCGTACGGATTGGGCCCCCGCCGCTTGGTCGTCGCGCTCAACGGCGTCCTCTCTCAGGGACTTTCCGGCGCCCGCGTCCGCCGTCGGACAGACCACGTGCGGCCCTCATGAGTCGCATGAAGCCGATGCGGTTCGGCTGCGTGAAGTCGTCGTCTGCGTCCACCGCCCTATTCCGGATTTCACTCCGGAGACGTGGCGCCGACGAGCCTCGAGCACGAAGCGACGCCGTCCATCAAAGGACAAGAATCGGAATCACGCAATACAGAACACGCAAATACGCGAGACCCCTTGGGGCGGAGACCGCAGAAATCGGATCAACATTTCGGGAAAGAACGAAGAGGTATTCGGCTTGGTTGGGTGTCGACCGCCTGCTGTCCACGACGGCACTTTGGCGCGCACATTCACCCGCAGTTGTCGACGAGGCGTTCCAGGTCGGCCGACAACCGCGCCGGCGAGGATGGCGGCTTGCGGTCGGCCGCGCCCCGGAAAACGGGGCGGAGGTGGTGGTCCCGGGTGGGAAATCCCCGCATGTGCGGGGCCGACGACGATGGCAGAGAGAACGAGGAGGTGTTCGGTGAGCAATCCCCGTACCGGGGCCGACACGGCTGCCCTTCCCCCGCGCAGCCGGGGATTTTACCCACCCCCAGCCCAAGGCCGACGGGACGACGAATCACAGGGGTTCAATATCGATTCATTCGCACACAAGGCGCTGCGCTCCGCCTATTCGACTTGCCGAAGGTCGAACACCAAGCAAGGGTTCCGACAGGCCGGCCCGTCGGCTCCGGGTCCAAGGGGCTTCAGCGGGCCGCCTCATCGGCGGTGCGGTGGTCATCGGCAGTGCTTCCTCGCAATCGCGGCGCGCCTGCGGCCGACCGGTTCGGGGTCGGCCGCGCCGTGTGCCTTCTCTTCCTAGCCGGAGGAGGGCAGCGGGGCGAGGGTGAGCAGTCCGCAACCGTATGCCTTGGCAGGCCCCATGCCCTCGGTCAAGCAGGCCGTGAACGTTGCGGCGTCGGTGATCTCGAGGGCCCCTTCGAAGGTGGCGGTGTGCAGAACCACGGGTTTGCCGGGCCCCTTGCGGAAGCTCATCCGCTGCCGGGACACGAAGCGGACCTCCCGCGGCACAGTCTCTTGCCCATCCGGGGAGGGCTCGTGTGGTCCCGACGCCCTGGGATCGGCGCGGACGGGCGGGACGGTGAAGCCCCATCGCTCGGTGCGTTCGAGGAACCACCGGAGTTGGGCCGCGGCGGTGCGGTGCCCGATGCGGAAGGCCCGTTCCGGTCGGCCGACTTCGAGGCGGGCCTGCTGGCCGGCGGAGGCTTTCTGCGGGGCATACGTGTTCTGGACGGGGTTCGCGGTCAGGCGGAACGCGAACCGGCCTCCGACCGCGAGGCGCGCCAGGAGCGGGGTGTAGTCGGTGACCAGCGCGTGGTCGCCGTCGGCGTCGGGCCAGCCGACGGACTCGACGGCATGCGTCCAGTCCGGCTTCGATGTGCTGAGGACGTAGAGCTGCGGCCGTCTCGGGTTGTCGTGGTCGAGCCGCCACAGGACGCGCTCGTCCAGCGGATTGCCGGGGATCCCGCCCATGACCAGTCCGCGCATGGCGCGGGGGTTCGCGAGGATCTTGCGGCTCGCGGCGCGCAGGGGATTGATGCGTATCCGGGAAAGACGAGTCATGCCGTGTCACCATCCCAGGAGCGCAAATGGGTCGTGCCCGGAAGGCAATTGGTCCGGGCTGTCGGGATTCCGGATGCCCGTGGGGGCGGACACCCGCACGTGCCGGACACGGCGGCTGGTGAATCCCCGGCGGAGTGGGTCGAAGGAGCGGGGTACGTCGCCGAGGACGTCGTCTCCGGAGTCGTCGTCCACGGTCGCGTTCAGGTCGACGCGGGCAGGGCGGCCACCGGCACGGCGGCAGTGCGCGTTCCGGGCGTGCTCGGAAACCTGCCACGGTTCGTCACGCAACGCCGCTTCCACTCCGCCGCGCCGCAGCCCCAGACGGATGGGTTGGGTCGGCACGCAGGACCTGCGGCCGAGCGCAAGCGGGAACGCCGGGCTGCGAACCGCGTCGTCCAATGCTTCGATCAGCGGCCCGGGGCCGCCGACCGCTGCCAGGAAGACCGCGTCCTGAAGGTAGTACCGCTGGGTGACGTGCGTGTACTTGGCCGGGGAGGTCGGCTTTTGAACGCCTTTCGCGGTCACCCCCGACTGGAGGAGCGGGCGGCCCCGGTAGTCGGACACCGTGTGGAAGTCGCGCAGCAACGTGCCGGGCTGGTCGACTCGTACGCCGAGTCGCAGGGCTGCCAGGTCGGAGATGTCGTCTTCCCTGGCCCGTCCCTGCGCAGCCGCGAGCAAACCGACGATCCCGGACTTCGTCGGTTCGGGGCGGGTCTCGCGGCGGTTGAACGCGCTGGCATATCCCCATGACTGAAGCGGCGCGGCCAGCCGCAGCAACAGCACGGCCTGCCCGCGGGGGTCTTCGGCGGCCGTCATGCGCCGGGACCCCATCCCATCGCGTCCTCCAGCGGCCGTGCGAGTCCACGGGTCAGTTGTGGAAACGGCACCGGCGGACCGAGGAGTTCGCGAAGCCGGCCGGCCGCCGGTGATTTCTCGTCGAAGGTGTGGCACACGGCCAGATGCCCGGGAGCGCCGCCCCAAGTCTCGGTGACGCGCCCGTACTCTTCGGCCAACCGCACGGCCGAGGCCGCCGCGATCCCGTCGGTGGCCGTGATGGGTTCCTCGAACGCGGAGACCAGGTTGACCGGCTGATCGGTCCGCACGATCACCACCACCGTGCTCGGGAGGGTGCGGTGCGCAAACGCGTTCTGATAGCCGCCGGGGACGGTACGGGCGAAGCCCTCGACGAAGGCGATCGCGGCCTTGAGCGCGGCTCCGCGGTCCGCGAGATTGCGGTGCAACTGGTGGAGGCCGACTGTGGCGTACCGGTACAGCGTCGCCGAGTTGAAGCCGACGTCCCCGATCATCGCCGCGCCGGTCTCCCCCACCGGGTTCTGGTCGTCGACAGCGGTGTAGTAGTCGAACTCCAAGTCGACCGCGTGCGTGGACAGCGCATGCGCAACCTGCACGGAAGCATCCACATTGAGAGACGCGATCGCCGCGACCATACGGCCGAACAGCGCCACCTCCACCGGGTGGCCGACGCCGAGCTTGTCCACGACCGGTAGTTCCTTGACGTGCGCGGTCAACGCCTCGTCGTCCAACCCGGCCAGTTCGACCGCATCGCCGGCGACAAGATCGACGATGTCCTCAAGTTGACGGTGCCCGTAGAACAGCAGGTACGCGGTCTCCCCTGCCTTCTTCCCCGCCTTGATCCCCAACGGCACCAGCAAGAACGACGCAAGGCGTTGCGCTTGTTCGTCGTCCACTCCGGTGCGGCGCAGTCTGCCGGCCAGTTCGGCGACGATCCGCTTGGTCCGGGTGCCCTGTTCCAACTCGGGCAGTCGGGACGCCAGTTCCATCCGCGTGGCGCGCTTCCAGGCCTGTGAGGACACCCGTGCGCGGCGGACTCCGCCGAAGTATGCCTCCTTGGGGTTGCCCTGGTCGTCGCGGTTCAGGTTTGCGGGCGGCACCGTCTGGAGGATGTGGACATCCAAGTAGGCGCGGCGCGCTTCACTCATGGCAGGGCTCCGAGATGCGTGGGGAGAGGGAGACGTGTTCATCGGGGCGTCGTCCCGGTGGCCGCCGGCTGTAGTAGGCCACGGCCCAGCGCTCGCGCACCGCGGCCCGGCCTGCCGGTCGTTCGTAAGCCATCAGGTCACGGACCAGCAGGTCGTAGTCCAACGGCAGTCCTTGTCCGCGGAGTTGCGTCACCAGGCCGCGCAGCCGTGCCACGAACACCCGCGTACTGGTGGCGGTCACGGCGGCGTTCACCCGACGGTCGACCGCGTCCCCGCTGTATGCACCAGTGCTGCGCATGGTTCGGAGCGCCGCGCCGGCGGAGACGCCGCGCTTGTGCATGGGAGTGCGCTGTGACTGCTGGTGCAGTCCGTACAGCGCGAGCGCCGCATGCTCGGCTCGTTGCTCAGGGGTTACCTGATCCCGGCGCGCCAGCCGGTCGTCGACAGGAGCCGAGCACAGCCGCCAGATGGGCAGAGACGTGCCTGGAGGCACGGACAATCCCCTGCGCAGTGCGGCCAGGTCCTCACCGGGCGGAGGCCCGGCCAGTCCGGTGACGGGGTTCTTGCGCCAGGTGCCGTCCGGTGCCGTGAAGCGGTTCCAGTAGCGCATGGGCTTTCCCGGGTTGTCAGGCATGGACGGAGTCCTCGGTCGAAGCGGGCACAGGGTTCGACGCTTGCGCCGCGGCGCGAGCCTCGGCCGCTCGGTGGAGGATCTCCCGCATGCGGCGGCGGAAGTCGGTGACGGCGGAACCGAGATGGAAGGCGACGTCTCTTCCGTTCTGCTGGACGGTCCGCCCGCCGAACGCACTCGGCAACGCCGTCGAGATCACCCGGTCGGCGATCTGCCAGGTGCAGCGCCACGCAAGCTGCTCCCACGCCAGGCGACCGCGTCGGATCAGGGCTTCGTCCTCGTCGACAGCGCGCAAGCCGGTGAGCATGCGCCGCATCAGAGGGTCCAGCCCGTGCAGGACCAGTTCACCCGGCCGCTGGCCCCTGTCCCAGGGAATCGGCTCGCTGCCCGCAGCGCGCCGCAGGTCCGCCGAGAGGATGTTGACCGCGCGGGCAAGCTGTTCCGCTTGCTCGGCAGCGTCGAGAATCGCGGCGCGGACCGGCGAATCCCGGGAAAGCGCCTGCAGCGGCAGGGGTGTCGCATCGTGGAAGATGTCGTCGACCACGGCGGACTGGTTGCCGTAGAACACCCCTGTCAGGTCGATGCGGAGGGGGTAGGCCGGGGGGAGACGGCCGAGAACACCGCGCATCTGGGCCACCAGCACGCTGGTCGCGAACCCGTCCTGGTGAGCGGTGGCAGGCGCTTCCGGACGTTGTGCGGCGAGCAGCGCATCGAGTCCCCGCCATGTGGCCTTCCCCGGCTGGTGACGCCGCGGCCGACGCGCCATCGGGGCCGAGGCCGCGTTGGCTCGGCCGGCGGCGGGAAGTGTCCAGGCGGTGTGCGGTTCCACTTCCGGCAACTCGCGCAGCCGGTCACCGGCGGCCACGATGACCCGAGTGACCCGTATCCCCTCGGCGGTGTCTTCGGGGAACAACCGGATCCGGCGCGACTGCCATGTCCACAGGTCCAGGACTCCGTCGGCGGACCTGACCTTCCACTCGGCGTCCTGGGGCGCACGCCGCCAGTGGGGCACATCCCGGTCGGCTCTTCCGTCCGGACGGATCGGGATGTTCAGCCAGACGGTCTCGTACAGGGTTCGGCCCATGGGCACGACGACGCCCAACTGCCCCAGAGGACCCGTCGGATTCCCGGTAGTCTTCCCGGACTTGGCTTGGGAATCGTGCATGGCCCCGGTTTTGATGCCGGCGGTATCCCAGCATTGCGTGTGCAACAACCACCTCGCCGCCTCCCCCGGGGTCAGGGCCAAGGTGTCGCCCTCGGTGCGAGATGAGAACAGCGGCACGTTGTTCCCTGTCGCCGCGGTGGCGACGAGAAGCGCCGCCCCCTTTGTCTCGCCTTTTGCCGTGTGAAGTCCCCCGGCCTGCCCGAATGGTGCGATCGGATCGAAGAGGTCGAAGCGGGCGCGCCAGTCGTCGAGGTAGCTGTCGAGTCGCTCACGCTCCGCCGGGGTGAACTCACCTTGCCGAAAACGGCCGAGCCAGTCCGCCGTGGTCTTCGGATGCCCCAGCGCGTCCACGACAACCGGCAGCACAACCTGCCGCAGCAACGCCGGAAACATCGTCGGGATTTCGACCGTCACACCGGCGAGGCGATGGGAATCGAGCAGCAACTCCCGGAGGCTGTACCCGCGTCCGTCAAGACCGGCAGCCACGGTGGGCGACGGTACCGCCGACTCCCCGTGCAGCCACGGATCGTCGACCAGATTGAAGACGGGCATGCGCTGTTCCAATCGATTGCCAGTTTCCCGAGTTTATGAACCTCGCCTCGGATCGGGATCCGTAGATCTACCGGGGTCCACGAAAGTGGCAGTGTCGTCCCACGGGCTATTACCAAGAGAGTTCGGAATCGACGACGCGCTCTACGAAGATCCGACCGAAGAGACCGCCGGGTTCACCCCACGTGCACCCGGTGTCGTGCACAAAGCCTGCACTACGACAAGCTGCTGCTGCGGGTGGCTCCACGGCGGGAGTCGGAGCACAGCGAAGTCTGCCTGCTGGACCTTCAGGTGCTCACCATCGCCGATCCGATGCTTGACGTTGCGGTGGCCGCCGTCAAACTCGACCGCACGATGCAATGAGGTCGTCGACCGCACCGCCGGCTGGGCCGAGCGGCTCGGGCCGGCACACACCGCGGGAGTGGAACGGGATCTGCCGACCGGGACGGCCGTCGTGGGCGCGACCCAGGCGGCGGTCGTGGTCCCCGACGTCATCGCCGAGGTCCGGGGTGCGGCCGAGCACGACGGCGCCGGCCTCGACCGGGCACTCGACGACGGGACCGCCCTCATCCACAAAGTGGTGGCACCCGCCCTCTACGGCCGCGGCCTCCAGGTCACGGCCTACTGGGTGCGCGACCGGCTCGCCGCCACAGTCCCGCGCGACCCTGCCAAGACCGCGGGTTCGGACCTCGCGTCGGCGAGCAATGCGGCTCCGGACCTGACGCCGCTGTCCTGGAGTCCGGGGCCGGCACCGGTGACGACCGCTCACCGTGACGCGCCTACCCCTGCCTGGGTCGCGTCGACGCCCCCGATCGGCGCGTCGAAAGGGCGACCCCGCCGAGGATTCCCGAGGACGGACACGGGGCGGCGGGTGGCCGGCCCGCCGGTGAGCGATCCCGGGGCCCAGGCGCCGGCGTGAACCCCGAACTGGGTCGTGGCTTCTGAGTCGGGCCCGCTCCGGCGCGACCGCTCGGCTCCTCCCCCGCGAAATGCGGCTACGCCCGCTCCCGAGCGGCCCCGGGACCAACAGTTCCTCGCTCGTATGCCGAGGGCTAGAGTCGGATCGAGAAGGCGGGTGGCCCTGCAGGCGTATTGGCTTCGCCAAAGCGCGCATCCCGCCCCTGTACGTGCGGGGATTGCTCGGACGCATCGCTGCCCCGGGCGCCGAACGCTTCGTCGGCCCTGCGCGCGCGGGGTTCCGGGACTTGCGAATTCCCGCGCAGAGCCCATGAAGCCGTATGGCCGCGGTGATGGGCGGACCCGGCTTGCCTGAGCGGGAACTCGACCGGGCCAAAGACCGGCGGGAGCGACTGACGGCTGTCGGGTCGCCGGCCACACCGCTTTGACCTGCGCAAACGCTGAGCGACCGAAGCGACTCGACAACAGCGACCGAACGTTGCCATGGGCCGACTTCTTCGATCCCCCGCCGCCGAGGTGCCGGGTTGGGCTTAGGCTGGGACAACTGCTCGGCCTCGGAACGACGCGCGATGACAGGCAGCGGAGTTCGCGTGCCGAGCGACTGGGCCCCGCGGAAGCGGGGGTGAGCCGCGGACCTCACCGAGGAGCGGTGGATCCCCACCGTGGTCCCCGCGCATGCGGGGGTGAGCCGCCCTTGCCGAAAACCCGCTGCTCGAAGCAGTCGTGGTCCCCGCGGAAGCGGGGCTGACGCAACGGGGTCATCCGCCCGTCCTCGGAGTCCGACCTGGACGACGCGCGCGGCGATGAGCATCGGCATGGACGTCGCCGGCCCGCACGGCAGCGAGCCCGCCGTGAACACCACCGTCGACGAGATCCACACGTGCTTGGCGCCGAACCGGTCGTTGGCCCAGCCGGAAAGCGGCACGACCGCGGCCAGTGCCGGCAGGTAGACCGTGCCGACCCACTGGATCGTCACCGGCGACGTGCCGAAACCCGTGACCAGGGACGGCATGGCCACGTGGACGACCGTCGTGTCCAGAACCGAAATCAGGGACCCGAGAACCGTGACCGACACGGCCGAAGTCATGCGCCGGTCGAATACTTTCTCTGTGTGCTCCGTCTCTTCTTTCACAGGCGAGCCGCCGCAATCACCGTGCTGCATTCCGGGGCAACGCCCGGGCTCGGCTCTTCTGCCCCGCTGCGGGCCGCCGTCCAGGGGGGCGTCGGTGCCGTGGCCCCTCGTTGCGGAGGGCTTGAGGGGGTTCAGTCGGGAAGATGAGGGACGTTCCCCCGTCCCGGAGTCGCCCGCGCACGTAGGCTGATGCGGATCTTGAGCGAAGACGGGTGAACCATGGCCGCAGACAGTTCCGAGCCCGCGCACGACGCCGCGAGGCAAGCTGCGCAAGATGCCGCGACCGAGGCGCTGATCACCATGGCGCGGCGCATCGGCGTCACCTACCGGGCGGTGACCGGTGCGGTCGGCCAGGGAACCGGACACGCGAAGTACGTGGCGACGGAACTGATGCAGCCCGACAACGCTCCGCGCGTCGCCCGCACGCAGCCGTCCGCGAGTCGCGAGGGCCAGTTCACCGGAAGTCCGCGTGCACAGCGCAGAGAAGTCGCGCGACGCGACAAGGCGGTCCGCAGCGATGTCAACCAGTGGCGGAAGCGGCAGGTCGCACGCTCCCAGGACAGCCAGGACACGGGCGGCGCGACGGCGCTCGCCGCCCGCCTTGACGAGCGCATGCGGGAGTACATGGCCGCTTTCGACGCCGAGGCGGCGCGACGCAACATGACCCCGGCCGAGTTGCGGGCCGCGAACGACGCCGCGGCAGCCCAGGCAGGGGAGGACCGCGTCACGGCCGCCGAACGAGCGAGCCGCCCGGCAAGACGCAGGATGATCACGCGGCATAACGCCCAGGCGCGTCCCGGGCGTCCGCTCATCACGGTAGTGCGCGACTTTCGGGGCCTGGACTACGGCAAGGTCCCGGTGTTCGTGGGCGGCGGTCCCCAGCCTCCGCGTCCCGTCCGGCTCACCGGCGACGCGCTTGCCAAGGGGCTCGGCGACGGCACGGGCGGGCCGAGCAAGTTCGCCTTGGACGCCGTCGGCCGGCGCACGGTGGCGAGGGCGTCCGGCGCCCAGTCGTCGGCCGGTTCGCACGGCACCCTGCTCGTCCCGGAGTCGTCCGGGACGGCGGGGCATGAGGCGACCGCATCCGCGAAACGCCTGGACAGGTCGGGTCGGGACTGGATCCCGCCGATGGTCATGCCTGCGCAGCGTGCGCGGGGTGTGCCGACGCCGTGGACCGGCAGCGTGGCCATACATCGCTCTTCGCCGCCGGTGGCACCCAAACCCGCGGTGCGGCCCGAGCTACAGCCCGGGCCGTCCGATCGCACGACGGCAGACCGTATGGCCGCCGGTGTCCCATACGCTGACCACGACACCGATCGCGGGGCCTCTCCGCTTCCCCACTACGAAGTCCCCTACCAGGGGAGGGACGGCCAGGCGCGCACAGCGCGCGTGGTCGTCGACGCCCCCGCGACCCGCCTGCCGGGCACGCCGACGGCGAATACGACGCCGTTCGCCAAAGACCAGAAGCAGCCCGGCGGACGCACGGCGGCGAACGCGGCGGCGCGGCGGAACGAAGAACTGGGCCTGCCCTCCCCGCGGAACGACGTGCCGGACCTGCCGGCGCCGAAGCACGTACCCACGGTGGCCCCGATGGCGGCCGCGCCGACCAAGGGCCTGGGGAAGGTGAACGCCGCTCAGCGTTCGACGGCTCCCACCGTGCGACACCAGGCGCGCGCAGGGGCGGCGAATCCGTGGGTGGGCGTGGCCGTGATTCGGCAGGCCCGGCCCCGGCAGCCGTCGACCGCCGTGGAGTTGGCCAGGGACACGCGGCTCGGCAAGTGAGAAGCCGCGCCGCGACCGCGCGGAGTGGGCGCCGTCCACGGCTACTTCGCCACCCGCGACGACCCGGTCACCGCGAGCTGCTCGATGACGTGTGCGGGCCCCTCGTGGTGGCGGTGCCGGCGCCGGTCAGGGACCGGTCGACCGCAGCGTCGGACATCGGCGGCGCGGGCTGACGCGGCACCGCCGTCCCGCGCGGCGCCGGGACGACCCGGCGCTCCTCCAGTGCCGCAGCTTCTTGTTCGAGCGCCTCGCCCGCCCCGTCGCCCGTGCCGGCTGCTTCCGCGTGGGACGCGGCCCGGAGGCAGCACGCACCGTCAACCACATCGCGGGTCGCCCGGACCGCCCTTTGCCCCGGCCGCTTCGGGGCGTGCCCGCAACCCGGTTGGGGCCGTGGGGAAGCGATTGCCGCCGTCGCGGGCGCCGGCACGCATGGCCTCGGCCGGAGCGGCGCGTCGATGCGGCGTGCGGGGGGGCCGGAAGCGGCACCGCGCCGGATTCCGCCGCCCTGCGAAGCGGGGCCGCCGGGCGGCGGGCGGGGCCTCGGCGGCGGGTCGGCGCGGCCGCCCGCCGCCTCGGGGCCACGGCGAATCCCGGGCAACGAACCCGTGCCGTCAAGCAGTCGTTCGGCTTACCCTGATGGTCCCGCCGCGAGAGCAAGGGGGACAGGGGTTGCGCGAGTTCGGGGGCTCCGCATCGCCAGGCGCCGCACCGTGGCGCGTTCGGGTGTGGTCGCACGGGGGCGCGGAGATCGCGGGAGCGGGTGTGCTGCTGCCCGACGGCGCCGTCCTGACGTGCGCCCACGTGGTCGAGGCGGCGTTCGGTCTGCGGCCGGAATCGGACCCTCCGGACGGGGCCGTCCCCCTGGATTTCCCCGGCGTGCCGGGCGGGCCGGCGTCGGTGGGCGGCACGCCCCGGGTCCTCGCGCACGTCGCCCCCGGCGGATGGCTGCGGAAAGCCCCGGCCGGCGACCTCGCCGTGCTGCGCCTCGCCGGACCGCCGCCGCCGGGCGCGGTGCCGCCCGCGCTCGGGCGCTGCGGCGACGGCTCCGCCGGTGCCGACGGCGGCGGCGCGCCCGTCCTCGTGTTCGGGCACCCCCGGTCGGTCCCGGGCGGGCTGTGGTCGCGCGGCCGCGTCGTGGCCGCCGGTGGTTCGTATCCGGACTGGCGGCAGGTCGACGGCCTGGACGCGGTGGGCGCCGCGGTCGAGCGGGGGTTCAGCGGCGCGGGGGTGTGGGACCAGGCACGCGGGCTCGTCACGGGCGTCCTCGCCGAGGTGTTCGAGGGAACCGCGGCCCGCGTCTCGTGGATGATCCCGCTCGACACCCTGGACGGGACCGCGTTCGCGCTCCCCCCGCGGAGCGCACCGCGGCCGAGCTCCGCTCCGCCGCCCGCGCCCCTGCCCCCGGCGGCGATCTGGCCGTTGGTCGATCTGCTGCTGGCCGTCGAGTCGTTCCGGGTCGACGGGGGCGCCGATCTGCTGTCCGTCCTGCCGTCCGACATCGCCGCGACGGTGCCGCGGTCCCGCAGCCCGAGGCTCGGGTTCTTCCAGATCGTCGCGCGGTGCGACGCCTTCGTCCACGGGCCCCGGGCCTTGGTGGACGCCGTGCGGCAGATCGAGGGGGACACCGCCGCCGCCGCCGATTTCACCGCGCACGCGCGACGGGCGTGGCCGACCCGTGTGGACGACGATGGATAGGTTCCGTGCGGGTCGGTCCCCGAGCGTCACCGAACAACTGGTCGACGCTTTGGGCAGGGTCGACATCCTCGACGACGCCGACGGTCGACGGGCGTGCGTGAGTTACGCGCAGGAGATCCTGGGGAAGCACGTCAGGGTCAGGGACTCCGGCAACCCCCACCTCCATCTCTTCCACATCGTGCAGGCCTTCGGGGACGTCCCGGACGGCTGGCGGGCCTTGACCCACGCGGTCTGGATCGTGTCCGGCAAGGACCATCACGCGGAGTACGCGGCGAGTCTCGTGGACCCGATCGAGGCCGCGCACAGTGCCCCGGCCACGGACGAACTCTTCGTGCTGCTCGACGGGTTGGACAAGTCGAGTGTCCCGCGGCTGGAGGCGATCCACCGCCACGCGGCGGGTGACGCCTTCGCGGTGCTCCCGGGCGTCGTCGGCACGGCCGCCGAGGCCTACGAGCATCTCGCCCGGATCAACCTGCCCGCCGACGGAATCGCCCGGAGCCTGCGCTTTCTCACCGACCTCGCCGCGGTGGTCCCCTCCGACCGCGGTGACGCGCTGCGGACGTGGATAAGCCGCCAAGTGCGGGCGTCGGCCCCCGAGCCGCAGGCGGCGCAGGCCGTGCTCGACGACCTGCTGCGCGGCGTCAGCGGATGGCGGCAGGAGGCGAAGTCGCCCGCGTACCTGCTGATCCGGTTGTCGCCGTCCTCGTCGGGCAACCGGATCGACGTCACGTACTGGACGAACTACGGCACGGGCTGGGAGCCTCGGCGGCGCGACGACCGTTCGCTCGACGCGGACCAGGTACGCGCATATGTGGCCACCGTCCTCGACCGCGAGGAGGCGCACCTTCACACCCATCGCGGCAACCTCGTGGTCGAGTTCATCCTGCCGCTGTCGATGATCCACGAACCGGTCCAACTCTGGTCCCGACACGGCGTTCTCGCGGGCAGGAAGATCATGGACACGGAGTTCGGCGGCCCGCCTCTCCACTACGACTACACCGTCTATGTGCGGAGCCTCGAACGCATCGACACCCTGCACTGGCACCGCGCCTGGCGCATGCGCTGGGCAGCTCCGGAGGCTCACGGGGGCGCGCGCATGCACCGCTGCCGGAGCGGTGAGGGCGCCCGCCACGACGGCCTGTACGCGCGGCTGGCGGCAGACCCGGCGATCGCCGTTCTGGGGCTCAGCGCCCCGCCTGACGACCCGCACGGGGCACAGGAGCTGAGCGCCGCGCTGGTGGCCGGCGTACCCCTGGTGGCCTGGCCCTTCCGTTCCGACGCGACCGATTCCGACACGTCGATGATCGAGAATGATCCGGATGAGCTCGGCGACTATCTCGGCGAACTCTCTTGCCAGATGGCCCGCTTGCGCTCCGCATCCCGAACGGGGGACGATACGCGCGGGGGCTGTGCCCGGCCCGGCTTCGCCGTGCTGTGGGACGACCCGACCAGGTTGCCCGAGGTTCCGGAACGGATCGCTTGACCACGGCCAGGCGTGCGGAAGGCCCACGGGCACCGCACCGCTGAAGAAAGACCAAGGTCGTCGATCGGCACGACGGCCGATCGGCACGATGCTCCGGGGGGTGGCAGTGAACGGGGGCGTCCCGAACGGAGCGCGCGGTTCCGCCGACGCGTTCACGTCGGCGGCCGACTCCACCGGCGGCGCCTGGTGGATCTACCGGGGGAACGGCGAACTCCCCGACGGCGAAACGCTTTCCGACCGGCTTCCACCACCCCCGCCCTGGCGGGACTTCGACGGAGGCCCCGTGGTGGCGGGGCCGCCTCCCGACGACGACGCGGAGATACGCCGACGCCTCGGCAAGCCCGCGGTCACGGCGGCGTTCGGCTCACCGCGCGAGGCCGACATGGTCAACGCCGCGCTGTTTCTGCGCCGCCCGCTGATCGTTACCGGCCCTCCCGGCATCGGCAAGTCCAGCCTGGCCCACCGGGTGAGCCGGGAACTCGGCCTCGGCAGGGTCCTGCGCTGGACCATCACCAGCCGTTCCACCCTCCGCCAGGGCCTCTACGAGTACGACGCCGTCGGACGGATCCAGGAAGCCACCGCCCGGGACGCGCAGGCCCGCGCCGCCGCCGCGCAAGGGGCCCATGACGCGGCGGAAGACGCGGTCGGCATCGGCGACTTCATCCAGCTCGGCCCGCTCGGCACGGCCCTTGTCCCCCGGGAGATCCCGCGCGTCCTCCTCATCGACGAGTTCGACAAGGCCGACACCGACCTTGCCAACGACCTCCTCGGGGCTTTCGAGGAAGGCGAGTTCGCGATCCCGGAGCTGTCCCGCGTGCGCTCCCGGATGCCGGAGGCCGCCGTGCACACCGACGATCCGGACGGGACGTACACCGTCCGGAACGGCCGGATCCGGTGCCGGGCCTTCCCGTTCGTCGTCATCACCAGCAACGGCGAACGCACCATGCCCCCGGCCTTCCTGCGCCGCTGCCTGACGCTGACCATGGAGCCGCCCGCCGAGGACGAACTGGCGGCGATCCTCGCGGCACAGTTCGCCGCCGCCGGAGACGACGACGAACGCACGCGTATGATCCGTGACTTCGTGATCCGCGCGCAGTCCTCCGGGCCGCTGCCCACCGACCAGCTCATGAACGCCGAATACCTGCGCCTCTCCACCTCGGGCCTCGACACCGACTCCTGGAACCGATTACTGCACGCGCTGTGGCAGAGGCTGGACGGAGTTGGTTCTGCATGACGTTGCCGCCCTCCCACCGCGGTAGGGCGAGTGACGGTACTGACCCGGGTATCGCCTCGCGTGGGGACACACGTGCCGTGCTCCACGTGCACGAGGCGGGCGAGGTGCTGTGGCTTGCCGCGCAGCGGGAACTCCGCATCCGCGCGCTGCGGGAGGCCCGCGAATCCGTGGGCGACCCGCCCGCCGGCGAGCCGCCCCACGCGCCGACGGCGGCAGCGACGGAACCCGGCGTCCCCCTCCCCGCTCCCGACCCCCCGGATCCGGCGGCCGCGCCGTCCGATCCGCCCGGCCCCGACCCCGAAGACGTCCCGCCCGCACCCGGGAGCCGTCCGCACGGGCCACCCGACTCCCCCGCACCCGAGATCGGGGCCGTCTACGGGTCGGCTCCCCGCGAAGGACCTCCCCGGGCACTGCCAGGCGAGGCGGCGCCCGGACGCGGCGCGGCGAGCGCGCTCGACCGTTCCCGCCAGATCGAACAGGCCTTCCGTCCGTTGCGCCGCAGGCTCGACTCCCGGGTCGACGTCGTCCTGGACGAGGCCGCCACCGCCGAGTCCCGCGCCGAGCAGGGCATGTGGACGCCCCGGTTCCGGCCCGCGCGGGAACGGTGGCTCACGATGTCCCTCGTCGTGGACACCGGCGAGGCCCGTGCCCTGTGGTCGCGCACCGTGGAACGGCTCGCCGCCGCGCTGTCCGGCTCCGGGGCGTTCCGCGACGTCGTCGTCCGTGCGTGGCCCGCGGCGGCGGTTCCGGGCGCGGCGGGCGGCACCGAGCCCGGCGGTCCGGCCCCCGGCGGGGGGCCGCACGACGGGGCCCGGCACATGGTCATGGTGCTCAGCGACATGCACGCCGGCCACTGGCGCGACGGGGCCGCGTTGCGGCAGCTCGCCCGCTGGGCGGACGACGCACCGGTGGCCGTCGTCAATCTGCTGCCCGAGTACCTGTGGTCCCGTATGCCCGTGGTGCCCCAACGCACCGTGCTGCACAGCCCGGCCCCGGCCGCGGCGAACCGGCACTGGTCGTGCCACGACGACCCGTTCGGCCTCCTCGCGCGGGACCCGGACGCGGACGGACCGGGCCGCCCCGACCCGCACCACATGCCCGTGCCCGTCCTCGAACTCACCCCCGAGGCGCTGTCCGGGTGGGCCCGGTTCGTGCGCCGCGACGACGCCGCGGGATACGCCGCCAAGGCCGTCCTGGTCCCGCCGACGGCCCCCGCGGTCCGGATCCCCGAGGCGGCCGCCGACGCGCCGGAGGCATCCGACGACGTCCGCCGCCTCCAGGCGCAATTGAGCCCTTTGGCCTATCACTTGGCACGTCTGGGTGCGGCCATACCGCTCAACCTGACCGTGCTGCAACTCCTCCAGCAGCGCCTGCTCCCCGAGGCCCGGCCCTGGCACTTGGCGGAACTGCTGCTCAGCGGGCTCCTGCACGCCGCACCCGCGGACGCCTCGCTGCCCGCCGCCGCCCGTGTCGACCTGGAGTTCCCGGCCGGGGTAAGGCAGCACCTGCTCGCCGACGGCACCCGGCGCGAGACCGTGCTCGCGCTGCGCCTGGCCTTCGACCAGTTCGCCGACTGCGTGCCCGGCAGCGCCGGCCAGACGCTCCGCCGATTGAGCGACGTGGTGGTGCGTCCCGGCACGGCCGCGCGCCTGCCCGCGCTCGACGCCGTGGAAGCCTGGCTCACCCCGGCGCTGCCCGCGCTGACCGCGCTGGACGGGCAGCACAGCGCCATGGTCGGCCTGCTGCGGGAGCGCATGGCCGCGGGCGCCTTCGCCGCCGGCCCTTCGCCTACCCGAGTGAACCACCCCGTGCCAGGGGCGGCCGCGGTCACTGATGGTCGCACGATCGACACGAACAGTGGCTACCCTGAGGAATCGGCTGACGTCCCCGTCTCACCTGGGGACCCCCCGTCGATCCTCGCGGAGGAAACGACAGAATCAGTTGGAGGGAACGTGTCCGTGAGTGGCGTGCAGCCGATGGCCGCCAGGTCCACCGAAATGGCGCTGAAGCCGCCGCCGGTCTGGGGCAATGTGCCTCCGCGGAACCGCGCGTTCACCGGGCGCGGGCTCTTGTTGGAGCAATTGCACGCCCGCTTGCAGGAAGGGACCACCGCGGTCCTTCCCGAGGCGCTCCAGGGCATGGGCGGCGTCGGCAAGTCGCAGCTGGCGGTCGAATACGTCTACAAGCACATGCACGAGTACCAGGTCGTGTGGTGGATTTCCGCCGAGCAGCCGCAGCAGATCCGGCAGGTCCTGGTCGAACTGGCCCGGAGGCTCCACTTGGAGGTCGGCAGCGGTGAGGCGAACGCCGCCGTCCCGGCCGTCATAGAGGCCTTGCGGATAGGCGAGCCGTACAAGAACTGGCTCCTCATCTTCGACAATGCGGAAGACCTTGACGCAGTGCGGGAGTTCTTCCCGACCAACGGCCCAGGACGAATTCTCGTGACCTCTCGCAACGCCCAGTGGAGCACCGCGGCCCGCCCTCTCGAAGTGGACGTGTTCGCCCGCGACGAAAGCCGCCAGCTGCTCCAGCTCCGCGCGCCCAACCTCGACGACGCCACCGCAGACCGACTGGCGGAGACCCTCGGCGACCTCCCGCTCGGCATCGAACAGGCCGCTGTGTGGCTGGCCGAGACGGGCATGCCGGCCGAGGAGTACCTCCGGTTGTTCGAACAGCAGGCCGCGGACCTCATGGTGAGCGCCCCACCCGCCGACTACCCGCTGTCGGTGGCCGCGGCGTGGAACGTGTCGCTGGAACGCCTCCAGCAGAACCACCCCGCCGCGTTGCAACTCCTGCAGGTCTGCGCGTTCTTCGCGCCGGAGCCCATCTCGCGGCGGCTGCTCACCGGGGTCCGCGACGCGCCGGTGCCGCCCGAACTGGCGGCCGCGCTCGGCGACCCGATCCGGCTGAGCCGGGCGATCCGCGAGATCAACCGCTACGCGCTCGCCCGCATCAACCACAGCACCAACACCCTCCAGCTCCACCGCCTGGTCCAACGGGTCCTCATCAACCAGATGCCGCAGAGCCTCCAGGACCAGATGCGGCGCGGGGCGCACGCGCTGCTCGCCAACGGCGACCCGAACGCGCCCACCGACCCGGGTCAGTGGCCCAGGTACGGCGAGCTGCTGCCGCACGTCCTGAGCAGCAACGCCGTGGAGTCCCACGAGCCTTGGGTCCGCCAGCTGGTCCGCAACGAGATCCAGTACATGTATTCGTGGGGCGACCACGACGGCTCCCGCGACCTGGCCCGGCGCGCCTACGAGCAGTGGCGGCGGGACGACGGCGACGACCACGGCGACGTGATGACGGTCGCCCAGCAGTACGCGAACGCCCTGCGCATCCTCGGCCGCTACGACGAGGCGTACGACCTCGACCTGCGCAACCGGGACGCGATGGTGGCCACGCTCGGCGAGGAACACGAGATGACGCTGGAGATCACCAGCATGCTCGCGTGGGACCTGCGGATGCGCGGCGACTTCGCGTCCGCCGCGGATCTGGACCGGGAGGTGTACGAGGTCAGCCTGCGCAAGTTCGGCCCCAACGACCTCGCCTCGCTCGTCGTCGCGCACCGCGTCGCCCTGAACCTGCGCCTCACCGGATCGGCCCAAGCCGCGCTGGAGCTGGACGAGGACACCCACCGCCGGAAGCTCGAAGAGCTGGGCGAGAACGACCTGTACACGCTGAACACCCTGGCGGCGCTGGCCATCGACCAGATGGAGACCGGCAATTACCAGTTGGCGCGGGACACCCAGCAGGAAGTGTCCAGCCGCTGCGCGTACATCTTCGGCCCGAAGAACCCGAACACCATCGCCAGCCTCCGCAGCCTGTCGGTGACGGAACGGCGGCAGGGCAGGCACGAGGAAGCCCTGCAGCTGTCCGCGAGCGCGCTCACCGAGTTCCGGAACCGCTACGGCGAGAACTACCCGGACACGCTGAGCGCGCTGCTGGCGCACTCGATCGACGTCCGGCACAGCGGCGACCTCTCCCACGCGCTGGAGCTGAGCGAGCAGGCCTGCATCGGCTACGAGCGGCTCTTCGGCGGAGGCCATCCGCACGCGCTGAGCGCGCTGGTCAACCACGCGGTGTGCCTCCGGCTGATGGGGCGCGTCGAAGAGGCGCGCGACCTCAACGTGCGGCTGACCGGCGAATTGGGGGCCAAGCTGGGCGAGGAGCACCCGAGCGTGCTGGCCTGCGCGAGCAACCTCATCGCGGACCTGCTGGCCCTCGGGAACGTCCAGGCCTCGGTCGATCTCGCCACCAAGACGCTCGTCACGTGCAAGCGTCACTTGGGCTCGGACCACCCGGCGACGCTGGCCGTGGCGAACAATCTGGCCCTCGGCCTGCCGCACCTGGGCCAGGACGCCGAAGCCGAAGCCCTGCACGCGGACACGATGGAGCGCTACATCCGGATCCTCGGCGAGGACCACCCGGGCACGATCGCGGCCGGCGAGCGTATCCCGGCGAACTGCGACATCGACCCGATGCCGCTGTAGGCGGCGCCGCCGCGGGCGGGCGTGACGGATGCGGGCGGTGCCGTGGGCGCCGCCCGCGTCAGTCGTCTCCGGCCGCCTCGGGGACGCGCCCGACCCAGTCGGCGAGGGTGAGCGGGTCCGGGGCGCGCCGGGTGGTCTCGGCGAGGTTGCCGTGCAGGGCACGAACCGCTTCGGGGTGCCGGAGCAGGGCGCGCGCGGCGGAGGGTTCGCCGAGGTGTTCCGCGGCCAGCCCCAGTCCCACCCACGCGGACGGCAGGCCGGGCGCGGTGGCGAGCACCCGGACGTATCCCTGGGCGGCCCGGGCGGGGTCACCGTGCAGCAGGTGGATGTCGGCGGCGGTCATGGCGGGCGGACGCCGGGACGCGGCGGTCTCCCGAACGCGGGCCGGCAGCAGTCCCGGGTCGGCCAGCAGGATTCTGCGGAACTCGCTCCGGGCGTCGGGTAATCCGGCGTTCGGTTCGGGGCGCAGGCGGGAACTGATGGCGGGCGCCGTCTTGGGGTCGGCGCCGCGCAGCCAGCAGTCGGCCCAGCCGTCCACGGCACCGCGCGGCGGGCGCAGGTGCCGGGCCCGCCACACCGCTTTCAGGTCGGCGGTCTCGTCGAGGGCCCAGGCGTGCGCGCGGGCCGGTACGGCCTCGTCGGCCCACGGGCGCGACTCGTCGGCCAAGCCGGTGACGAACTGCCGTCCCAGAGGGGTCAGGCCGGGAGACACGCACAGGGTGTCCAGGGCGGCCAGCACGCCGCGGCTCCACACGGCGAACTCGAAGTGCCCCAGATCGGCCTGCGGGCCGCTGACGGCGTGGCGTTCCGTGCGCCAGAACTCGGCCACGCCGGCGAAGGCGTAGGCGCCGTGCAGGAGGCCCGAGAGCGGGCGCGGGTCGGTACGCCATTGCGCATAATGGCGCGGTTCGGCCGCGGCGGTGTCGGCGAGCAGCGGGAGTTGGTGCAGCAGCCCGTTCAGGATCGAGTGGCGGGCCTCGTGCACCATGGTCACCGCCAGATCCCGGGCATCGGGCGGCAGTGCGATGACCGCGCTGCCGAACGCCTCGTTGTGGGACGCGCTGGCGATCCGGAAGCGGGGCGCCTCGGGGAGGGGGACGAGGACGCGCAGGGCCGCGGTCACCAGCGCCGCCGTGTGCGGGTGCCGGGTGGTGAGGATGTCGAACGCCTCGGAGACGAGCTTCCGCCAGCGGCCGGCCTCGTGGTCGGTGAGGTAGCGGCTCGGCGGGGTGCGGGCGTCTGCGCGGAAGTCCCGGTAGGGGTCGGAATCCTCCAGGACGAGGCGGGTCGGGACGCGTCTGCCTTCGGCGGCGAGCGGGATGACCCGCAGCGGCAGCCACGGCTCCTGACGGGTGCCCAGGTCGGCGGGAACGGCCACGGTCCGGTCCGCGGCCGTGAGCACGGTGGGGCCGCCGCCGGGGGGTGGGAGGTGTAGTGTCGCCCAGCCGTACCGGTCGTCCTCGGTGCCGACGACGGGGGCGGCCAGCCGGACCCGGCCGAGGGTGGGCAGCGCGACGGCGCCGTCGCGGACCGGTACCCGGATGGTCCCTTCGAGTCCGGAGCGGAGGAGGGCCGTGGCGGCCAGGCTGTGCAGGTAGCCGAGTTCCACCCACAGCGGCGGCGCGGCGGCGGCCGCGGGACCTGGCCCGTGTTCGGCCGCGAGGCGGTCCAGGACCCGGACCGCCCAGATGCCGGTGCCGGGGTGCTCCAGCATGTCGCGGACGACGTCCGGCCGGATCTGCTCGACCTTGACCAGGACACCGAGCGCGTGCCGCATCGGCAGGAGCGGCGAACGCAGGTCCGCCGCGCCGTCCCGCGCGGTGTCGGCGACCGCCCGGAGCATCAGCATCCGCCTGCCGCGCTCGGTGTCGGAGAGACGGCGGCCGGTGCCCAGCGGGACCCGCCCCCGCGCGAGCGCGTCGATGTCCGATGCCGGGATCCGGTACCGGGCCAAGCCCGGTCGAGGGGCCGGCGGCTGCTGCACCTGCCGGCTCTAGATGTCGTCGCCGTCGCAGGGGGTCACGCCGCCACCGCCGCCCGCGGCCTGGGAGGCGGCGCCTTGGCCCAGGTCGTGGACCAGCGACCACAGCGCGTCGACGAACGGCGGGTCCTGGTTGGCCATCACGTCGCCGAGTGCGCAACTGCTGAGGTCGACCAGTCCGGTCTCGATTTCGATGGTTGGTGTCGTCACGTCCCGTTGCCCCCTGTCGGTGTGCCGAAGTCGGTGACATTGCGTCCAATGCACAGGCTCCTTCCCATAGTGGCCCAACCGGAAGCCCAGCGAAAAGGAGATGGCTGTCACCACCACTGACCTCACCTTCATTTCAAGGCATTTCATGACGTGTTCAGCGGGCGGCGGGGGGGGTTCGCTAGCGTGGGCCTCCGTTGGTCGGACGTGAAGGGGGCGCTGTCGTGGCCGAGTTGCTGCGTTTCGAGCTGGAGGACGGCGGGAGTGTCGTCGCGCAGGTGGACCATGCCGGTCCGGGGGTGGTCGCGGCGGCAAGCGCCGGGGACGTGGTGCGGCGGGCGGCCGGATCGTTCGACGCCGCGCTCGACGGGGTGCGGAACGCCGCGGCGGCGACGTTGCGGCAGATGAGCACCCTCGCGCAGCAACCGGACGAGGTCACCCTGGAGTTCGGCATCCAATTGGACGCCGAGGTCGGCGCGGTCCTGGCACGGACCGGGGTGCAGGGCCACATCCAGGTCCAGCTGACGTGGCGCCGCGCGGGGTCGCCGACCGTGTGACGGCACTCCTCCGGGGCCGCCTCGGCTCGCGCACGAGAGATCACGAACCGCGGGCGGCCGTCCCGTCACCGGCGCTCCTGCTTCACCCCCAACGCCTCGGCAACGGCGATGGTGTCCCAGTAGAACGGGTGGATCTCGGTGATGAGCCCGCGTTCGACGGTGATCAGCTGCATGACCGCGGTGTCGAGGATCCGACCGGTGGCGCGGGCCTGCAGGCGGCCCCGGTTGAACACCGCGACGCTGTCTCCGTCGACCACGAATTTCTGCTCCACGAACTCCAGCGACTGCCACGCCTCACTCATCGCGGCCATGAACTCCTCGATGCCGCGCGGCCCGCGCCACGTGCCCCCGTAAGGAAGCCCGGGCGCCTGGTACATCACCACGTCGGGATCGAGGCACGCCGCGAGTTCGTCGAAGCTCGCTTTGCCGAGGCCTCCGGCGGCGATGTAGTCCGCTTCGGCGGCATAGAACTTCTCCAGCACGGCCAACGCGTCGCCGCGTGCCTGCCCACCCGTGGGTGTGCCGGTCCCCGCTGCTGCGGCCTGGCTCGGGTGGGTCGGGTTTTCTTGGGTCATCAGGCCATCGTGGCGGTCCGGCACGCGGGATACCGGCGGCAATCGGACGTCGTGTCCGGCGCGTCCCGGACGTGCCGGAACATGTGTGGTCCGCGGCGCCCTGAACGGCCGGACGGCGTCGAGCCCGGACGCGACGTCCGATTGCCGCCGGACGTCACACGCGGATGTCGGCCACCTCGATGCGGCCGCTGCGGGCGCGGAGGGTTTCTGCGGTGTTCATGTGCTCGGTCGTGCACACGAAGAGGCGGACGTCGTCGGGGCCGCCGACCGCGCAGGCGAGGGCCCGTCCCGCGCAGACGACGCGGTGGGTGACTGCGCCGCCGTCCGTCAGGCGCAGTACCTCGGGCGTCAGGCACGCGACCCAGATGCCGCCGCCCGGATCGGCGGCGATTCCGTCGGGGCGCAGCCCGTCGGGCAGCTCCGCCCAGATGCGGCGCTCGGTCAGCTCGCCGTCCGGGCCGATGGTGAAGGCGGTCAGACGGCCCGCGTAGGTCTCGGCGACCACGAGGGTGCGTCCTGCGTCGACGATCACGGCCCCGTTGGGGAACATGAGCCCGTCGGCGGCAGTGGAGACGTTCCCCGCCGGACTGATCCGGAACAGCGCCGCAGGGGCGGGCGGTTCGCCGGCGTACGGGTCGAACCCGAAGTTGCCGACGTACGCCGTGCCGTCGGCGGCAACCACCATGTCGTTGCCGTCGCCACCCGCGTGCGCCGAGAAGTCGCCATGCGTGACGAGTCCCCCGGGCCCGTGGCGCAGGACGCGCCGCCCGTGCATGTCGACCACGAGCAGGCCGCCGTCGGGCAGCCGGCCCAGGCCGCTGGGCGGACCGGCGAGGGTGAGCTCGACGCGCCCGACGCCGTCTTCACCGACCGAACGCACGGTATGCGTGTGGAAGTCCGAGAACCACAACCGGTCATCCCACCACCGTGGCGCCTCGGGAAACGTCAGGCCGGCCAGCAGTTCCCCGGCGTGCACGCTGCTTCGTGTCATGTCCCTCCCCTGCCGCGGGCATCCGTGGACTGCATCCGCCTGGTGCGCGGCCGAACGCAGACCGCCTGACCCGCCGCCGACGCCGCGATCACCGCGGCACAGGATGGTTTTCGCATCCCACCGCACACCCCCACGGATTTCAAGCGGCACCCACGAGCGCGGCGACGGCCGCGAAACGGGCAGTGATCTTCTTGATCTTCAGGCGTTCCCGACGACGGCGTTCCTTCAGACCGGAATTCCCAAGGCGGCGAGGAGTCCCAGGAAGCGGTCTTCCGCACACCGGTGGTGGCCCCGCATCACCGCCAGGACCTGCTCGCGGTCACCGGTCAAGTCCGCGGCGTCGGCCCAAGCGGCGAGGTCGTCGGCGTGCGCCGGAAGCCGCGCGTCGATCCAGGCGGACCATTCGCGTTCCCCGGCGCCCGCGTCCGGCCCACCCGGCAGCGGGGGTCCTTGGGCGGCGTAGCCTCGCACAGCGGACAACAACCAACCCACCCCAAAAGCCCACTGCCGTGTCCCCCTCGCCCGACCCGGACGCTACCCCACGCGGAGGGTGCGCCGGATCGCGTCGACGACCCGGGTGCCCTGCTCGCGGGTCAGTTCGATCTGCTCGTTGCCGAAACTCGGCATCGTCTCGACGAGGGGGTGCTGCGGGTCGCGGTTGGCGGCCAGTGCCTGGCAGATGCCCAAGCCGTTGACCATCAGGGACACCGCCGTGGAGCGCCCCGCCACGATGGCCGGGTCGAGCGCGTCCAGCTCGGCAACGTAGGCCGCGACAGCGTCGGAGCTGGGCGCCGGTACGCCGACGACCAACGGGAGTCGGACGTTTCTCGGTCGACCTGGCTGCCGCCGAAATGCCGCGTGGGTCGTGCGGGATTCGCCGGGGATTCCGGTGCGGTGATTTCCGGTTTTGCAAACCGGCAGGAGATCCAAGATGATCATGCATCTTCGGGCGGGGCGCCTCGGCTTTGCGCCGAGGAGCGAAAACCCACGGCGCCGGGTCGCGGTCTTCCGAACGTCTCCATGCCGCTTCCCACCGATCGCCGAGCCGAGAACGAGCCGAGAACGAGCCGAGAAGGTGAACCGTGGCAGTCAAGCGGTCCGTACCCCGCCGCCGGATAGGCACCGCCCTGATCGGTGCCGGCATCCTCGCAGCCGTCCCGTCCCTCTCGGCATGTGCCTCGTCCGACAAAGCCGCCGACGCGCCCAAGCCGCCGTCGGCTTCGGCAGCCGCCGCGGCGCCCCCCGGCCCGGACCGGTGCGCGGCCGGGTATGTCGCCCTCACATTCGACGACGGGCCGACGCCGATGACGTCCGCGTACGTCCAGGCCCTCGCCGCCGCCGGAAACACCCGCGCGACGTTCTTCCTGACCGGTGCCCACGCCGAGAAGGACCCGGGCACTGTGCGCGCCTTGGTGGAGGCCGGCCACGCGGTCGGCAACCACTCGTACTCGCATCCATACCTCGACCAAGAGGGCGAGCCGAAAGCCTTCAACGAGCTGCTCGGCACCAATCAGATCGTCAAGTCGGCGGCCGGTTCCGCACCGACTCTGTTCCGGCCGCCGTTCGGCCGCACCAATGCGCAGATCCGCGACGATGCCCGCCGGCTCGGAATGACCGAAGTCCTCTGGACCACCGATTCCTTCGACTACAAGGGCATCCCCGCGGACGAGATCACCCGCAACGCACTCGCCGTCCAGCCCGGCGGCGTCATCCTGCTGCACGAGGGATACCCGGCGACCGCCGCCGCGATTCCGGCGATCGTCAAGGGCCTCGCGGACCGGGGACTGTGCACCGGGAAGGTGGTGCCGTCCAGCACCACCATCGAGGCCTGGCCGGGCCAAACCCACAACGCCGTCGCCGCACCTTGGTGACGCGCACCCTCCGGACCATTTCCGCTCGTTCGCCGGGTGGCGCGACCCCGAGTCGCGCGGCCTGGCAGAGCGAGCCGGAATGCGCCGAGCACTTCGGAGCGTGCCGCGAGCTGTGCACGGAGATGCGGGGCGGCGGCTACGAACTGGTCAGCTCGGTCTGACCGCCTTCCGCCGTCCGCCCAGCGATATCACCCGGCGGCGACTGCCCGCGGAGACAAGAGGCAGCCTCTACCACGACTTCCCGCAGATCGCTAAGATCCAACCATCATGCTGTGATCTTAGCGAGAGGCGTCTTTCATGCCCGCGCTCCAGCTCCCTCCCGTTCCCCGGACACTCTCCGATGTGCTGACGCCCGACTGGCTCAGCGCAGCCCTCGCCCCGCGGTTCCCGGGCATCGAGGTGACCGCCGTGCACCCAGGCCCCGTGGTGAGCCGCGTGGCGACGAACGCCTCGTTCACCATCGAATGCCGAGACGGCGTACCCGACGGCCTGTCGCCGAACCTGTGGGTCAAGGGGTACTTCTCCGACACCGGATGGCCGCTCCGCCAGGCCGGATTCCACGAAGTCTCCTTCTACCGCCACCTGGCCGCGCGCTCCGGCGTGCGCACGCTGCGCAGCGTATATGCCGACGTCGACGCCGAGACCGAGCACGGCGTGGTCATCACCGAGGATGTGCTGTGCCGGGGCGCGGAGTTCCTGGACGCCGGCAGCGACTTCACACCGGACCTTGCCGCCGAGAGCCTGACCCAGCTCGCCCTGCTGCACGCGTCCGCATGGGGCGCGGACTTCGTGACCGACCACGCACCATGGCTGGCTCCGCGGCTCGACGAATACGCGCGCCGACGAGGAGTCCCCGAGATCCGCAGCAACTTCGAAAGCGCCATCGGCGCCGGGGTCCCCGACGAAGTACGCGACGCCGATCGGCTGTTCTCCGCCTATCTCGACGTCCATGCGCGCACCGCGGACGCTTCACCGGCCACCGTGATCCACGGCGACACGCACGTCGGCAACCTCTTCCTCGACGGCGACGGACGCCCCGCATTCGTGGACTGGCAGCTCGTCCAACGCGGACCCTGGTACCTGGACGTCGCCTACCACATCGCGTCCGTGCTCACGGTCGAGGACCGGCGGCGCACCGAAAAGGACTTGCTACGCCACTACCTCGACCAGTTGGCCGCTGCCGGCGTCCCGGCCCCGACCTGGGACGACGCCTGGCTCGGCATGCGCGAAGGCATCATCCACGGCTTCTTCCTCTGGGGCATCACCCTCAAAGTCGACCCCGCGATCACCAGCGTCCTCCTCCAACGCCTGGGTACCGCCGCGGCCGACCACGAGGTGTTCTCCGGATAGACGCCACCCGCCCGGCTCGTTCGGCGTGCAGCGTTCCTCGGCGCGTCGGAGCGCCGGGCTCATACCCCAGACAACCCTACGGTCACATTACGTGATGCATCCTTACGAAGAGTGATGTAGAGTCGTCGTTATCGGCCGGGTGTCCTGCGCAGCGGCGCATCCGACCGTCACGCGCCGGTGGTGCAACCGCAAGCACACCCGTCTTCCGGGCGGGAGGTCCTGGTTCAAACCCAGGCCGGCGCTCCACGCGATGTCCCCGGCGGCCGCCCTGCCGCCGGGGACATCGCCGTTCCCGGCGCGTCTCCTGCGCGGCTCCAGCCGGGTGCGCGGGCTTCGCGGCGGGAACCCCGGCGCCCGCTGCACGTCTCCGTGTCCTGGCGGGCTGCGCCACAGGGCGGGCCCGCGATCCGGCGGCCGTGGTCAGCCCGTGTCTCCGGTTGGCTGGGGCTGTGTCCGGCGGCCGGCGGCGTCGGCCAGCACGTCGCGGAAGCGGGTGACCAGCGGATTGTGGTCCGCGGCACGCCGGACGAGGTGCAGGGTGGTGCGGGTGCCCGCCAGGTCGCGTGGGACGACGCCGATGCGGCGCAGCGCCCGGTGCGACTGTGACATGACCGCCCCGCCGAAACCGGCGGCGACCAGGGCCAGGACGGTTTGCACACTGCGTCCTTCCGCGCCGATCCGTGGGACGACCCCCGCCTGGGCGCACAGGGTGAGGATCTCGTCGTGGGACTGAGGAGACACGTCCCTGGGCCACAGCACGAGCGGGATCCGGCCCAGGTCCTCCGGCGGGGCCGGGCCGGGGCGGTGGGCGAGGGGATGGCCTTCGGGGAGGAAGAAGGTCAGGGGCTCGTGCCACCACTCCTCGGCCGCCAGGCGCGCGTCGCGCAGGGGCAGGCGCTGGACCGCGATGTCGAAGCGGCCGTCCAGCACCCCCTGGGACATCTCGGCATCGCTGAAGCTCTCCTCCAGGCGCAGGGCCACTCGGGGCAGTTCGCGGCGTACGCGGCCCAGCGCCGCGCCCAGGGCGCCGTTGATGCCCGAGCCGGCGAAGGCCACCGTGAGGTGCCCGCTGCGGCCTTCGGCCGCGAGCCGGACGTCTTCGATCGCGGCGTCGGCTTGCGCGAGCAGCGCGGTGGCCCGGCGGACGAGCGCAGCTCCCGCGGCGGTGGGCGTGAGGTTGCGGCCGTCGCGCTCGAACAGTTCGACGTCCAGGCGCCGTTCGAGGTCCCGGAGCTGACGGCTGAGGGTGGGCTGGGTGAGGCCGAGGCGCCGTGCGGCGCCGCTCACTCCGCCCTCCTCGGCGACGGCCACGAGGTAGCCGAGGAGTCGCAGGTCAAGCATCAATGCCTCCGGAGCATGGAACAAGAACATTTCCAAGCCTAATGGGCAGTGTCGGCGCGTGGCCGGGAGAACCTGGGTCCATCACCCGGACACGACTCGGAGGAACACCCCATGACCACCACCCACACCCCCGCCGTCTCCCGCGCCGACCGCTACACCCGGGGCATGGACGTCCTGCTGAAGGTCGACGGCGAGGCCGGACAGCGGATCGTCGACACGCTGGCGGACGTCTCGCCGGAGCTGGGGCACCAGGTGGTCGCCTGGGCGTTCGGCGACATGTACGCCCGCCCCGAGTTGGTGGCGCGCGAACGCCAGCTGGTGACCCTGGGCGTGCTGACGGCGCTGGGCGGCTGCGAGATCGAGCTGGACGTCCACATCAACGCCGCGTTGAACGTGGGCCTGACGCCGGTGGAGATATCGGAGGCGCTGCTGCACTCGGCGGTGTACTGCGGGATGCCGCGCGCGATCAACGCCACGCTGGTGGCGAAGAAGGTGTTCGCGGACCGCGGTCTGCTCCCCGTCTCCAACATCGCCTGACGTCGCCGGACAGGTCTGTGCGAAGGCCTCGTGGCCTGGGACGTGGTCACCGGCCACGAGGCCTTCGCCGTCCGCGTCAGCCCCGATGGCGGCCGGGTGCCCGCGTGGTCTGCCGCGCGGGCCGGGTCGGCGCCCGCCGCGGTGCCTTGAGCGTCGGGAGCACCACCGGCCCGGCCAATGCCGCGAAGACGGCGGCGCCGAGGCCGAGCGCGACCGTCGCACCCACCGGGCCGTCGCCCAGCTCCCGGACGCAGATCGCCGCCAGTACCCACGAACCGGCGGCGGCCATCGCCGACGCGGTCCCCAGGGCCAGGTGCGTGCGGATCACCGATGCGGAGTCCAAATGCCCGAGGCGGCGCCGCAGCACCGCCGCCATCCAGACCAGGCCCACCACCTGGGACAGGCTGTACGCCGCCGCCATCGCCGTGACCGACCACCTCAGCGGGAGCGTCAGGTACGCGCCGACCGACAATGCCGAACACGTCGCCGCCATGGCCACGTTCGCCCAGAACGGCGCGCGGGCGTCCTGCACGGCGTACAGGCCGCGCTGGATCAGGTAGCCCGCCGAGTAGGCGATGAGACCGGGTGCGAAGGCGCACAGCATCAGCCCCATCGCCCGTGTGTCTGCCGCATCCGTCGCGCCGTGCTGGAACACGACCGCGGTGATCTGCGGGCCGAGCGCGAGGAATACGAACGCGCAGGGCACGACCGCAGCCGCGTTGAAGCGCAGGCCCCGCGCGATGTACGCCCGCACCGCCTCCAGTTCCCCGTCCGCCGCCGCCCGGCTGACCCTCGGCATGAGCATCGTCGCCAGCGACACCGTGACCACCCCGTGCGGCACGATCCACAGCAATTGGGCGTTCGCGTAAGCGGTGTATCCGACGCCGTGCCCGATCCCGTCACGGGCCGCACGCTCGGAAACCGTCGCCGCAAGGCGGGTCGTCAGCCAGTACGCGAGCTGTGACACGCCCACCATCGCGACCGCCCACCCCGCCATCCGCAGCGGCGCGCCGAGGCCGTGTCCACGCCAGTCGAAGCGCGGGCGCAGCCGCACGCCGGCCTCGCGCACATAGGGCAGCAGTGTCGACGCCTGCACGACGATGCCCAGCGTGGTCCCGATGCCCAGCAACCGCAGTTGGTCCGGGGTGACGTCGCCCGCGTCGTCCGCTCCGCGCGCAACGGCCAGGTACGCCGCGAACACCGCGATCACCACGATGTTGTTCAGAATCGGCGTCCACGCGGGCGGCCCGGACTTGCCGCGCGCATTGAGGACTTCGCTCAACAACGCGAACGCGCCGTAGAAGAAGATCTGCGGCAGGCAATAGCGCGCGAGTGTCACGGTGATGTTCCGCTGCGCACCCTCGAAATGCGCGTAAGCGCTCACGATCCACGGGGCACACACCACCGTGATTGTGGTCAGCACCAAAAGCAGGGTGCACACGGCAGTCACCAAGCGGTCGGTGTAAGCCACCCCGCCGTCGGGGTCTCTGCGGGCGGCGCGCACGAGTTGCGGCACCAGCACCGAATTGAGTGCGCCGCCGACGAGCAGGATATAGAGGATGTTCGGCACGGTATTTGCCACGTTGTAGCCGTCCGCGAACAAGCCCGTGCCCAGAGCCGCGACGACAATCGCGCTGCGCACGAACCCCGTCAGACGGGACACCACCGAGCCGGCCGCAAGGCTTACGCCGCCGCCGACCAGTGACTTTCGACCGCGCCGCGCGACACGTCGCCGGGGCTCCGGGGTCCCTGCCGCGTGTTCCCGAACAGCCGTTCCCGCGGCGGTCGGCATGGGGCTCCCTTCGCCCGTGGTCGGCTTTTCACAGGCTGTCTCCGGCCCTGTTCCCGGCCCTTCCCGAACGTCGTGGGGCGCACCTGTCCGCCTTCTCTGACGTCATGACGCCGGCGGTTCGTTGCACATCGCCGGGGCGAAATTTCCGTCGGCGGAACGGAGCAACGCCGACGTTGCGACGCGGCGTCGGATAGGTGTCCGACCTGCCGGACGCGACGGAGGGATGGGATATGGCTACGTCGGTGCGTACGCCCACACGCACGCTCACGGTTCTGCCGATCGACCGCCCGACACATCTCGCGTTCCTGGGAACGCGGCCCGATGCGGCGTTTCTCCAGTACCCCGCGTGGGCTGATGTGAAGGCCGAATGGCGCAGTGAGAACCTCGGCTGGTTCGACGCGCGGGGCATTGTCGTCGGCGCGGCTTTGGTGCTCTACCGCAAAGTGCCGAGACTGCCCATGTGGTTCGCCTATCTGCCCGAAGGTCCGGTGATCGACTGGTCGGACCACGACCTGGAACGGTGGCTGGATCCGCTTCTCGCGCACCTGCGTGGGCAGAGCGTGTTCACGGTACGCATGGGCCCGGCACCGGCCCACCGCATCTGGTCCGGCTCCACCGTCAAGACCGCCGTCAAGCAGGGCCTGGTCCATCTCGACCAGGTCACTCCCGATGCCATAGACCCGGTCGGCGCCACCGTCGCCGCCCGGCTGCACGGCCTTGGCTGGCGCGCCGCGGCATCGAGCGGCGGAGACGACGCACAGCCGCGCCATGTCTTCCACCTGCCCCTCCGCGGCCGCAGCCTCGACGACATCCGCCTTGGCATGAACCAGGAATGGCGCCGCGCCCTCACCAAAGCCGAGCGCGAAGGCGTCGAAACGGGCATCGGCGGCCCGGCCGACCTGCCCGGGTTCTTCGACCTGCTGCGCACCACCGAGGCCCGCAACGGCTTTCGGCTCGGCCGCACACTGGACTACTACGCCCGCCAGCACCGGGTCCTCAACGCGGAGGAACCCGGCCGTATGAAGCTCTATCTCGCCCGCCACAACGGCCGCTTGCTCGCCGCGCACACCATGGTCGCCACCGCGAGCAGGGTCTGGTACCAGACCGGCGCGTCGGCCGACGACGGCCGCGACGTGCGCCCGAGCCACGCGCTCCAGTGGCACATGATCCGCGACGCCCACGCGCGCGGCCTGCCCGTCTACGACATGCGCATGGTCAGCCCGGTCATCGACCCCGGCGATCCCAGGTTCGGGGTGTTGCGGTGGAAGCTCGGCACCGGCGGACACGTCGTGGAGAACGTCGGCGAATGGGAGTTCGGACTGAACGCGGCACTGCACAAGGCGTTTCAGGTGTACATGGCCCGTGTCCGGTGAGCCGGCGATGCGGGCGCCGGCCGGTGCCCGTCGGCCGCTCCGTTCCCCCAGGCCTGGGAACAGTCCTGCGCACCGCGGCAGTTCAACGATTGTGCAGGTAGCGCCGGGGCGTGGTGCCGACCGTGCGGCGGAAGGCGGCCAGGAACGCGCTCGCCGTGGCGTACCCCACGGCGTGATAGGCGGCGCCGTCGGGGTGGCCACCTTGGCCGTCATGGGCTACTCGCGCGGCCTCACCGTGGGCGCGGTCTGCGTGGCATTCGGCGCCCTGCTCGTCGCCGCGCTACCGCCCCGAGCAGGCGATCGGGCACAAGGTCCGCCATCGGCCCGGAACGCTCTGGACAGTGGCCGTTGCGCGTGAACATGCGGCGCGATCGAGGCTTCGGGCAGCGGCCGCCGTTCGGTGCTGGAAGGATTCCGTGGGCCAACGCAGGCCGTGGTTCCGGCAGCCGGTTGTACGGAGGAGGATTCAGGTGCAGTTCTTGTTGATCGCCTTCGACGGCGTCGACGAGGGGGCGGCGGGACGGCGTCTCGCGGCTCGCGAGGCGCACATCAAGCTCGGCGATGAGATGGTCGCCGCCGGGCGCATGCTGTTCGGCACGGCGATCCTCGACGACGAGCGTCGGATGACCGGATCCATGCTGGTCCTCGACTTCCCGAGTCGTGACGAGCTGGACGCCTGGTACGCGGTCGAGCCCTACGTGACCGGCAACGTCTGGGAACGCGTCGACATCCGCCCTTGCGCCGTGGGCCCGTCATTTCTCGGCATGACCGCCGCGGGAACGGACTGAGAGGTCGACAGCCCGGACCGGTTCCGCCGGTTCCACGCCATCAGGCAGGTCCCGGGGGTGTTGGCCCCAGCCCCCGGATCGCGAGATCGATGGCGACGGTCAGGCGCTGGAGGTCGTGGCCGGCGCGTTCCCGTACCCGTAGGCCGAGAACCGTGGTGAACAGCAGCTCGGCGGCGGCGTCGGTGTCGAGGTCCTCGGACAGCTCGCCGCGATCGCGCCCCTCGGCCAGGACCGTGCGCAAGGCCTGGCGCGTGACCTCGAATGCGGCCTCGGTCCGCTGCTGGACCTGATCGTCGGTGGTGCCCAGTTCGGTTGCGGTATTGACCACGAAGCAGCCGCGGCCGGGCTCGCCGTCGGCCGGGCAGGTGACCAGCCACCGCATCCATTCCCGCAGCACGTCCCGGACCGGGCGGTCCGTTGCGTCCAGCCGCCGGCGCGCCTCGACGGACTCGGTGGCCCGGTAGTGGTCGAGCGCGCGAAGGAACAGCGTGTGCTTGTCGGTGAACGTCCGGTACAGGCTGCTGGGCGTGAGCTTCAGCTCGTCGCCCAGGTCGCGCACCGAGGTGGCGTGGTAACCGCGCCGCCAGAACAGCCCGGTCGCCGAACCGACCGCGTTCTCCTCGTCGAACTGCCTGGGACGTGCCATGGATTCACCCTATCCAACTTGTGGAGCGTTCGCTCCCATACTAGCCTCCCCATTCGGGAGCGATCGCTCCCGAACTTGTGGAGGAGGACCCGTTGACGACCACAGAGCAGACCCCCACTCGGACACGGCAACCGGAAACCCCGGCCAAGAGCCGCTGGACGGCGGTCTCCGCCGTGACGCTGGGCACCTTCCTGCTGGTGACCGCCGAGCAACTGCCGATCGGCCTGCTGACCTCCGTGGGGTCCGCGCTGTCGGTCTCCGAGGGGACGGCAGGGCTCATGGTGACGGTGCCCGGCATCGTCGCCGGGTTCGCGGCACCGCTGGTCCCGATGCTCGTCGGGTCGCTGGACCGCCGCGTCCTGCTGCTCGGGCTGATGGCCCTGATGACCGTCGCGAACCTGGGCTCCGCCCTGGCACCGAACTTCGCGGTGCTGGTGGGCTCCCGGGTGCTGGTCGGCATAGCGGTCGGCGGCTTCTGGGCGGTCGCCGCCGGCCTGGCGGTCCGGCTCGTCGCGCCCCCGGACGTGCCCCGCGCCACCGCGGTCATCTTCGGCGGCGTCGGCGCCGCGAACGTCTTCGGTGTCCCGCTCGGCACCCTGGTCGGCGACCTGACCGGCTGGCGCATCGCCTTCTCGTCGCTCAGCGCCCTGGCACTCGTGACCCTGGTCGCCCTGCTCGCGGTGCTGCCGAAGCTGGTCGCTTCCCAGGCCGTCCGGCCCAAGCTGCTGATGGAGCAACTCCGCAACCCGGGCGTGCGCGTCGGCATCATCGCCACGGCACTACTCGTGTTCGGACACTTCGCCGCCTACACGTTCGTGAGCCCGGCACTGCAGAAGATGTCCGGGATCGACGAGCGCTATGTCGGTCCGCTGCTGTTCGGGTTCGGTGCCGCCGGCATGATCGGCAACTTCGTCGCCGGTGCGGCGCTCTCGCGCCACGTGCACCGCAGCGTCCTGACCATCGCCGCGGCCATGACGGCCGCAATGCCCCTCTTCCTGCTGCTGGGCCGGACCGCCGCCGGCGGCGCCGTCCTGCTGATCGTCTGGGGTCTGGCCTTCGGCGGTGTGTCCGTGGGCCTCCAGACGTGGATGCTCAAGGCCGCTCCGGAGGCCGTGGAAGCCGCCTCCGCACTGTGGGTGGCGGTGTTCAACCTGTCCATCGGCTGTGGCGCGCTGGCCGGCGGCATCATCGTCGACACGCTGACGCTGCAGAGCGTGCTGTGGCTCGGCGGCGCCTGCGCCCTGCTCGCCGCCCTGGCGATCCGGACCGCCCGCACCAACGACGCCGTGCGCTGACCGAATCCGGCGAAGCGCCCGGCCGGACATGCGTGTCCGCACCGTCGTGGTCCGAGAACAGCCGGAGTTGCGCGCGGGAGTCGCGTCTCCAAGCCCGGCCTTGGGTGTTCAGGCGGTCCTTCGCGTCGCTCACCGCTTCCATCGCGTCGCTGGGATCGAAGGCACCGTCGGAGGACTTCCCATCGGTCACGGGCATCCTCAAGCGGCCCTGGTCGTGGAAGTCCTCCACGGTCGTCAGCCGCGCGGGCACCCGTGCTCAAGCAGGCCGCGGGCCGGCCGCGCGGCCGAGGCGGTTGGCGATGGCGAGCCCGAGGCCGTCCTCGTCCGGCAGCGAGGCGATGATCAGGTCGCAGCCTTGCCGGTCGAGTTCGCGGAGATAGCCGTACAGGCCCTGTGCGTAGGACTGCACCGAGTCGGGGACCGGGACGACCGCGTGCGCGTTGACCGGGGTGTCGGCGAAGGCCGGCGGGAGGAGGACGCCTACCCGGTGCCCCAGCTCCCGCGCGAGTTCGGCTTCGACGACGACCTTCTCCGGGTCGACGAGGACGAGCCGGGCACGCGGCGCGTAGTGGGACGGGTGCTGCCCGGGCACGCGCACGCTGCTGGTGGCGTGCACGGCCAACGGGCGGTCCAGCACCGCTTCGAGTTCCTCGCGCGCGACCCCGCCGGGCCGCAGCACGGCGGGAGCGTCGCCGGTGGCGTCGACGATGGTCGACTCCACGCCCACCTCGCACGGGCCGCCGTCCAGCACGAAGTCGACGGCGTCGCCGAGCTCGGTTCGGACGTGGTCGGCGGTGGTGGGGCTGATCGAGCCGAAGCGATTCGCGGACGGGGCCGCCACGCCACCGCCGAACTCCGCCAGCAGTGCGCGTGCGACCGGGTGGTCCGGCACGCGCACGGCCACCGTGTCCAGACCGCCGGTCGCCGCCGGGGAAACGCGGCCGCCGCGCCGCAGGACCAGGGTGAGCGGCCCCGGCCAGAAGTGCTCCGCCAGCAGCCGCGCCGTCTCGGGCACCCCGTCGACCCAGTCGCCCAACTGCTCCGCGCCGCCGAGGTGGACGATCAGCGGGTGCGAGGGCGGGCGCCCCTTGGCCTGGTAGATCCGCGCGACCGCCGCGGGGTCCTCGGCGTTCGCACCCAGTCCGTAGACCGTCTCGGTCGGGAACGCCACCAGACCGCCGGCGCGGAGCACGCCCGCCGCCTTCTCGATGTCACTGGTCCTCGCCGTCACCCCGCCATCCTAGGTCCGCCGGGGACCACGGCGGACCGGGCCACGGTCCGTGCGGCCGCCCCCCGACGCAGACACCCGCAGGCCTCGCCGCCGTCGACTTCGGCAACGTTGCTCCCCAGGTGTGCTTCTGCCGCTACTCCGGGTGCGCCGACGCCGGGCCCGAAGGGCGGAAAGCGGCGGCGGACATCTGCTCCTGGGCGAGTCGGCGCAGGGCGGCGAGCAGGACGTCGCCGAGGACCGTGCCGACGACCGCGCTCTCGATGACGGCGTCCGCATCGGCAAGGTCGCTCGTGCCGAGCACGTCGAAGTCGGTCCGGGCGGCGTCCCTCGCCGCGTCCGCATAGGAGGCCAGCCGCTCGGCGTATCCGTCCTGTCCGAGCCAGTGGAGCGTGGCCAGCGCCTGGACGAGCACGGCGACGGCGGGGTTCTTGCGGACGGACTCCCAGCCCAGATCGGCGAGCAGCGTCTCCACCTCGCCCTGGGCCTGTTCGAGGTCCTCGGCACCCACGGACAGCGGGGCGGCGGGGCCGAGGAGGTAGTGGGTGGCGCCGAGCTTGGTGTGGAGGTCGGTGCCGGGTTCGTCGATGCTGCGCATCGCGTCGCGCACGGCCGCCACGGAGACGCCGCCGACCTCGATCAGGGAGCGGACGAGCTTGAGCCGGCGGACGTGCGCCTGACCGTACTGGGCCTGATTGGGGCTGGTCAGCTCTCCGGGTGGAAGCAGTCCCTCGCGGACGTAGTACTTGATCGTCGGGACGGGCACGCCGGTGGTTTGGCTGAGTTCGGCGATACGCACGGCGTTCTCCCTGTGGCGGTCGGAGCGCTCGTCCGCTCCGTCGGGCCCATTATATGGATAGCTTGACTTTCCATAACGGATAGCATCACTATCCGTACTCATGAAGCCCTCCGCCTCATCTGCTGCATCCGCCTCATCCGCCGTCCCCGCCCCCAGCCCCTTCCGCCGCGGCACCCACCCGCTCGCGTTCGTCCGGGAGTTCTGCCGCGACCGGCACACGACGGGCTCGGTCACCCCCAGTTCCCGCGCCTTGGCCCGCGAACTCACCCGCGCCGTGCGCGGTGCCGCTCCGGACGCGGCGCGGACCATCCTCGAGGTCGGCCCGGGGACGGGATCGGTGACCCGCCACATCGCCGACGCCATGACCGACACCGACCGGCTCGACCTCGTGGAAGCGAACCCGCGCTTCGCGGACCTGCTCGTGCACCACCTCGGCGACCGCGCGCCCCTCGCCGACAGGCCGACAGCCGCCCTCCCCTCGGCCGTCACTCCCGCGGCGGCCGCACCCCCGGCCCGCCTGAGGGGGCAGACACGTGTCCTCACCGGCCGCGTCGAAGACCTCGACCTCGGCGAAGCCCGCTACGACGTCGTCATCTGCGGCCTGCCCTTCGCCACCACCGCCCCGGACACGGCCGAAGCGATCCTGGAGCAGTTGTTCGCCGCACTGCGCCCGCGCGGACGCCTGTCCTTCTTCGCCTACGCGGGCCTCCCGACGCTGCACGCCGCGGTGTCCGGCCCCGCCCGACGTCGTCGGCTGGCACTCACCCGGCACATCGTCCGCGGATTCGTCACCCAGTACGGCGTCGACCGCACCCTGGTGACCGGCAACATCCCACCCGCCTGGGTACACCACCTCGCCGCCGAACCCGTCCGCCGGACGGCCCGGTGAACCCCGCGACGTGGCTGGACGCGTTGCCGTCACCCCTCGCCTACGCCCTCGTCTCACTCGTCCTGGCCGCCGAAGGCGTCAGCCTCGCAGGCATGTTCGTCCCCGGCACCGCCACCGTGCTGGCCCTCGGACACCTCACCGCGTCCGGCGCCGTCCCACCGGCCTGCGCTGTTCTCTGCGCCGCCCTGGCCGCGCTGTGCGCCGACAGCCTCGGCTTCGCGGCAGGGCGACGGGCCGCCCGTACCGGCAACGGGGTGCCCGGTCGTATGGCCCGTGCCGTACACCGCCTGCCCGGCGTACTGTCCCGCACGCCGTCCGCGTCGGTCGTGCCGGCGGCCCGCTGGTTCACCGGACCGAGGACGCTCGTCCCCCGGCTCGTCGGCCTCGGCCCCACCAGCTACCCGCACTTCGTTCGTTGGGCCGCTCCGGGAGCCGTCGCCTGGTCCGCGGGCCTCGTCCTCGCCGGACGCTGGATCGGCACCGCCACGACCGCGATCGGCACCGGGCTGTCCCACCTCGTCTCCTGGTGACGCAGGCGCCGAGTCCGACGCGACGCGGCCGTGGGCCGTGCGGAACGCGGAGTCGGCCGGTGGTCGCCCGGTCGGGTGAACTTGTCGAGGTTCCCGCGCCGACACCCGTCGGTGCGCCCGCACATGCCGGAGTGTGTCCGTGTACCGACACGGAGCGGGGTGGAACGCACGGACGCACGCACGAACACCCCGACCACTCCTCGGCGGTGTTCGACGCCCGGACCATCGCCGTCGGCGAGCTTGCGGGGTCACGGCGCCCGCCGTTCCGGGCCGGTACCCATGCGTCTGCGTCATCCGTCCGTTGATGAACGAGGCCCGGGACATCGTGGCGTGACCACACCGCCCGGGACGTGGGCGGCCGTCCACCGAGGCGGGCAATGGGGAGAAGGACGGGCGATGGCACCGAAGATGCAGCCGGGCGTGGACGCCGTCGTGGTCGGCGCGGGCATGGCGGGGCTGGCGTGCGCCGCGGACCTGGTCGCGGCGGGCCGGAGCGTGCGCGTCCTGGAAGCGTCCGGGACGGTGGGCGGCCGCATGCGGTCGCAACGCCGCGACGGATTCGTCCTGGACCGCGGATTCCAGGTGTTCAACACCTCCTATCCGCAGGTCCGTCGGAGCCTGGACCTGCGTGCGCTGCGGCTGCGGCCGTTCTACCCGGGCGTACTCGCGCACGGCCCGGGCGGTCCGCTCCGGGTCGCGGACCCCACCCGCCGGTGGCACGACGCCGTGGCCGCGGTGCGCGGCGGGGTCGGCCCCCGGGACATGGCCGCGCTGGCCGCGCTGTCCGCGTGGACCGTCCTGCCGCCCGCACGCGCCCTCAAGGCCCTTCCCTCGGCCGCCCGGGACACCACGGCCGCCCGAGCGCTGGCGGGCTGGGGGTTCACCGAGGACTTCGTCGCGCGGTTCTTCCGGCCTTTCCTGTCCGGGGTGTTCCTCGAGGACGGCCTGGCCACCTCGGCGCGGGTCCTGCACCTGGTGTGGCGCAGCATGCTGCGTGGCAGCCTGTGCCTTCCCGCCGACGGGATCGGTGCGGTCCCCCGCCGGCTGGCCGCCGGGCTGCCGGACGGCACGGTGATCGCCGACGCCCCCGTCCAGGCCCTGACCCCGCAGGGCGTGCTGCTCGTGGACGGCACCGAACTGGGCGCCCGCGCGGTCGTCGTCGCGACCGGACCGGCGGCTGCCGCCCGCCTGGTACCGGACGCGGAACTTCCGGCGTACCGCACCGTGACGACCTACCAGTTCGCCACACCGGACAAGCCCCTCGACGAGCCGATGCTGATCACCGACACCCGCATGCGGCTCCTGAACACCTGCGTGCTCAGCAACATCGCCCCGACCTACGCCCCGCCCGGCGCGCACCTGGTGCAGGCCTCGGTGCTCGGCGGCGACCCGCCCGGAGCGCACGCCCGTGTGCGGGCCGCGCTGGCGGACATCTACCAGGCGGACACCGCCGGTTGGGAACTCGTCGACACCGCCACCATCACGGACGCGCTGCCGGCCATGCCCGCCGGACTCCCCCTGTCGCGCACCACCCGTATCGCGCCCGGCCGCTACCTGTGCGGGGACCACCGCGCCACGGGCTCCGTCCAAGGCGCCCTGGCCTCCGGTGCCCGCGCGGCCCGCGAGCTGCTCCGCGACCAGCCCTGAACAGGGGCGTCGGACGTGTCGCCGTCGCGGTTGCGCCACGATCCTCGTCGCGCGCCGCGACGATGCTTCGCGCGGTGGTTGGATCAAGATCATGGCCGACGCACGAGTGATTCCCATCCTGCCCTGCGCCTCGATCGACGAGATCACCGACTTCCACACCGCCCTCGGGTTCGAGGTCACCTACCGGCAGACCCGGCCGAACCCTTACGTCGCCTTGCGGCGCGGCAGTGTCGAACTCCACTACAACGGCATCGCCGGCTTCCGCGCCGAGGACTCCTACGGCTCGTGCCTGGTCGCCGTCCCGGACACCGAGCCGCTGTTCGAGGCGTTCGCCGCGGGCCTGCGCACGAAGTACGGCCGGCTCCCGCTGGCCGGGTTCCCCCGGATCACGCGCCCCAGGCGCCGGAAGAACTACGGCGGACTGAGCGGGTTCAGCCTGATCGACCCGTCCGGGAACTGGATCCGCGTGGTCCGCGCCGAGCCCGACGTGCCCCAGGACGCAGGGTCCGACGCGAGCGCCGAGCCGGAGTCCGCACCGGCCACCACCAGCAGGCTCGCCGCCGCCCACGCCAACGCCGTGGTCACCGCAGACTCCCGCGGTGATGTCGCACAGGCGGCGAAGTCCCTCTCCGGCGCGGTCGACCGCCCGGACCCGACCGCGACACCGGCAGACCGTGTCGAAGCCCTGGCCTTCCTCGCCGAACTCCACCTGCGCCTGGACGATCCCGCACAAGCCCACGCCCGGCTCGACGAACTCGACCGCCTGACGCTCTCCCCCACCGACCGCGAGAACGCCGCGACGGCCCTGGCCCAAGCCGCCGAGATCCGTGACCTGACCGGCGTGGCCACGGACACCGACGCATCACCCGCGAAGTGACCGGGACTTGTTTTCGGAGTGGGAATTGCCCTGCATTTGTCCGGCCATGATCCGCACGGCGTGAGGCCGGGGCCCGGCGGCGGCTCTGCGTGCGCGCCGTCGCCGGGCCCTGCCCGCCGCCCAGGCCGGAGTGTCCCGCCGCGAGCATCCCGTGGAGGCCGCGGCAGCATCCGCTCCTGCATATGCTGGAACGGACGGCGAGCGACCTCGGGGGAACGTCCATGGCCGATCCGGCAAGCGTGCGCCTGGCCGCCCTGGTGGTGCAGCGCGCGGCGACCGCACTCCATCAGCGGCACCGTCTCAACCAGGAAGAGATCGACCGCACGGCGTTCGGCAGGCTCGTGGACAAGGTCGCCCGCGAAGCCAAGGAACTCCGCGCGACCGAGTTCCGCGGCCTTGCGGACCACGAATGGACCGCCGCGGCCGAATGCGTCAAAGCCGCATTCGACCGCATAGGCGTCGTCGACTCCCGGCTGCCCCTCCGGTACGCCATGGATCCCGAACGCCTGGCCGCCTGGCTCCGGGCGACGGCTCCCGAACTGCCGGCCCACCGTGAACTCACGCTCGCCGGCCGCGGCGCGTACGAACAGCTCTCCGTCCTCGTGTGTATCCATGTCGTCGAATTCGTGGCGAAACACCCGAAGTTCCCGGAACGCATCGAGATCGAGCAGCTCTCCCGCCTGGAACGCATCGAACGGCACGTCTCGGCGCCGGGTGACGAAGCGCTCGCTGTCTTCGAAGCGCGGTACTGCTCCGCGGTGGCCAAGCGTCTGGACAAGCTGGAGCTGTTCGGGGTCAGACTCCGCGACCGTGACTTCCGCTACTCGATCGGCAGCGCGTACATGAGCCTCCAAGCGCACAGCCGGGGCCGGATCCTGCCCGACTCGGACCGCCCCCTGCGCATCGAGGATCTGCTCCGCGGCCAACGCCGCATGCTGGTCACCGGCGAAGCCGGATCCGGCAAGACCACGCTGCTGCGGCGAGTCGCCCTGTGGGCCGCGCGGGACGGGTTTCCGGAAGCCTTGGCGGATTGGGAAGGAGCAGTCCCGTTCTTCCTCGTCCTTCGGCACTTCTTCTTCGAGACGAACGGCCCCGAGCCCGAACGGTTCCTCGACCAGATCGGGACGATGCTGCGCGCCGAACTGCCTCCGGGTTGGATCCGCGGGCTGATGGACGAAGGCCGTGCCGTCCTCTTGGTCGACGGTGTCGACGAGCTGACGGCCGCCGAGCGCGACGTCTTCTGGGGCGTGTGGCTCCCGGAGTTGCTCGGCGAGTACCCCCGTGTACGGATGATCGTCGCGTCTCGCCCCGCCGCACTGTCCGGAGGCCGGCACGGGCACGCCGGACTACCCGAAGCGGCGCTTCAACCGATGGGTCCGGCCGACCAACGCGCTTTCATCGCCCACTGGCACCGTGCCGTGGCGAAGGAACGACCGGACCGGGCCGTCGATCTCGCCAACCGGCGACACGATCTGCTGAACCGGCTCCTGCTGGACCGGGACTTGCGGAGACTCGCCGCGAACCCCCTGCTGTGCGCGCTGATCTGCACCTTGCACCACGAGCAGCGTCTCACCCTCCCCAACGACCGGATCCGCCTGTACGACGACGCCATCGCCATGCTTCTCGCGAGCCGTGACGAGGTTCGCGGAGTCCCCGCGTCCGCCGAGGTCCGATTCGGTGAAGCACAGCGCAAGGCCCTGCTCGGCGAGCTTGCCTACTGGATGACCCGCAACGGCTATGCGGAAGTCACGTTCGAGGAAGCCGTGGAACGCGTCGCCCACTATGCGCGCCCGTTCGGCGGGACGGCGGACCCGGACGACCTGGTGCGGATGCTGCTCCTGCGCTCCGGAATCCTGTGCGAACCCGGCGTCGGCCGCGTCGATTTCGTCCATCCGACCTTCCAGAGGTTCCTGGCGGCGAAGCAGGCGCTCGCCCACCGCGATCTCGGGCAGATCGTCAATCGGGCAGGCGAAGACGACCAGTGGCACGAGATGTTCGTCATGGCGGTCAGACTCGCTCTCGAGCACGACCGCAACCGACTCGTCCACGGGCTGCTGGCCCGCGCTACGCAGGGGACATCGGTACGGGCCGACCTCGTCCTGCTCGCAGCCGAAGCGGTCGGTGACGCATCGGACGTCGATCCTGCTCTGCGTGTCGAAGTCGCGCGGATCGCTGCGCAGTTGCTGCCGCCCGCGTCGCCCGAGGAAGCTGTCGCGCTCGCCAAGATCGGACAGCCTCTGCTCGGGTTGCTTCCCGAAAGCCTCGGTGCGCCCTCGGAGGCCGGCCCCGGGCCGGTGCACATCATCCGTCTGCTGGCGGAGATCGGCGGCGAATCCGCGATGGCCGTGCTCGCCCGGTACGCCGCGGCGGCGGCGAGGGACGGCCTCCCGCATCCCCGGCTCTCCCGCGCCTTCTACGCCGCGTGGGACGCGTTCGACGACGTCGGGTATGCGCGATCCGTTCTCAGCCGCGTCCCACCGCGGACCGGGGTGGCCATCACGTCCCCGCGCCGGCTCGCCGCTGCGGCAGTGCTCCCCTGCCTCCCGTGGGTCGAACTGGACGGCGACCGC
Organism: Yinghuangia aomiensis; assembly: GCF_039542225.1. Classification (NCBI taxonomy): domain Bacteria; kingdom Bacillati; phylum Actinomycetota; class Actinomycetes; order Kitasatosporales; family Streptomycetaceae; genus Yinghuangia; species Yinghuangia aomiensis. Next base: position 160,055 of record NZ_BAABHS010000008.1, on the reverse strand, counting down.
GATCTGCTGGAGCGACTGTGCCGTGTCAGCGGCCTCAAGGGCGTGGTCGTCACCGTACCCGCTCTCCGGGCGATGGATCTGCGCCTCCTCGCGCGCTGCCCTGACTTGACCCAGGTCCACCTTGTCGCGCCCGGATACAGCGTCCGGTGGCACGATCGGCCCCTGGACGGCCTCCACCAGGACGACATCCCGTTCGCTCTCGTGCCACAGCCCCGCTCCGAACGGGTGGACTTCCCCCGCATCACGGCCGAGGCAGCGACGAACGCCCTCACGGAGAGGCCTGTTTCCGGCATCGCCGTGTACCTGCACGGGTTCGAGCCCACCCCAACGTCGCCACCCGCGCGCTGAAGCCGCCGTCCGGGTGGGTAGGTGGGTGGCATCTTTGTCGGTCGCGCGGATCACCTTGCGCGACTCCGCCATGTTCCGTCTGACGTGCCGTGCTGGTCACTGCATTTGCCGGAGGGCCGTCCGCGCCTCTTCGGGCGTGGGCCGGTTGTGCGGGTCGGGGTGGGTCAGTGCGGTGATCAGGTTCGACAGTGCGGCCGGTCCGTGCGTCAGGCGCTTCGGACGCCACCCGAGCGACCAGCCGTCGATCCCTTTCCGAGGCAGCTCCGCGACCGTGGGTGCCTCGAGCCACAGGTACAGGAGCGCACCCACCTGGTGCAGAAGCAGGGTGTTGGCGGTCTCCCGGGCGATGAAGTCCCAAACGCGCCTGTTGGTCGGGGCCGTGGGATTGGGCCCGCGCAGGATGTCCTCGCCTCTGCCCCAGCACCCCATCAGCGGGTGAATGGTGTAGTCGACATCGTCGAACGCCTCGCGGGGCAGGTCCTCGGCGGCGACCGGCAGCCCGAGAAGCCGGAACTCGTCGCGTTCGGGACCCGGCAGGATCGTCGTGGGCGTGGCCGCGATGCCGGGCAACCCGGCGTCGTTGACCGCGGCGACAGCGTTCAACAGGCTCAGTGCCATGCCGATGCCACCGGCGACCGACCGCGCCGGGACACGTGGAGGCGTGTACAGATGGTGGTGATGGAACGGTCGCCCCAACAGCCAGGGCCAGTCGGTGTCGGCCGCGCCGCTTTCGGGGAGGTCGTGGATCGACCAGAGGCAGGACAGGCCCCAGCCGGCCGAGGCGTACCTGGTCATGGCCAGGCCTCGTACCGGTTGCAGGGCGAGACAGCCCTCGGCAACGCCGTTCCATCGCATCGCGGCGGTGATCGCCGTTGCGGCGATGGCATCCACGACCTTCTCGGTCGGCTGTCCGCGGCGGAATGCCACCAGTCCACGGCCGACCGCGACGAAGCCGGTTCCGTCCGGCGCACGCCCCACGATCCGCGATCGGTCGCCGATCGTCCTGTTGGATGCGGGATCGCAGGTATAGCCCAACGGCCGCAGAGGATCGCAGCACGTCCCGCGATGGTCGTCACTCGTCGGTGCCGGCCGGTTCTCCACCCACTGAAACCAGGGGACGCCCTCCGCCAAACCCGCCCGCCGGGCCAGGAGGGTCTCGCGCAGCGTCGGTGCGGGCAGCGGCACGGGCCGTGTGAGCACATCCGCAGGTGCGACGTCGTTCATTCCGGCGGCGATACGGGTGAGCCTGCGGCGTACTTCGTCGGCGTCGGCGGGGCGGTACCGACGGTCCTTCGCCAGCAGGTCCGCGACCAGGTCCTCCCACTCTTGCGGCAACGCTCGCCCGCGCTGCGCGAGGGTGGGCGGCGGTGTGCGGACGTGGTGCATGATCAGCTCGACGAGGCTGCCCCGACCGAAGGGGGTGTCCCCGGTCAGCAGCTGGAACAACAGGCAGCCCAGGGAGTACAAGTCCGTCCGCGCATCGGCGGGTTCGGAGTTGATCTGTTCGGGCGCGATGTACGAAGGCGTGCCGAACGCCGGGCCGGATCCGTCGGTGGCGACGAGCGCGGCCCCGCGGGTATGGACTTGGCCGACGTTGCGGGCAATGCCGAAATCGACGATCTTGACCTGGTCGTCGGGGGTGATCATCACGTTCGCGGGCTTGATGTCCCGATGGACCACGCCGCAGGCGTGCGCCGCCTCCAACCCTGCGCAGATCTGGTCGGTCCACATCAGCACACGGCGCAGATCCGGGAGTTGCTCCTCCGTGAGCAGCTGCTCCAGCGAACGTCCGCGCACCAGCTCCATCACCACGTACCCGTCGTACGCATCGCGTCCGCAATCGAAGACTGCCGCCACGTAGGGACTCGACACCGCACCCACCGCACGCGCTTCGGCCACCAGCAGCCGTAGGTCCGCATCATCCGCCGACAGCGGAATCAGCTTCACGGCGACTTCCCGTTCGATGAGCCGGTCGGTGGCCCGCCAGATCGCCCCCATTCCACCGCGAGCCACTTCCTCCAGCAGCACGTACCGCCCGTTCAGGACACGCTGCATGTCGCCTCCCCCACGCTCGCCGCCGCTGGGAAAGCGTAGACCGCACCCGTCTCCGCACGTGGAGTAATGCGGACCACGACGCACGGCCAAGGGCCATCGGCCCCGCGTCACCAGACGGGCCATGACCGGCGGGGCGGGCCCGGGTGTGGTGCTGCCGCGTTCGACACACCCGGCGCCACGCGCGCAGATTCCGGCAATTGCCGGTCATATGTGTTTTTGTGCATTCGGGGGCCCGGGTCTGCGTGCGCCATCCGGGGCCCGGGACACCGACACGCCAGGCCGTATCACCTCGGGACCGAAAGGGCACGACTCCCGCCGCGCTCGGGCGGGGCTCCGGCCGCCAACGCGTTGAAGTCGTCGGCAGAACAGGGGTACGGCGGTTGACGAACGGGCAGCGGGCCTCGGCCCTGCGCAGGGTTCTGCCACGACCGGGGCGGCCGACGGCGTCCGACGCGAGTTCCGGCCTGGTGACCGGCCTGTTCTCGATCCCGGAAGGCATGGCGTACGCGTCGATCGCCGGATTCAATCCGGTCGCGGGCCTGTACGCGGGGATCGTTCCCGCGATCGTCGGCTCACTGGCCGCCCGCTCCGTCCTCATGGTCACCACTCTGACCAGTGCCATCGCCCTGACTTCGCAGAGTGCCATGTCCGACGCGGGGCTCGACCCGAAGGACGCCGGGAACGTGGCCACGCTGACCCTCATGGTCGGCGTGGTCATGCTGCTCATGGCCGCCCTGCGGCTCGGCGCGGTGATGAGCTTCGTGTCCAACGCCGTCATGACCGGCTTTTCCACCGGCATCGCCCTGCAGATCATCACCGGCGTACTCGAGGACGCCACCGGCTACCAGCCGGAAGGACACAACAAGCTCTACCAACTCGGCGCCTGGGTCGCCCATATCGCCGACTGGCAGCTCGCCCCCACCCTCGTCGCCTGTGCGACGGTCGCCGTCTGGGCCGTGAGCCGCCGCGTGCGCCGGTTGGAGCCGGTGGCCCTGCTGATCGCCATGGTGGTGGGGAGTGCGGCGGTCGCCCTACTCGGTACGGACGTCGAACTCGTCGCCGACATCTCCCGCATCCCCTCATCGCTGCCCGGATTCTCCGCCCCCGACCTCTCCGCCGTCCCCAAGCTGCTCGGCGGCGCGGTCGCCGTCGCCTTGGTCGGTCTCGCCCAGGCAGCCGGCATCGGGCCCTCCGTCCCGAACCCCGACGGTTCGCGCTCGTCGGTCAACGGCGACTTCGCCGCCCAGGGGCTCGCCAACGTCACCGGCGGCTTCGTCCAGTCCCTGCCGTCCGGAGGGTCCCTCTCCCGCACCGGTGTCGCGGTCGGCGCGGGCGCCCGGACCCGATGGGCGGGCGTCTTCTCCGGTGTCCTGCTGGCCGTCGTCCTCCTGGTCTGCGCACCGCTGGCCGAGCACATCCCGATGCCGGTCATCGGCGGCCTCATTCTGGTCGTCGGCGGCGAACTGATCTGGGGCAAGCGCCGCGACATCCGCCTCGTCGTGCGGACCTCGTGGATGTCGACCGGCGCCATGGCGGCGACCTTCCTCGCCACCACCCAGCTCCCTCTCCAGCGCGCGATCGTCCTCGGGGCCGTCCTCTCGCTTCTGCTGTACTGTGCCCAGGCCGCCCGCCGCGCGCGCCTCGTCGGCCTCGTCCGCGACGACACGGGCCACTGGCGGACCGCGGAAGTCCCGGAACGGCTGCCGCCGGGCGAGGTCACCGTGCTGTACTACGAAGGCGTCAGCTTCTTCGCCGAACTCCCGCAGCTCGACGCGGCGTTGCCCGAAGTCGCCGGGGCGCGGGACGCGGTCCTCGTCCTGGTCGTGCGCGGAGTGCCGGACATCCCGTCCTCCACCATGGTCAAACTCCTGCAGCGCTACGTCCGCGATCTGGACCGGCAGGGCGGCAAGCTGATCATCGCCGGCGCGGAACCGGGGCTCGTGCGGATTCTGACGGCCGGCCGGCTCGACCGCGACCTCGGCACCGACGGCATCGTCCCCGCAAGCGGAGCCATCTTCGCTCCCCTCGAACAAGCGTGGGCAACCGGAACACGCTGGAGCGCACGGCGCCGCGGGGATCCCGCGCACCCCACCGAGCGCGGCGGTCGCGCGGGCCCGCGGCTCGTCGGGTCGGACGGGTCGGACGGGTCGGACGGGTCGGACGAAGAGACTTCGTGAGTGCGGCACGGCACGCCGCGACGGTGTCTCGGACGGAGCCGGATCTCGGCAGCGCATTCGCGGCTTCCGGCCGGGCGGGTCAGCCGCGTCCGCTGTACGGGGGCGCGAAGAAGACCAGGACGGTCAGGTCCTCGGTGACGTCGTGGAAACGGTGTTCCTCGCCCTTGGGTACGAAAAGCGAGACTCCGGGGCCGACTTCGACCGTGGTGCCGCCGGAGGTGAACCGTCCTCTGCCGCTCACCACCGCGTAGACCTCGTCCTCGGCGTGCGGCACCTGGTCGTCGGGTTGTCCGGCGGGGATCGAGTACGTCCCGAAGCTCAGTGCCGGAACCCGTACGTGCTCGACATACTCGGCGGAACCGTCCACGGCGGGCGCGAAGGTGCCGGATTCGATGACCTTCATGGCGGCGATCATGCCAGAGCCGCCGTACGGCGGTCCGGACGTCGTCAGGCGTCCCGTCCGGTGCTGCGTCCCGCCGCGATCATCCACACCAGGAGCAGCGGAAGGGACAGCATCGCGGCGGCGCGCAACGGTGCGGCACCGGCGAGATAGCCCGCCCCGGAGACGGCGATGGCGGCCGCGGTCGTGTAGCTCAACAGCCGTGCCCAGCGCCCGGTCGCGGCCCGCCCGACGGCGACGGCCGCCACGGCGAAGAGCAGCATCTTCAGGCCGTCGACGCGCTGTGCGGTGTTGAACAAGGCTGCGGTCGCGGTGTCGGCCGAGCTGTGGACGGCGACTTGCTCGAGGACCAGTTGCCCCAAGGCCAGCCCGGACGCGGCGAAGGCCGCGCAGCCCGCCAGGCGGCGTCCGGCGCCGACCAGCGCAACGGCGACCAGCGCGACGGCCACGGCGGCCAGGCCGTGCACCAGGCCGGATTGTGCGATGGCCGCGCCCTGGTGTGCCGCGTACTTCGCGGCGATGTCGGAGGTGCCGTCTCCGGCTTCGGGCAGGACGCCCCAGCCGATCGAAAGCCCTGCGGCCCACGCCCCGGCGTGCAGGTAGCCTCCGGCGGCGCCGCGGTGGCGGAACGAGACAGCGGCCGAACGAGGGGCGGCAATGGCGGTCACGAGGAACTCCTCTGGCTATGTGCGGATGCGGTGGGCGAAGCGATCACCGCGGCTCACCACAAAAGCTGTTTGGCTAAGATCATTAGCTTGATGGTGTCGAGCGTAAAGCTAATGGCCTTAGCCGTCAATACCGAGGGGGCGCCCGCCGAGTCGCATCGAGCCGCCGTCTACATCAACGCCATTCCCGTGACGGTCCGCCAAGTCCAGGCGCAGCCGCCGCCGGTGCGTGTCGCCGGTCGGGTCGCAGCAGGGGACATGCGGGGCAAGGTAGGCAACGGTGTCGTGCGGGGCTTGCAGTTCGCGTGCGGGCCCGGTCCAGCCGGTGACCGTCCCGGAGACGGGGAGGCCGATTGCCTTGTCGATCCAACGGTCGAACCGCCTGCGGCCCAGACCCGTCCCGGCCGCGTGGTCAGCGGCGGACGGCGCCCTCGAACACCCCGCGCCCACCACGCGCCGGCGACGAGGTCGGCGGCCCGCTTTCAGTCCTGTGGGCCGATCTCGCGGAGGATGTCGTACGCCTGGACAGCCGTCCACAGTTCGGCCAGGTGTGCGGTCTCGGCGAGGGTGAGGCCGGTGAGTTGTTCCACGCGCTGCATGCGGTAGACGACGGTCTGCTTGTGCACCTTCAGCGCGTCGGACGTGCGCTGCCAGGAGCGGCGCTGCCGCAGGTACACGGACAGGGTTCGGACCAGTTCGGTGCCGTGCTCGCGGTCGTACGCGATGACCGGGCCGATCACGCGGTCGACGAGGGCGCCCTACGAGCTCGCGGTCGACGGGCGCGGGCCCGAAGGGTCGGGATCTCTCGTGGAGATCCCGACCCTTCGGGCTTCGATGACTGGGAGCAGTACTGCTACATCCACGACCTGTCCGGCAGCGGCTTGATCGAGAGCCCGCGCAAGGCACTGGAGATGCGGTCGGACGAGTTCGAGGCGCTGCGGGCCGCCGGCGGCTGCTTCGTCCTCACGAACCATCCGTTCCTCTCCGGCAGACCGGCCCGGGCCGCGGTGCTGGAGGAACTCGTCCGCGGCGCCGTCGGAGCGACGGATGTCCGGGGCACCCTCCCTGGGCGAGATCGCGGAGCACGTCCGCGGCCTCGGTCTCGTTCCTCGCTCGATCACCCGCCCGGAACCGCCCGGGGCCGACGCCTGACCGTCGTCACCGCGTGATGGCGCGGAAGCCTTGGACGAGTGCCGTCACGCTCTCTTCGGCGGCGTCGATGTCGTCGGGGATGGGCCACGTGACGCGCACGTCGGTGACGCCCGCCTCGACCAGGTCCGGCACCCGCTCCAGCGTGGCCTTGACGTCCGGTTCGCCGTTGTCGTTCCGTGCTGCCCGCAAGGTGCCGACGACCTGGATGTCCCACTCGGTCCGGCCCTCGGCGGCGACGGCTTCGCGCATCGCCGCGATGCCCGCCCGCGGGTCGGCGGCGGCGGGGCCCCACGGAATCCAGCCGCTGCCGAACCGGGCGAGGCGCCGCGCGACGTTGCGGTTGACCGTGCCGCTGACCCAGATCGGCACTCCCCCCGGCTGCACGGGCTTGGGCATCTGGTGGATGTTCTCGAACCGCAGTCCGTCACCGTCGTAGGACGCCCGCTGCTCGCGCCACAACGTCCGCAGCACCTCCAGGGTCTGGTCGAGCAGACGCCCGCGGCCCTCGAACGACAGACCGGCCGCCTCGTACTCCTCGCGCTGCCAGCCGACACCGACGCCGAGGTCGAGGCGCCCGCCGGACAACACATCCAGCGTCGACGCCGTCTTGGCCAGGACCGCCGGGCGGCGCAGCGCCGCCTGCAGGATGTTCGTGCCCAAGCGGACGCGCGACGTCACCGCGCCGACCGCGGTGAGGACGGTCAGCGGCTCGAGCCACAACCCGTCCGGTCCGGTGGGCTGCTTGCCGCCTTGGACGCCGCCGGTCTCCGGTCGGCCGTACGCCTCGAGGTTCTCGCCGAAGGCGACGTGGTCGGACACGACGAGCCGGTCCACGCCCGCGCGGTCGAACAGGCGCGCGTGGTCGAACAGCCGCTCCCAACCGCCCGGATCCGCCGCGGCGAACGTGGTCAGGCCCATGGACAACTGCGGACGGGGAAGCGACTGCGACATGCGAGGACACCTCGAGTTCGGCGTGGCCGGTTCGCGCAGCCGAAGCAGCACGACGTGTGACCCTGGGTGACAAGATCATCAGAAGGCAAGCACAGACCCCGTGCGGACTCAAGGGCGCCGTGGCCGTCGGCGACCACCGCGGCGAGTGCGCCGCCCACCTCGGGCCGAACCCCCGGATGGCCGCTTGATGCGCCTTGATGTGCGAATTGTTCAATTTTGTCCAATAGTGGTGAAGGCCGGCCGCCTGCTTCCCGACGGGAACTCGGGCGGCCGTCGCGCCCGAAGGCGCTTTGCCCCTGCGGACGACGTCCGGGCGGACGCGCATCGACGGATCGGAGTGCTTGACCATGTCGGACGCACTGGACCCGGGTATCCCGGAATCGACGCTGCGGGCGATCCCCATGCCGGAGTCGGTGTCCACGCCGTTGGGCGATCCGGTGTTCTTCGACGGGCTGCCCGACGACGACACCAGACCCGCTCGCTACTGGTCACCGACAACCCGTACCCGTCGCTCGCCTCGCCGTGGGTGACGCCATCGGCCAGATGCTGGCCTCGGCGGTAGGCATCGCGATCAGCCCTCTCCCCCTGATCGCCGTCGTGCTGATGCTCGCCACAGCGCGCGGCCGCACGAACGGCATCGCGTTCACCCTGAGCTGGGTGGCCTCGTTGGCCCTTCTGGTCACCGTGGTGATCCTCGTCGGCTCCGGCGCCGACGCCTCGGACGGCGGCCCCGCCACCTGGACGCTGTGGCTCAAGCTCGCGCTCGGCCTGCTGTTCCTGCTGCTCGGCGTGAAGCAGTGGCGCGACCGGCCGGACGACGACAGCGAACCCGCGCCACCCGGGTGGATGAACGCCATCGACCGGTTCACTCCCCTCAAGGCCGCCGGACTCGCCGCGGCCCTGGCCGTCGCCAACCCCAAGAACCTCGTCCTCGCCGTCGGCGGCGCCGTGTCGATCGCGAGCAGCGGCGCCTCGGCCGGGAGCATGACCGTCGCCGCCGTCCTCATGGTGCTCATCGCCTCGCTGTGCACACTCGCTCCCCTCGGCGTCTACCTCCTCGGCGGCGACCGATCCGCTCACGTGCTCGCCGGATGGAAGACGTGGATGACGCGGCACAACGCCGCCATCATGACCACCTTGCTGATCGTCCTCGGCGCCAAGTACGTCGGCGACGCCATCAGCGGCCTCGCGCACTGAATGCGAACACCGGGCGGGGAAGCAGTCCGTGCGCACACATGCACAGGAACCCCGCCACCGGGTTCGGCTCGTTCGAATGCACCGCGGGCCAAGCCTTCGGCGGTCATGTCGGAGATCGGATCCGGCCGAGCGCCAAGCCTTCCCCTGCCGACCGAGGCAGTTGAGGCAACTGAAGCGACAAGATCAACAGGTGATATGCATACCCGTGCTCGCTCTCCGCTTCCGTAGAACTTCCCGGTGAGGAACACGTGACCAACGGCCCCGTCAAAGCTCCGCGCAGTGCCGCGCTGTCCGCAGCCTGCCTGATCCTCGTGGGCGGGCTCGCGCTCAGCTCGTGCGCGAAGCCGGCGGACGACGCGTCCGGTGCGGCGCCTGCGGGTGCGGGTGCGCCGGCGGGTGCGGGCGGGGCAGCGTCGTCGGCCGCTCAGCCGTCGGAGTCCGGAGCCCCTTCGTCATCGGCCACGGTGTCCGCATCCCCGTCGCCGTCCGGCTCGCCTTCCACGTCGCCTTCGGCGTCGGCCGCCGGGTCGCCCGCCGCTTCCGCTCCGTCGTCAGCCGCGCCGGGAGCCCCCAAGGCCCCGGAAGCACCCGGCGGCGCGCCCGCAGGCACCTCGAACGGGAACGTGTTCACCGGCCTGGCATTCGACACCTGCACCGCGCCCCCGCTCGCCACCATGAACGCGTGGCGCAGCACTTCCCCCTACGGCGCCATCGCCGTCTACGTCGGCGGCAAGAACCGCGGCTGCGCCCAGCCGCAGCTGACCGCCGCCTGGGCCGGCGCGGTCAGCAGCTCCGGTTGGAAGCTGATCCCGCTGTACGTCGGCGCGCAACCGCCGTGCCAGACCGGTTCCAGCCCCGAGAAGATCACCGCCGCCACCGCCGTGTCCCTCGGCACCGCGGACGGCGCCGACGCAGTCTCCAAGGCCTCGGCCCTGGGCATGCGCCCGGGCAGCACCCTCTACCTGGACATGGAGGCGTACAACACCGCCGATTCCTCCTGCGCCGCCGCGGTGCTCGCCTACACCCAGTCCTTCAACCGCGCGGTCAAAGCCCGCTCGTACCGGCCGGGCTTCTACGGCTTCGCCTCCTCCAGCGCCGCGGACATCGCCAAGGCGACCGCGCAGGGGGCCGCCGACATGCCGGACGCACTCTGGTACGCCAAGTACGACGGCGCCGCGGACACCACCGGCAGCTTCCCCTATGCCCAAGGCCTGTTCACCGGCCACCGCCGAGCCCACCAGTACCAGGTCAACTCACGGGAGACCTACGGCGGCGCCACGGTGACCGTCGACCGCAACGCCTGGGACGCTCCCGTCGCCGTCATCGGCTGACGACCCATCACCCCCGGTGCGATATCGCCGCAGCACAACAGGCCGAGCCGCCGGACGCCTGATTTCCAGCACATATACTTTGTTCAGGAATCGGCATCGGGTGCCGACGTGCCGGGGAGGCCAGCATCGCCAAGCAAGTCGACCGCATCGCTCTCGGGGCCGACTCCCTTGTCGTTGGGCCCGAAGGCCTGTCGCGTCCCACCAGCGCACAGCAGGTGACCGAGTACATCCGGCACATGATCTTCGACAAGACGTTGAAGACCGGCGACCGGCTCCCCCAGGACGAGATCGCGGCGGATCTGCGGGTCAGCCGCGTGCCGGTCCGCGAGGCCGTCATCGCGCTCGACCGCGAAGGCTGGGTGACCCTCGAGCCGCACCGCGGCGCGTTCGTGAACGGGCTCGACGAGAACTCCACGCGGGACCACTACGAGATGCTCGGCCTGCTCTACGGCTTCGCGGCGCGCCGCGCGGCGGAGCGCGGCACCGACGAATCGTTCGAATCGCTGCGCTCGATCCACCGCACGCTGCAGGCCGCCGAGAATCCGGGCGAGTTCTTCCAGCGGAACAACGCCTACCTCCGCCAGATCGTGGCGATGGCGCAGTCCCGGCGGATCTCCGCCATGGTGCGCGTCTTCACGACGAACCTGGTGCCGGGCAACTTCTTCGAGGAAGTGCCCGGAGTGATGCGCGTCCAGAAGCGCAGCCTGCGCGTGGTCACGAAGGCCGTCGTGGCCCGGGACGGGGCGGCCGCGGAGGCCGAGCTGGCCGGGATGCTCCGCACCCAGGCGAACAACGTCGTCAGCCTGCTGCGTTCGCGCGACCTTCTGGCCTGATCTCCCGGCCGCGGAAAACACGCCGTGAGCGGGCATCCTGAAGGACGCCCGCCCCGCGGAATCGGTCACGTCACGGGGTCAGCGGCAGCCCGAAGACCCGGATCGCGTTGCCCCGGGCGATCTTGCGGACGACGTCCGCGTCCAAGTGCCCGAACTGGTCCTCCGCGGCCTTGACCGAGTGCGGCCACGTGCCGTCCTGGTGCGGGTAGTCGGTCTCGAACATGACGTTGTCGACCCCCACACGGTGCAGCAGCTCGGTGCCCACGGAGTCCTTGAAGAAGCACGAGTACATCTGCCGGTAGTAGTACGTCGACGGCGGCTCCGGGCACGCCGCCTGTCCGTTGCTCCAGCCCCGGTGCGTCTCCCACACGTCGTCGATACGTTCGAGCAGGTACGGGATCCATCCGATCTGCGCCTCGGCGTACAGCAGTTTCAGATCCGGGAACCGGTGCGGCACGCCGGAGAAGAGCATGTCGGCCATGCTGGCCACCGAGTTGCCGAAGATGATCGTGGCGGCCACCGCGTCGGGCGCGTCCGGGGAGGCCTGCGGCGTCTTGGTCCCCGAGCCGATGTGCATGCACACGACCGTGCCGGTTTCCGCACACGCGGCGAAGAACGGGTCCCAGTAGCCGGAGTGGATGCTCGGCAGTCCGAGGTACGTGGGAAGTTCCGAGAACGCCACCGCACGCACTCCGCGGGCCGCGTTGCGCCGGACCTCCGCGGCCGCGAGCTCCGCGTCCCACAGCGGCACGAGGCAGAGCGGGATCAACCGGCCGCCGCTGCTGCCGCACCACTCCTCGACCATCCAGTCGTTGTAGGCCCGCACGCCGAGGAGCGCGAGTTCGCGGTCCTTCCCCCGGAGGAAGATCTGGCCGCAGAACCGCGGGTAGTTCGGGTAGCTCAACTGCGCCTCGACGCCGTTGAGGTCCATGTCGGCCAGACGCGCCGCGGGCTGCCAGCATCCGGGACGCATCTGGTCGTACGTGACTCCCGCCATGGTGATCTCGTCCGCCGGGTATCCGGCGGCGGCGATCAGGCGCTTCACCGAGTACTTGTGGTCCTCGTAGAACCACCAGGCCACGTCCGGTCCTTCGGTGCCCGGCTCCTCGATGTAGCCGCCACCGTCCAGCTTGGGCGTCCCGGCCGGCAGATGCACCACCCTGGGCCCGGTCTCGCGGTACTTGGCGGGCAGCCGGGACGACCAGACGTCGGGCGGCTCGACCACGTGTGCGTCGACGTCGACGATCGGCGGTATTCGGTTCACGACCCCTCCTTCACGGCGGTGCGGGCCCGCCCGATGGTCATCGCGGGCGGTCGCCCGCGATGGTGACGCGGTGCAGGACGCGCTCCGCCCCGCCGGTGTCGCCGACCACCGCATGCTGGGTGCAGCGGTTGTCCCAGATCACCAGGTCGCCGACCTGCCAACGGTGCCGGTAGACCAGCTCGGGCCGGGCGACCTGGGCGTACAGGTAGGCCAGCAGGGGCGCGCTCTCCTCGGCCGTCCACCCCTCGAAGTGCGAGGTGTAGTCGCCGTTCACGAACAGCGCCTTGCGGCCGGTCACGGGGTGGGTGCGGACGACCGGGTGCGTCTGGGTGACCGCGTCGCGGTCCAGCCCGGCTTCCCCGGCCAGTTCGGTGCCGCGGTGCACCGCGCGCAGCCCGTCGAGGGTGTGCCGGAGCCCCGGCGAGAGTCCCTCGTATGCCGCGTAGGCGTCCGCCCACATGGTGTCCCCGCCGATCGGCGGCAGGATGCGGGCGAGCAGCATGCTCAGCGCGGGCGGCGCCGCGGCGTGCGTCGTGTCGGCGTGCCAGCGCTGGGTCACCGGGTTCGGGTCGTAGATCTTCATCAGCCCCGGGTAGCCGTCGATGCTCGGCACGTAGGGGTGCACCGAGATCTCGCCCCATCGTGCCGCGAAGTCCAGTTGCTGTCCGGACGTCATCGCCTGCTGCCCTCGTATGCACAGCACTTGGTGCTCCAGGAACAGCTCCTGAAGCCGCTCCACGGTTGCGTCGCTCGTGTCGGTCGCAAGGTCGACGCCCGTCACCAACGCGCCCAGCGCCGACGAAAGGCGTTCCGCGTGCAGCTCCGACGCGGGTGCGGACCCGGTCGCGTGAGTTGCCATGGTTCCTCTCCCATCCCCTCCGCCGTCGAATTCCTCGAGGTCTCAGCCGAGCCCGGGTACCGCGAGTTCGGCGGCGTAGCGGTTGATCTCCTCGCGCAACGCCGCGGACAGCGGAATGCCTTCGGCCTCGCGGACGGCCCGGCGTTCGTGTTCGAGCTGACCGGGCACGAGGACCCGGTCGACGCCGTCGGCCGGCTGCGAGCCGACGACGTCGTCGACGAGCATGTCGACCCGCGCTCCGAAGTCGCCGCCGGGCAGGAACCGGGAGGGGTCGATTGCCAGGAACACGAAACCCTTGGCGACGCGGTCGCGTCCGTGTGCCGGAGAAGCGGTGTGCTCGGTGCGCCCGAAGCCACTGCCGGTGAGGACCCCCGCCATCAGCTCCACCAGGAAGGCGAGCCCGAAGCCTTTGTGGCCGCCGAACCACTGCAGGTGGTGCACCGATGCCTCGGCCGGGGCGTTGGTCGGGCGTCCGCGCTCGTCGTTGGCCCACCCGTCGGGGATCGACGGGTCGCCGCGCTTCTTCGCCAAGAGGAGTTTGTTGCCCGCGACGGTGGTCGTGGCGATGTCGTACACGATCGGCGGCTTTGCGGCCGCCGGTACGGCGTAGGACAGCGGGTTGGTGGAGAAGAGCTGGGTGACCCCGCCGAACGGCGGCACGATGGTCGGCCCGTTCTGGAAGCACAGGCAGATCAGTCCCGCCCGTGCCACCCGCTCGGTGTAGGCGGCGAGGGCGCCGAGATGAGTGCTTTCGCGGACGGCCACGGCCGCCACCCCGTGCTCCCGCCCGCGTTCGACGAGCAGGCGCACGGCTTCGAGGCCCGCGATCTGCCCGAAGCCGAGTCCGCCGTCGAGCAGGAGCGTCGTACCTCCGTCGTCGACGAGCTTCGGCTGCGCGGCGGGGTCGATGTGGCCGGCGCGGACGCGGGCCACGTACAGGCCGAGCAGGTGGGCGCCGTGCGAGTCCACGCCGCGCAGGTCCGCCTCGACGAGGAGTTCGGCCACCGTGGCCGCGTCCCGCGGCGATGCGCCCAGGGCTTCCAGCACCCCGCCGAGGACCCTCCGGAGGTTCTCCGCCGGGACGGTGTTCCGGGGTTTCGGCTCCACCACGTCGATCTCGTCCTTCCGTCGGCTGTTGCTCATCGCGTCTGCTCCCGGTCCCAGGTTGCGGCGGTGACGCCGCGGTCCCGAAGCACGTGCTTCCGGAGCCGCAACGACGTGGTGTTGCGCGGGAGTTCGTCGACCACGTCGATGTAGCGGGGCACCATGTAGCCGGGCATGTGGTCGGTGAGGTAGGCCGCCAGGTCGGCCGGTTCGATCTTCTCCCCGTCCGCGGCGACCACCGCGACCATCACCTCGTCGCCGCCCAAGGCGCCGGGCACCGCGAACGCGGCGCACTCGCGGACCGTCGGGTGGTCCAGGACGAAGGACTCGACCTCGAACGACGAGATGTTCTCGCCGCGGCGCCGGATCGCGTCTTTGACGCGGTCGACGAAGGAGAACCGCCCGTCCTCGTCCTGGCGGAACGCGTCGCCGGTGTGGAACCACCCGTTGCGCCACGCCCGTGCGGTGTCCTCGGGCATCTTGTGGTAGCCCGCGTTCAGCGCCCAGGGTGCCCCGGCACGGACGACGAGTTCGCCGGTCTCGCCGCTCGGCACCGGCACGTCGTGCTCGTCGACGACGCGGACTTCGGCCCAGGGATAGCCGCTCCGGACACGCCCGCTGGTCTGCCAGGGGCCGTGGTCCCAGCCGGTGACCACCAGCGGGGGAACCTCGGTCATACCGTAGGACGTCGCCACCCGCACCCCGAAGCGGTCCTCGAACGCCGCCATTTCGGCGATCATCGGCCCCAGGATGACGCCGCGCAGCGGGTTGTCGGCGTCGTCCGGCTTCGCGGGCAGGGAGTTCAGGAGCGCCGTCATGGGACCGACCAGTCCGGCGGCGACGGCGCCTCCGGCCCGGACGTCGTCCCAGAAGGCGGTTCCGCTGAACTTGTCGCGGGTGAGGAAGCGCCCGCCGCGGGACAGCGTGTAGTGCAGCGACCCCAGGCCGGAGATGTGGAAGAGGGCCATCGGGCAGTACATGGCCTCGCCGGTGGCGAGGGTGTCGTCCGGCACCCACGACCAGTAGCCGTGCATGGCAGCCCACGGGGTGATCACGCCCTTGGAAAGACCTGTCGTGCCGGACGTGTACAGGATTGCGGCGGTCTCGTACGGCTCGGCGACCGGGAACTCCGCTGCTTCCGGCGCCGATGCGAGGACGGCGGCGGAAGAGATGGCGCCGGGGTTGGCGGCGGGGTCGAAGTCGCCGACGACGATGACGCTCCGGAGATCCGGGAGACGATCGGCCTCCTCGGTCACCCGGTCGAGGAACTCCGCGGAGACGACCACCGCGACCGCGTCCGAATTGCCGAGGACATGGGTGAGCATGCGGCCGAAGTAGGCGCTGTTGACCGGCACGGCCACGTTGCCGGCCAGGCCCGTTCCCAGCCAGACGAGCGCGCTGTCCAGCGGGTCGGCGACCAGGTACGCGACCCGCTCGCCCGGGGCCACGTCGAGCGCCCGCAACGCCGCGGCCCAGCGAGAGGCCTCGGCAAGCGTGTCGCGATAGCTCAGCCGGCGGCCGTCCACATGTTCGAGGAACGCTGCGTCAGGGGTCTCGGCGGCCCAATGGCGCAGCGCGTTGGGCGCCAGCAGGCGGCGGTCCGGCAGCATCGGGCCCTGGGCGGGTGTTGGTGCGTGCTGGCGATCGGACAACGCGGGTCTCCTCAACTGGGCAGAAGCACTGTCGGATTCGCCGGCCACGGCCGGCACGGATGGCGAACGCGGATTCAGGCGAGGGGCAGATAGACGTTCTTCGATCGCAGGAACTCGCCCAGCCCTTCCCGCCCGCCCTCCTTGCCATAGCCGCTGAGCCCGAAACCGCCGAACGGGGCGGAGGCGGGCAAAGCGGCGAAGCCGTTGAGCGACACGTATCCGGCGTCGAGTGCGGCCGCGACCCGGTGCGCCCGTTGCAGGTCGCGGGTGTGGACATAGCCCGCGAGCCCGTAGCGGGTCCCGTTGGCGAGCGCGACGGCCTCGTCCTCGTCGGAGAAGGCCATGATCGAGAGCACCGGGCCGAAGACTTCCTCTTGGGCGATGGGGGCGTCGGGCGGTACGCGGTCCAAGACCGCCGGTTCGACGAAGTGCCCCTCCCCCAGAGGGTCGCCGGCGCGGCCTCCGCCGAGGAGGAGGTCCCCGGACCGGCCGTCCGCGGCCCGCGCGATCATGCCCATGACGCGGTCGGCGTGCGCCGCGCTGACGACCGGCCCGATCAGGGTCCGCTCGTCCAGCGGATCGCCGATCGGCATCTCCCGCACCGTCCGGACGGCACGCTCCACGATCTCGTCGTGGATGTCCGCGTGGACGATGAGCCGCGTCGGCATGACGCAGCCCTGTCCGCTGTTGCGCATGCAGGCGGCCCCGGCGAACGGCCCGGCCGCGTCCAGGTCGGCGTCGGGGAAGACGATGTTGCCGGACTTGCCGCCGAGTTCGAGGACGACGGGGGTGATGTTCCGGGCCGCGCCCACGAGGATCTTCCGGGCCGCGTCCGCCCCGCCGGTGAAGCTGATCTTGTCCACGCCCGGGTGGGCGACCAGCGCCTCCCCCGCCGTCGCGCCGCCGGGGACCACGTTCACCACGCCCGGGGGGATGCCCGCTTCCAGCGCGAGCTGTCCGAACACCAGGGTCGAGAACGGCGCCAGCTCCATGGGCTTCACGACCACGGTGTTGCCGGCCGCGAGGGCCGCGCCGGCCTTGCGGGCCACCGACGAAATGCCGCCGTTCCAGGTGGAGATCACCCCGATGACGCCGTAGGGCTCCGGAACCGTGTAGTCGAACGCGCGCTCGGGGAAGATCGGGACGACCCGGCCCTCGGTCTTGTCCGCGAGCCCCGCGTAGTACTCCACGTAATCCGCGGCCCGCCCCGGCATGGCCGCGGCACCGGAAATGGGCGTGCCGCATTCCAGGGTGAGCAGCCGCGCGATTTCGGCCGCCCGGCCCCGGATCAGTGCGCCCAGGCGCAGCAACGCGTTGCGGCGCTCGTCCGGGCGCCAGGCGCGCCACGCCGGGTACGCCTTGCGGGCGGCCGCGACCGCACGGTCGACTTGGTCGGCACCGGCCAGCGGAACCGCGGCCTGGACGCGCCCGGTCGCCGCGTTGACATGGGCATGTTCCCCGTCCGTGCCCTTGGGGATGTTCTCCTCGCCTATGAGGATCGACATCTCCGGCAGGTACTCCGCCGCGAACCGCCTGTGCAACGCATGGTCGACCTTGTGGGCAGTCATAAGGCTCCATAGGGACGTACGGGTCGGGCGTGCGGTGGGACGACGGACGCTCAGAAGGGCGACGGAAGACGCTGCATGGGCACGGCGATGACGGTGGAGCGGTCGGCCGCGCACGCGTCCGCGAGGACGGCGGGGAGTTTGGCGATGTCGTCGACCTGGACGCCGTCGGCGCCGAACGCCTTGGCGAGCGCCACCCAGTCCGGGTTGTGCAGGACCGTGCCGTACTCGCGGCCGCCGAAGCGGTCGCGCTGGTCGCGGTTCGAGTTGCCGTAGGCGCCGTCGTCGAAGACGACGGTCACGGTGTGGATCCCGTGCTGCACGGCGGTGGCCAGTTCGTTGGATGCGAAGAGGAAGCCGCCGTCGCCGGTCACCGTGACGACCGGGGCGTCGGGCCGCGCGACCTTGACGCCCAGGGCCGCCGGATATCCGAAGCCGAGCGTGCCCATGTACGAGGTGGAGAAGTAGGTGCGCGGCGCGTACACCGGATAGCCCATGTGGCACATGTAGGCGACCGACGTCGTGTCGCACACAAGGATGCCGTCCTCGGGGATGCCCTGCCGCAGCGCCCGCACCATCTCCCACTGGGGCCCGATCGCCGCCAGCTGCCGCTCGGCGTCGGACCGCATCGTCCGGGCCTCCTCGGCGCGCGAGGCCCGGGGCGGGCCGGTCAGCAGAGCTGCCAGAGCATCGAGGGACAGCGCCGCGTCGCCGACCACGGCGACGTCCGCGGGGTGGTTGCGGCCGATCTGCTCCGGGTCCACATCGATGTGGACCAGCTTCTGGCCGGGTGTCAGCGCGATGCCCTGAAAGCGGGTGCCGACCGCCAGGACGACGTCGGCGGTGGCGATGACCGGCCTCATCCGCGGATTCACCCACGCGGTCCCGACCGACAGCGGGTGCCGGTCGTCGACGGCCCCCTTGCCTTCGCGGGTCGTGACCACCGGGGCCTGGAGCAGTTCGGCGATTCGGGTCAGGGCGGTGGAGGCGTCGCCGAGTACGGCACCGCCCCCGGCCACGACGAGCGGGGCGGCGGCTTGGGACAGCACAGCGGCGGCCTGTTCGAGCTGCGCCGCGGCGGCGGCCCTGCCGGATGCCCGCACGGGAGCCAGGGTCGTCGCGGCGGTGGTCTCGGCGAACGCCTCCGGCGGGATCTCGATTTCCACCGGCCGCGGCCGTCCGGCGCACATCTCGGCGAAAGCCCGGTTGACGCCGGGGGCGATGTCCTCGGGATGCAGGAGGCGTTCGGCCCACTTGGTGATGGGGCGCACGACGTCCAGTTGGTCGTGCACGTCGTGGAGCAGCCCGAGGTCCTTGCCGATGCCGTGGCGGCTGACCTGCCCGGCGATCAGCAGCACCGGCGACGAGCATGCGTATGCCGTGGCCAGCCCGGTCGCGGCGTTGTAGACGCCGACGCCGGGCACCACCATGGCGACGCCGGGGCGGCCCGAGGCGCGGGCGTAGCCGTCGGCCATGTAGGTGGTGGCCTGCTCGTGCCGGGTGACGATGTAGCG
The DNA here is from genome assembly GCF_039542225.1 of Yinghuangia aomiensis. NCBI lineage: Bacteria > Bacillati > Actinomycetota > Actinomycetes > Kitasatosporales > Streptomycetaceae > Yinghuangia > Yinghuangia aomiensis. Next base: position 140,988 of record NZ_BAABHS010000008.1, on the reverse strand, counting down.
CAGCTCGGGAGCGTCCACGAACGCATCGAGGGCTGCCATGAGTTGGTCGCCGGGAAGGCCGAAGACCGTGTCGACTCCCTCGGCGACGAGCTGGCGGGCGAGCGCGTGACCACCCGTCCACTCCTCGGGACCGGTCGGTTCCGACCGCCGCGTTGAGTTCTTCATATTTGATAAAATATCAGGTGGAGGGTCGCGTCAAACAGGTTGCGGCAGGCGGATCCGCCACGGCTCGACGCCACTTGCTTACTCTACTCTTATAAAGTATACAATCCGCGGGCACTTGTCTCCGGGAGGCGAAGTGGGCACATCTGTCGAGGAACCGCCGCCGGTCGACGCATCGCGCGACCGGGTCCTTCGGGCCGAGCGCGCCGGCGCGGTCCTGCGGCTCCGGCTCAACCGGCCGGGGTCGCGCAACATGATCGACGAAGAGCTGCTGGAGGCCCTGCAGAACTCCCTGACCGGTGCGGACCGCGATCCGTCCGTCCGGTGCGTCGTCCTCGCCGGCTCCGCACGGGACTTCTGTCTGGGCGCCGATCTCGCGTCGAGCGCGGCCGGCGCACCGGCCACGCCGCTGGAGTACCGGCAGCCGCTGGTCCCGTACCAGGAACTCTTCAAGACCCTCTGGGAGCTGGAGACCCCCGTCGTCTCCGCAGTGCGCGGACGCGTCGCGGGCATCGGCTGGATGCTCGCGCTGCTGGCCGATCTGGTCGTCGCCGCGGAGGACGGTCGATGGACGCACGCATTCCTGCGCCGCGGCATGGCGCCCCACGCCGGCGACCCGTTCTTCCTGCCGCGCGTGCTGCCGTTCCATGCCCTCAACGAGATCGCGCTGCTGGGCGACACCGTGACGTCGTCCGACCTGTACCGCTGGGGCGCGGTGAACCGGCTCGTGCCGGCGGAGTCGGTCGAGACGGTCGCCGACGACCTCGCCGCGCGGCTCGCCGCGGGCCCGACGCTGAGCGTCGGACAAGCGCGCCGGTTGTACCGGCGCTCGTCGGTCTGCGACATGGCCACCGCCTTCGCCGAAGAACGTGCCGCGATCGCCATGTTGTCCCAGACCCGCGACCGTGTCGAAGGAGTTGCGTCGCTTTTGGAGGGCCGCCGCGCCGACTTCTCGGGGTCGTAAATCGGTTCGACCGGCCAAGGGCGTGTCTGGTGGATCTCCACACCCCTCACGCCCTGGCCATGCCAGGAGGTGGCGGGAATGACGGTCGACGAGGGTCAGCCGGGGTACGCACGACATGCCGTCGAGGTGTTCGCCGAGGAACTGGACGAGTTCCTCGCCGCCGTGATGGCGGAGGCCGGCGAGCACGCCGATCCGGCGGACCTGACGGGGCTCGACGAGCCGTTCGAGCGCCGCGTCCTTGGCACCGCGGGCACGCGCGGCATGCTGGGCATCGGGCTGCCCGACGAGGTTCCGGCGGGTCCTTGGCTGCGTGCGGCCTTCGACTTCGCGGTCGCGGCGCACGATGCTCCGCTCGTCGACACGGCCGTCACGCTCGCCGGATTCTCGGTCGCCGCGTTCGCGAACGAGGAGCAGCACGCGTTCTTCCTGCCGCGGATGACGGGCGGAGAGCTGACCATGTGCGTCGCCTACAGCGAACGCGAGGCCGGGAGCGATCTGCGTGCCTTGTCCGCCACCGCGGTCGAAGAGGGCGGCGGCTATGTGTTGTCGGGCGTCAAAACCCTGGTCACCGGGGCGCACAAGGCGGACTGGTGCTGCACGGTGGCTCGTACCGGGCCGCTGGGGTCCGCCGCGATGACGATGTTCCTGGTGGACATGGCCGCACCCGGCGTGCGCGTCGTCAGGCGGCCGACGATGAACGGCTGGACGCTCGACGAGGTCCACTTCGACGCGGTCCGGCTGCCGCCCGGCGCCGTCCTCGGGGAGCCCGGCCGCGCATGGCGGCAACTGGCGGCCGCTCTGCGGGCCGAGCGGTCGGGCATGTTCCACCTCGGCTTCGCCCGGCACGCCTTGGACGGACTCCGGCGCCACCTGCGCGAAACCGGCGGCGGGGACCCGGTCTCTCGCGACGCTTTCGCGGCCTTGGAGGTGGACTTCACTGCGGGCGTGCGCCTGGCCTGCCGGGCGCTCTCCGCGGACCGCGGGAGCAGCGATGCCGTCGCCCAGGCGTCGATGGCCAAGGTCTTCGCCACCGAGCTGCTGCAGCGCATCGCCCAGGAGGCCACCGAGGCCGCGGGGCATCAGGGCATGATCCACGCACCGCTCTTCGCTCCCGAACCGGCGCCGGCCGCCGCCGGCGGACGGTTCGCCTGGGAATACCTGGAACGGGTGCACGGCACCATCGGCGCCGGAGCGAACGAGCTGCAGCGTGACACGATCGCGCAGGCGGGCCTGGGCCTTCCGACAGCGAGGCGGAAATGACGTCCGTACGGCCGCTGCCGCCGGTGTCCCCGCCGCCGCTGCCGCCGGGCTTCGAGGAATCGCTCCGTGATTGGCCCGACCCCGCGGCGGCCGAGGCCCTCGCCGGCGTCGCCCCCGGATACGACACCGCGTGGTGGCGCACTGCCCTCGGCCGGGGCTGGTTCCCGAGTCCGGACCGCCGGTCCGACTTCGGCGTGCTGGTCCGGGCGGCCGAACGCCTGGGGGCGGCCGCGATGCCGACACCGCTGCTCAACGGCTTCGTCCTCGGCGGTTTCGCGCTGCTCTTCGCGGGCGACGCCCGGGCACATCGCGAGCACTTGGCGCCGCTGGTGTCGGGGGAACGCAGGTACGCCACCGGCCTGACCGGGCGCGAAGGAAGCTACGCGCCGGACGGCACGCACCTCGTCGCCCGGCCGAACGCGGACGGGTGGGTCCTGGACGGTGCCGTGTGCTTCGTGCCCCATGCCGCCGACGCCGACGTCCTGCTGGTGCTCGCACGGTCCGGCGACGGGCACACGCTTTTCGCCGTGGACACCGCCGCGGTGGGAGTGTCGACGCGCCTGCTCCCCACGCTCGGCCGAGACGGGCAGTGCGAGATCGCCATGAACGCCGTCCGGCTCCCCGCCGCGGCCGTCGTGGGCGCCCCCGGCGAAGCCTGGCCCCTGGTGCAATCCGCGGTCGACCGGACGCTGATCGTGCAGTGCGCGGACATGGTCGGTGCCGCGGACGGCGCCCTGCGCCACACCGTGGAGCATGTGAAGACGCGGCACCAATGGGGCCTCCCCCTCGGCGTGCTGCAGTCGGTCCAGCACCGCTGTGCGGACATGCTCACGGACGTGACGGCCTGCCGGGACGCCGTGTACGCGGCGGCGGCGCTGGTGGAGGCCGGCGAACCGCTGGGAACGACCGCGTCCGTGCTGAAGGCGTTGTGCGCACCGCGCTGCCGCGCCGTCAGTGCCGCGGCCCACCAGCTCGCGGGCGGGGAGGGCATCCACGCGGACGTCCCGCTGCACCTCTGGTACCGCCGGATCAAGGCAAGTGAGCCGATGCTGGGCGGACCGCGCTTCCATCGTTCGGTCTTGTCCGACGCACTGCTGGGGCCTTCCACCACAGGCTGACACCACCACGTGACCCTTCGACCAGGAAGAGCATCATGGGCGACCGCTACGACTTCACCCACTTCCGCACCGAGCTGCGGGACAACGGCATCCTCTGGGTCACCTTCGACCGCCCGGAGCGCCGCAACGCGATCAATCCGGAGATGCACGACGAGATCGCCCCGCTGTTCCGGCGCATCGCGGCCGACCGGGAGGTGCGCGCGGTCGTCGTGACCGGGGCCGGGGAGAAGGCGTTCTGTGTGGGCGCCGACTTCTCGGGGATGCAGGAGAACCTGGACGGCGCCGGGTACGAGGACGGATTCCCCGAACTGATGCACGGCTCGGTCGCCGTGGTCCAGTCGCAACTCGCCGTTCCGCAGCCGATGATCGCCGTCATCAACGGCGACGCGCTCGGACTCGGGGCGACCATCGCGCTGTTCTGCGACATCACGCTCATGGTCGACGGGGCACGCATCGGCGACCCGCACGTACACGCCGGGCTCGTCGCCGGCGACGGGGGCACCGTCCTGTGGCCCCTGCTGATGGGCCTCAACCGGGGCAAGGAATTCCTGATGACCGGCGACCTGATGACCGCCGAAGAGGCGTGGCAGTACGGGCTCGTCAATCACGTATACCCGCGGGAGGAGTTGCTGCCCGCGGCCGAGAAGCTCGCCGCGCGGATCGCCGGAGGCCCGGCCATCGCCATCCAGTTCAACAAGCGGCTGGCGAATGCCGACCTGGTCGACCGGGTCAACCGCGTCCTCGACGCGTCACTGGCGATGGAGGCGCTCACCTTCGGGACCGCGGACCACCGTGAGGCGGTCAGGGCGTTCCTCGACAAGCGCGCACCGAACTTCGGCAAGTAGGAAGCATCCGGCAGAGCACAGCCTGGAGGTCGTCATCACGGATCGCCGCGGGGACAAGCGCTCCGAACACGAGGCGGGGTTCGGAGGGCTCGCCCGTCCCACGAGTGCGCAGCAAGTCGCCCAGTACATCCGCACCCTGATCTTCGACAACCGGCTGCGTACCGGCGACCGCGTACCGCAGGACGAGATCGCCGCCGACTTGCGGGTCAGCCGCGTCCCCGTGCGCGAGGCGGTCATCGCCCTCGACCGCGAAGGGTGGGTGACGAGCGAGCCGCACCGCGGCGCCTTCGTCAACGGACTCGACGAGAACTCCACGCGCGACCACTACGACCTCCTGGGCATGCTGTACGGCTACACGGCCCGCCGCGCCACCGAACGCGGGACCCGCCAGGAGGTCGAGGCCCTGGAGGCCGCCCACCGCCGCCTCCAGGCGGCCACGGATCCCGGCGAGTACCTCGACTGGAGTACCGAATTCCTCCGGCGGCTCCTCGTGATGGCGCGCTCGCGCCGCATCACCGCGATGGCGCGGCTGCTCACCACCAACCTGGTTCCGGGCAACTTCTTCGCGGAAGTCCCGGGTGTGATGGACATCCAGAAGGCCGGCCTGCGGGTGGTGACGGCGGCCATCGCCGACGGCGACGGAGCCACGGCCCAGCGTGAGTTGGCGGCCATGCTCCACTCCCAGGCGGACAAGGTCGTCGACCTCCTGCGGGCCCGGCGGCTGCTGTAAGGCACACCCATGCGCGTCGAACACCACAGGTGGCCCCGGGCGGCGGTGTCGGACACCGCCGCCGAGGGGCCACCCATACCGGCGCTTACACGCGTTCGAACACGACGGCGAGGCCTTGCCCTCCGCCGATGCACATCGTCTCCAGCGCGTAGCGCTGCTCACGCCTGTCCAGTTCGCGGGCGACGGTCGTGAGGATGCGGCACCCGGTGGCCCCCACCGGGTGCCCCAAGGAGATCCCCGATCCGTTCACGTTGGTGCGCTCCCAATCGGCCTGCCCGAATTTCCACTCGCGCGTGCAGGCGAGGACCTGGGCGGCGAACGCCTCGTTGATCTCGACGAGATCCATGTCGGCGAGCGTGAGCCCCGCCCGGTCGAGGGCCCGTGCGGTCGCGGGCACCGGACCGATGCCCATCGTGCGCGGCGGCACGCCGGCCAAGGCCCACGAAACGACCCGGACGAGCGGGCGCGCGCCCAGCCGTTCCGCGTTCTCCGCCGTGGTCACCAGGCACACCGACGCGCCGTCGTTCTGCCCGCTGGCATTGCCCGCGGTGACGGTCGCCTCGGGGTCCTCGCGACGCATCACCGGGCGCAGCTTCGCGAGCTTCTCCGCGGAGGTGTCGGCACGCGGGTGCTCGTCCGCGGAGACGACCGCCTCGCCGCCGCGCCCGGAGACGGTGACCGGGACGATCTCCTCGGCGAAGCGGCCGTCCCGCTGGGCGGCGACGGCGCGTTCGTGCGAGCGCAGCGCGAGTTCGTCCTGTTCGTCGCGCCCGATGCCGTACTCCCGGCGCAGGTTCTCCGCGGTCTCCAGCATCCCGCCCGGAACCGGGTAGTGCTCGCCGCCCGCGGTCACCCGGCCGCGGGCCAGCCGGTCGTGCAGCATGGTGCCGGCGCCGGGGGCGCCCCAGCGGACGCCGGTGGTGTAGAACTCGGCCTGGCTCATGGACTCCGCGCCGCCGGCGATCACGGCGTCGCTGCCGCCGTCGCGTACCTGGGCCACGGCGTTGAGCACGGCCTGGAGTCCCGAGCCGCAGCGGCGGTCGATCTGGTACCCGCCGACCTCGACCGGGAGACCGGCGTCCAGAGCGGCGACCCGGCCGAGTGCGGGTGCCTCCCCGTTGGGGTAGCACTGGCCGAGGATGACGTCGTCCACGTCCTCGGGTGCGATCCCCGTCCTGGCCACGAGGGCCCGGATCACGGTGGCGGCCAATCGGGTCACCGGCACGTCCTTGAAGACACCGCCGTACCCGCCGACGGCAGTACGCAGCGGTTCACAGATCACAACGTCGCGCATGAAAGCCTCTCGGTTCACAGGAGTCCGCGGATCGTGGCGTCGGCCATGCCCTCGCCCTCGCCGGTGGTTCAGGCCGGCTCGAACGACAGGCCCCCGCCGCGGGTGCCGAACACGTCCACGGCCATGCGGGCGCCGAGTTCCGCGGCATCCCAACGCCGGCCACCGGCCGTGATCGTCTTCTTCTCCCGCCAGCCCTGCATCAGAATGATGCGGTCCTCGATGGACCGGATCACCTGGCCGGTGACGTAATGCGCCTCGTCGCTCGCCAGCCACGCGACCAGCGGCGAACTGTTGGCCGGATCCATCGGGTCCCAGCCGTCCTCGGGGACCCCGCCGGGCTCGATGACCTCGCCGGCGCCCGGCATCGTCGCCGTGATGCGGGTCAGACCGGACGGTCCGACGGCGTTCACCGTGACACCGCAGCGCTGCAGTTCCAACGCCAGCGTCAGGGTGAGGCCGACGATCGCCGCTTTGGCGGACGCGTAGCCGCTTTGCCCGAAGTTGCCGCCGAGCCCCGCGCCGGACGTGGTGTTGACGATGCTGGCCCTGTTGGCGAGACCGCTCTTCGCGCGGGTACGCCAGTACTCGGCGGCGTGGTGGCACGGCGACCAGGTGCCGGCCACGTGCACCCGCAGCACGGCGTCGAAGTCCGACCGCGGCATGTTCCAGATGGCCGCGTCGCGGACGATCCCGGCGTTGTTGACCAGGATGTCCAGGCCGCCGAAGGCGTCCACGGCGGTGGCGACCATGTCGCCCGCGTCGTCGTGGTCCGCGACGTCCCCGTAGTGCGGGACCGCGGTGCCGCCGTTCTTCCGGATGAGCGCGACCGTGGCATCGGCGGCGTTGCCGCGGCCTTCCCCGCGCACCGATCCGCCCAGGTCGTTGACCACGACCTTTGCGCCCTGCTTCGCCAGTTCCAGTGCGTGGGCCTGGCCGATGCCGTGACCCGCGCCCGTGACAATGGCAACTTTGCCTTCCAGCAACCCCATGTCTCCTCCTACCAGCAGTGGATCAGGTTCCGAAAGCCCCCGTCGGGGCGGAGAGTCCGGCCGACGGCGCGCCCGTGGCCGGGACGGCGTCGACCGGTCAAGGTCACTCGGTCCAGCCGGTCTTGCGGTCCTCGCGCCTCGGCTGCCGGCCGGTCCGGAACGGCGAGAGTTCGGAGTCCGCCAGCAGGAAGCGGTGGAGGGAGCCGATCCTGCCGTGGAAGTCCCGGCGCCAGCGGGCCAGTTTGGTGTCGGCGCGTTCGGCCTTCTCCGCCTCCGCCCACTGCTCCCACGTCGGGATCGCCCACAGCAGGAACACCTCGGAGTCACCGGTCATCGCGGTCTCCCACGCGCCCGCGAGCACCCAGCCGTACTCGGAGAGCAGGGGCTCGCCGCCCTCCGCCACGCGTTCGAGCAACTCGCGTGCTTGGCCGGGCGTGGTGCGGATCTGCTCGTGGGCGTACGTCTCGCCGCGGACTCCGTCCGCGCACAGTTCCTCGATGGTGCGTGTCCACGGCGCGGGGACGAGGAGCCGGTCCTCGCCGTGCGAGCGGAACTTGGCGGCTTCGGCCCACCAGTTGGCCAGCTTGGGGTCCTGGAGGGCGGCTCCGCTGAACTCGTGGCGGAAGGACGCGGCCATGCCGTCGAAGCCGTCTTCCTCCCAGATGTTGACGACGGACGGCCAGTCGCGGGTGGTGCCGACGACTCCCCAGACGCCGTAGCAGAGCTGGTGCCGCTCGTCCTGGGCGACAGGGCTCCAGTTGGCGGTCATGTGGTGCATGTAGTTGGCGCGGTTGTGGCCGATGATGTCGATGAACTCGTGGATGTAGATCTTGTCGTTCGTCACAGGGTTCCCTCCCCTACGCGTACATCGCCTCGGTCATCGGGGCTTCGCGTGTCCGGCAGTCCCACGTGGCCTCCTCGTCCGCTGCAGCACACCGACCGCTTCACCGTACAATTGATATTGTATATGTGACGCGTTTCCCAGCAGCAGTTCGCCCTGCCTTCGAGGAGTCACCGTGGACGCGACGTTCGGCCCCGACCACGAGGAGCACCCGATGGCCTCCCCTGCACCCGGCGCCCATCCGCCGGCACCGCTGGCCGGCATCCGCGTCCTGGCTCTCGAACAGATGCAGGCCGCCCCCTTCGCCACGCTCATGCTCGCCCGCCTCGGTGCGGACGTCATCAAGGTCGAGTCCCCCGTCGGCGAGTCCGGACGCACCTCGCAGCCCGCGGTCACGGACGCGTCCGGGCGGCCGGCCGGCGCCACGTTCCTGCGCTACGGGCTCGGGAAACGCAGCGTCGCCGTCGACCTGAAGAACGCACGCGGCCGCGACCTCGTCCTCGACCTCGCCGAGTCGTGCGACGTCCTGGTCGAGAACCTGGGCCCCGGGCGCGCGGACCGCCTCGGCCTCGGCTACGACGCGGTCTCCGGCCGCCATCCCGGAATCGTCTACCTCTCGATCACCGGCTTCGGAGCCGACGGCGAGTCCCCGTACGCCCATTGGCCGGCCTACGCCGGGGTGGCGGAAGCCATGTCCGGGATCTACGAGCACGCACGCACACCGGGCCGGCCGCCCGTCATCAACCCCATGGGCGGTCTGGGCGACACCGGCACCGGGATGTTCGGCGTCATCGGCGTGCTCGCCGCACTGCGCCAGCGGGAGCAGACGGGGCACGGGCAGTTCGTGGACGTCGCCATGTACGACGCGATGATCGCCATCTGCGACATCGTCCCCAACTTCTGGTCGCTCGGCGTCCGGCGCGACCCCGACGCCGAATTGCGTATGCCGTACATCCTTTCGTCGTTCCGGGTCGGCGGACGCTGGTGCTACGTCCAGGTGAGCCGCGAGCACCAGTTCCAGCGCCTCGCCCGACTGCTGGACCGCGAGGCCTGGCTCACCGACCCGCGGTTCGCGGACCGGTTCGGCTGGCACGACCACTGGGCCGGGGTCATCCGCCCGGCCCTGGAGCACTGGGCGAAGGACCTGTCCGCCACGGCCGCGGCCGAACAGCTCGCGGCGGCCGGCATCACCGCCGCCCCCTGCAACTCGGCCGAGGACGTGGTCCACGACCCCCACGTCGCGCTGCGCAACATGCTGGTGGCCATCCCCCGGGCCGACGGAGTCCCCGAACCGGTCCTCGTCGCCGGCAACCCCGTCAAGATGTCGCGGCACCCCGACTCCGCACAGACGGCGCCGCCACTCGTCGGCGAGGACACCCGCGCCGTACTGACCGATCTTCTCGGCCTGTCGGACACCTCCGTGGACGCACTGGCGCAAGCGGGTGTCATCGCCGCGGATCCCCGGACAGCCGCCGGCCCGCCTGCCTGACACCGGCACATCGAGCCGCACCGCGGCCAGGATGGGCGTCCGCCGCGTCGCTGCACCCTGCGAGTGAAAGTCCATCCGTTTGGTTGCATACAGGGCTCGCCGTTCGTCACGATGTGCGCGCGGCGCCGCCGATCTCCGGCGTACGCCAACCGCGGGAGGAGGACGGCGTGTTCATCACCCTCGACGAGCCGCGGTCCTGGCACCCGGTCGGCCGGCCGTCGCGACGCCGCCGCTCCCCCACGCCCGAGGAGACCTCCGCATGCACTCCGACCTCACCGCCGACGCCGGCTCAGCCGCCCCGCGGCACGGCCACCGGTTCCTGCTGATCGGCAAGAAGACGATCTTCAGCTACCACCTCGGCCTCTATTACGTCCCGATCCACGCCTTCCAGATGATCACCACGTTCGGTCTGCCCGACCAACTGCGGGCGCTCTACCTCGCCGACCTCGCAGAACACGAGAACCAGCAGGTCTACTACTCGCTCTTCACCGAGGGCCACTGGCCGCTCGCCGAGATCGTCGACGGCACCCGCACCTCCCTGCCCGTCGAACTCGAACGCGTCACCGTCGACGCCTCGGGCGGACGCACCTTCACCCCGCTGCTGCCCGCCGTCGACGCCACCTGCCGCAAGCAGGATGTGGTCCACTACGTGCCGCTGGACCCCGACGGCTCCTACCCCGACTACCTGACCTGCCTCGCCTTCGGCCGCGACGACGAGGTCCACCTCGCCCACCGGCTGGCGGCGGCCCCGAACTGGGACGAGGTGATCAGCACCGTGAACCCGAAGGGCTTCGAGGCAAACGACCTCTTCCCGGCGGCGACCGTCACCGTCCCCGCGATCAAGGACGCCCACGGCGTCCTGCAGAAGAGCCCCCTGATCACCGGCACCGCCTACGAAGGCCGGATCGGCGACCGCACCGTCACCTTCACCACCGGCCGCCAGGGCTGGTGGAACAACACGTCGCTCAACAGCAAATAGCTCCACCGCACGAACGCCGAAGCCCCGTCGGATATCCGACGGGGCTTCCTGGCACGACGGATCCTCCGTCAGTTCCGCGCCGGAGGCACCCGGACCGGGCGGCGTGCGTCGTCCAGAGCCGCCAAACGGCTCATCGCTTCGCGATAGGCCGACCGGTCGAGGGCGTCGGCACGGCGGGCCTCGACGAGTACACGTTCACTCTGCTCCAAGTCGGCCGCCCCGGCATCGAGGGCGGTGTCCCCGTCGACCTCGGATTCCGCCTCCGGGCGACGACGGCGGCGTCGGCGCATCCATTCGGCGGTGACAACCATCGACAGGACCAAGACCCCGTACAGAACGATGCCCACCATGATGATCACTTCCGAGGCGCACTGCCGCCGGACACCCTCACGGCAGAACGGTTCTCCGTTGTCTACGTGTGTCTGGCCGCATGGCCGTCCGCGGCCTCCTGCCACGCCGCCAGGCCCGCCCGAGACGCGTGCTTGGCTTGCCGCAGCCTCGCGCCCGCCATGTCGCCGGGCGAGGTTTCCATATCCCGAATCATTTTGCGCACCGCGCCGAGCAGCGCGGATGCGGTGAGGGCAAGGCCGGTCAGCGCAACGATCGAGCCCGCGGCGGTGAGCGCGGTGCCCACCGTGACCAGACGGGTGTCGACGTCGAGCCGGTGCGATGAGTAATTGTTCTTCACCACTCCACAGTCCGCCACTTTCCGGCATCCCGCACCACAAGACCGGCAAATGTGTGACAGGACCCCACGGGCCGCGCTTTCGCTGCCGAAGGTCACCGCACCGCTGCTCGCTGCACGCCGGTTGCTGCTCGCCGAGCCTCACGCGCTTCACCAATTGCTGCGGCTCGGGCCCGTACACAGGGCCCAGATGATGGCGACGTCGACGGCGATCACCACAATCGACCACACCGGGTAGTAGGGCAGCCAGGTGAAGTCGGCGATCACGCTCAGCCCGGCCAGGAGTACACCGAGGAAGCGGGCCCAGGCGGCGCCGCTGAACAGCGCGATGCCCGCCAGCGCGATGCCCGCCAGGAAGATGACGATCCCCAGGATCAGGTAAATCCAGCCCCAGCCGGTCGAGCTGAACGCGAAGGAGCAGTTCCGCGTCTTGACGATCATGTCGTCCTTCGCGATCGCGGCGATTCCCTGGAAGACCGCCGGCACCCCGCCGATCGTCATCAGCACCGCGGCAACCGCTGTCCACCCTGACGCGCCCGCCCCGCGTGTTCGCGGGGCACGCAGGCGGCTCAGTCCGGGAGCAGGACCGCCGCACCGTGCACCCGGTCGGCGGCGAGGTCGGCAAGAGCCCGGTCGGCGCGGTCGAGCGGGTAGGGCGTCGTTGTCACCTCAAGGCCGATGTCGGCCGCCGTGCGCAGGAATTCGGTGCCGTCGCGGCGGGTGTTCGCGGTGACACTGCGTATCTGGCGTTCGTAGAAGAGGTGCCGCTGGTAGTTGAGCACGGGCACGTCGGTGAGGTGGATGCCGGCGAGAGCGAGGGTCCCCGCGCGGTCGAGCGCTTCGAGGGCGGCCGGGACGACGTCACCGACCGGGGCGAAGACTATTGCGGAGTCGAGGCGTTCGGGTGGTGGCTCGTAGGTGCCCTGGGCGGATGCGGCGCCGAGGGCGAGGGCGAGGCGGCGGGCCGGTTCGGCGCGGGTCATGACGTGCACGGTGGCGCCTCGGGCGAGTGCGACCTGGGCGGCCAGGTGCGCGGAGGCGCCGAAGCCGTAGATGCCGAGGCGGCCACCGGGCGGGAGTTCGGCGCGTTCGAGGGCGCGGTAACCGATGATTCCGGCGCACAGCAGCGGGGCGAGGTGCTCCGGGTCCGTGCCGTTCGGCAGTGGGTAGGCGAACTCCTCGGGTGCAACGGCGTGTTCCGCGAATCCGCCGTCCGCGTCCCAGCCGGTGTAGGCGGAGTTCGGGCACAGGTTCTCGTGTCCTGCCGCGCAGTACTTGCACTCCCCGCAGGTGTGCCGCAGCCACGCGATGCCGATGCGGTCGCCGAGCGCGAACCGGGTGGCGTTCGCACCCGCCGCGTCCACTCGGCCGACGACTTCGTGGCCCGGCACGGTCCCGGGGCGGTGCGGTGCGAGGTCCCCTTCGGCGAGGTGCAGGTCGGTCCTGCAGACACCGCAGGCTTCGACCCGGACGCGGACCTCGCCGGGGCCCGGCTCGGGCACCGGCCGCCGGACGGCGCGCAGCGGCCCCCTGGCGACCGGTCCGGGGGTTTCGACGATCCACGCGCGCTCCGTTCGCGACTCGCTCCCGCGTGCGCCGTCCATCGGTGGTCACCCTTCGTCGCGTGCTCCGAGATCGCTGTCCGCGGACGGGGACGACGGCGGCGGCGCGCCGTGGGGCAGGATCCGCCGCCCGGTCACCTTGTCGGGGCGGATGCGGATCCACAGCGGCCGGTCGCCGCCCGCCCACGACGCAAGGCGGGTGTCTTCGAGACGGCGTCGTTCGCCGTCGTCGGTCACCGCCTCCGCATTGCCGGTGACCAGGACGCTCCAGCCCAGCCGCGCCGACCGGACGAGCTCGTCGACCTCGAACGCCACGCGGCCGTGGACGGACGCGGGCAAGGTGCCAGGCTCCGTGCGGAACACGATGTCGCCGCCATCGAGGGCGTAGTTGACCGGCAGCACGAACGGTTCGTCCGTCGCGCCCTGCGACACCCGGCCGACACTGTGCAGCCGCAGCCGCGCGAAGCACTCTTCCTCGGGCATCTCGGTCACCCCGGGTTCGGGCCGCCGCGCCGCCGATGCGCCGGTACTCGCGCCGTCTTCGAACGCGTCGAAGTCCGGCGACGCCAGCCGGGCCACGGACGTGTCCAAGGCAACCGCCACCCGCGTCAGCGACGCACGGTTCCAGGACGCGTGCGCTGCCTCCAGTTCGCGGACCCACGCCGCCGATATCGCTCCGCGCTCGGCGACCTCGGCCACCGTCAGTCCGCGGGCCAGGCGCCGGGCCTTGGCATTCCCGGCGACGACGTGGATGTCCGGAGTCCGGGTGCCGGCGGTCTCGTCGTCCACGGTGCTGCTCCTTCTCCCCGAGCATCCCGCATTTCGATCGAACCACGGCGCGCGGCCGCGGGCCAGGGCCGGACGGCCCGCCCGGTCTGGCGGGCACGGCCGACCCGGGGCAGGCTCGAAGCATGTCCGACGCATGGACGCTGCGCTACCAAGGCTTCGACCCGGAGCGGGAGGGCCTGTGCGAAGCGCTGTGCGCCCTGGGCAACGGCTACCTGGCCACCCGGGCCGCGGCCTCGGAAGCGCAAGCGGACGGGGTCCACTACCCCGGCACCTACCTGGCCGGGCTGTACGACCGCGGCGTGACCCGCCTGGCCGGGCACACCGTCGAGAACGAGGACCTGGTCAACGCCCCCAATTGGCTGCCGCTGACGTTCCGCGCGGCGGGCGGAGCCTGGTTCGCCGGCCGTGCCGAGGAAATCGTGGCCCACGAGATCGCCGTCGACATGCGCCGCGGCGTCTTCACCCGGCATTCCCGGATCCGCGACGAGGCGGGCAGGATCACGGTGCTCACCCAGCGCCGCCTGGTGCACATGGCCTTTCCGCATCTCGCGGCGATGGAAACGACGCTGGTTCCGGAGAACTGGTCGGGCCTTCTCGAAGTCCGCTCCGCCGTGGACGGCGGCGTCCGCAACACCGGTGTGGCCCGCTACCGGGGCTTGGCCGACCGCCACCTCGCGGTACGGCGGAAGCACAGCGCGGTGCCCGGAACCGTCGTCCTGGAAGCCGAGACCCTCGCATCGAAAGTACGGATCGCCGCGGCGGCGAGAACCCGCCTCACCGCCGGCGGCGACCCTGCCGACATCCGCGGCTGGAGCGACGACACCCGCATCGGGTGCGATCTCACCGTGCCGGCCGCACCCGGCCGCGGGATCGTGGTCGAGAAGATCGCCGCCGTCTACACCGGCCGCGATCCGGCGATCGGGGATCCGGTGCGAGCCGCCGTCCAGGCCGCGACGACGGCCGGCGATTTCGAGGAGCTGCTGCGCTCGCACACCCGCCGGTGGGCGGAGTTGTGGTCGCGGTGCCGTCTCGACCTCGGGCATACGGGCAAAGCCGAACAAGCGGTCCGCCTCTACACGTTCCACATCCTGCAGACGCTCACCGCGCACACCGCCGACCTGGACGCGGGGGTCCCGGCGCGCGGGCTCCACGGCGAGGCGTACCGCGGACACGTGTTCTGGGACGAGCTGTTCGTGCTCCCCTACCTGAACCTGCGGCTGCCGGAAGTCGGCCGCGGCCTGCTGCGCTACCGCCATCGGCGGCTGGACGCCGCACGGCGCGCGGCGCGCGCCGACGGGCTCCGCGGAGCCATGTTCCCGTGGCAGAGCGGCGGCGACGGCCGCGAGGAGACACCGGACACGCACCTCAATCCGCGGTCGGGGCGGTGGCTGCCGGACCACAGCCATCTGCAGCGGCATGTGGGTTCGGCAATCGCGTACAACGTGTGGCAGTACTACCAAGCCACCGGCGACCACGCCTACTTCGCCGCGGAGGGTGCGGAGCTGATCGTCGAGATCGCCCGTTTCTGGGCCGACCTCGCGCGGTTCGATCCGGTGCTGCGCCGCTACCGCATCCACGGGGTGATGGGGCCGGACGAGTACCACGACGCCTACCCGTGGGCCGAGCGGCCCGGGCTCGACGACAACGCGTACACCAACGTCATGGCCTCGTGGGTGCTGCGCACGGCAGGCCGCGCCCTGGAATTGCTGCCCGAGTACCGGCGGGCCGAACTCGCCGACAAGCTGCGGCTGGACGCCGACGAGCCCGCGCGCTGGGAACACGTCTCCCGGAAGCTGCGCGTGTGCTTCCACGACGGCGTGGTCAGCCAGTTCCACCGCTACGACGAGCTGGCCGAACTCGACTGGGGCGCCTACCGGAAGCGCTACGGGGACATCCGCCGCCTCGACCGCATCCTGGAGGCGGAAGGCGACTCCCCGAACCGCTACCGGGTGTCGAAGCAGGCCGACGTGCTCATGCTCGCCTACCTGTTCCCGCCCGCGGAACTCGCCGGGCTCTTCGCGCACCTGGGCTACGACGTCGACACCGATGCCTTCGACCGCACGATGCGCTACTACCTGCGGCGCACCGCCCACGGTTCGACGCTCAGCGCGGTCGTCCACGCGTGGGTCCTGGCCCGCAGCGACCGGGCCGCGTCGGGGCGGTTCCTGCGTGAGGCGTTGGCCTCCGACGTGTACGACGTCCAAGGCGGCACCACGGCCGAAGGCATCCACTTGGGCGCCATGGCCGGCTGCCTGGACCTGCTGAGCCGCGGATACCCGGGCCTCGAAGTCCGCGACGACGTCCTCGTCCTCGATCCGGTGCTGCCGCCCGACGTGGGTCCGTTGGAGTTCCACCTCCGGTACCGGGACCACTGGGGTGTCCGCGTGCACGTCTCCCACCGCGGCGCGTCCGTATCCCTCGGGCACGGCCAGTCGACCCCGATCCGGATACGCGTCGGGACGGAGGAACGCGTCGTCGAAGCGGGCGGCAGCCGACGGGTCGCGCTGCCGCCGCGAGCCTGAGCGCCCGCCGCGGCGGGAGAACGGGACTCGGGCCGCTCGGCCCCGCCGCATCGGGCCTGCCGGGGGTCATCCTGGAAGTGTCTCCACGACGCCCGCCACGGAGGTGGCTCTCATGAACACTCCGGACACCTCGACCGCATCGGCGGAAGGCCCCGGGGATGTCCGCGTCGGCGACGTGATGAGCGTCGCGCTGGTCACCGTCGGCAAGGAGGAGTCCGTGCTGATGGCCTGGGAAATCCTCCAGCGCACCGGATTCCACCACTTGCCGGTCGTGGATGGCGAGGGGCGGTGCATCGGCTTGGTCGAACGCTCCGACCTGGCCGTCGTCTGCGCCCAGCCCGCCGCCTCGCTCAGCGAGCGCTACGCCGACGAGCTGGTCGCCGGGCACCGTCCCCCCTTGGTGCACGACGACACGCCGGTGACCCGGGCCGCCGCGCACATGACCGAGCTGGGCGTGGACGCGCTGGCCGTGCTCGACTCCGTCGGCACGTTCGTCGGTCTGCTGACCGCCCGCGACCTGGTCGCCGTCCTGGCCGGTCGGCCGCGTCGCCCGCGCCGGACGGCCGGCACCGGCCCGGTGATGTTCAGCCTCGAACCGGTCCTGCCGTACCCGTTCGACGATTGACCCCGGGGGACCGGGCACTTCGACCCCGCCGCGGCGACGGCGGCGCCGCTCGACCAGGCCTTCGTCGGTCAGCACGCGCAGGGCGTCCCGGACGGCGTTGCGGGACGCGGCGAACTCGGCCACCAGGGCTCGCTCGTCGGGCAGCAGCCCGGATCCGAACGCGCCGCGGAGGATCTGCCGGCGCAGCACTCCGGCGATCCGCCGCGCGGTATCCGCACGCAGCGGCACCGCGGTGCCGCCCGGCTCCCCCGCTGCTTCGTCCGCCATGGACAGCCCTTCGCTTTCCGGCACAGAACGGTGTCTTTCGCCGTCCAGCCTAGGAGCCGCGCATTTCCGGCACGTTACGCCACCCCCTCTGACCTGCGACGATGCCCCGACCTGCGGTTTCGCTGCGGGCCGGGAGAGCTCCGCCACGGCCGAGCACCGGACTGCGGCGCCGCCCTGCCCGCGCCCGCGACCGGCCCGTCCGACGCGCGGATCAACTCGGCTTCCGCGAGGGGGATCGATCATGGCGGGCAGCCCGAACCGCACCCTTCGGATCATCCGATCGACGAACGGCCATGAGGTCGAGCAATGTCCGGGGGCGGATCGGCCGGCTGCCGGTGCGGCTCCGCCTGCATGTCAGCCGGTTGGACCGATTGCGCCATGTCGTCACTATAAGTGACTACTCATGCCATTAGAGTCACAGATTGTTCTGATTATTGGATTTTCCGATGCATGGCATGAGGAGGCGATCGGGTGCACTCGCGGCTGTCGAGATTGCGTTGTACCTCCGCCGCGGCGGTCATCGCCGTGGGCTTGAGCGGAGCTGCCGCCTTGAGCGGGTGGACCTGGGCAGGGGCCGACGAGCCCCGGGTGGCGCAGGCACGCGCGGCCGACGATCCGGCCGCGTTGTCGGTCACCTTCGTCGCCCGATCGTGTGACAAATACAGCGACGTCATGGCCAACAAGGCCCGCAACAACATCCAGGAGTCGCTGCGCGACCTGGGCCCGGACTCGAACTACGAGCGGAGCGAGGCGGTCTCGGTCGCCCGCGAAGCCGCCGGGACACCCGCCCCGCCGTGCAAGCCCCTCCCGGGCTGGACCTTCTCGACCGGGACCGGCATCACCGGCAAGTCCGCGGCGACCCTCCAGCTCAGCACGGCAAGCGGAGCCATCCGCCAGGACATCACCACGGCGGACCGGACCCCCGAACTCGACGCCCAGGGCCAGGACACCGGCCGCACCCTCGAAGGCGCGGTCACCGTGCCGCTCACCGCCGACGAGATCGCCGCGGCGAACCGCGGCAGCCTCGTCGTCCAGGGCGGCACCCCGGCGCAGCCGCTCAACGGGCTTCAGGAGCAGTACGGCTTCGCCGCGCTCCGCTGCGCGCAGGACGCCCTCAACGGCGACAACGTGGAGTATGTGTCCTTCCCGCAGGGCGCCCGCCACGTCTTCTGCTACTACTACGCCATCACGCCGCCGCCCAGCGCCGGAACCATCACCGTCGTCAAGAACGTCGCGGCGGGCAGCCCCGGCACCGGCGACTTCCGGTTCGACGGAAACGTCTCCTACGCGGACACCAACGGCGACGGCGTCAACGACTTCGTGCTCCGCGCCTCCGCGGCCCAGGGCAGTTCGGCGACCTTCATCCGCGGCGCCACCGGCGCCGACGACCCCCCGTGGGAGTTCCACGAGGTCGTGCCGCCGGACAGCGGCTGGCTTCCGCCGTCCCAACCGGTCTGCAGCGCGCGGAACGAGGACGGCGGGGCCGGCACCAGCGCCATCGAAACCGACTCGACGGGGAAGGCGAGCATCCGGCTCGCCGCCGGGGACACGGTGACGTGCACCTACACGAACGCCCGCGCCAGCGGCACCGCGCTGCTGGAGAAGGAGAGCATCGGCGGCACCGGCACGTTCGACATCGACCTCGCCACGCCGCCGGGCGCGCCCCCGGTGAACGTCGCGCCGGCCACGACGACCGCGGAGGGCGTCCCGGTCACCGTGGCGCAGGCCCCGGACGGGGTCGTGGCCGGCACGTACACCGTCACGGAGGCCGCGCCGCCGTCCGACGGCACCGGCACGTGGATGCTGACCGGCGCCGACTGCAACGGCACCGCGCTCCCCATCGGTCCGGCGCCGAACGGCGGCTGGACGGTGTCCTACGACGTCGTGCAGGCCGAGCCGGTGCGCTGCCTGCTGACCAACACCTTCACCCCCGGCGGCTCGGTCGACGTGGAGAAGGTCACCCAGGGCGGCACCGGGTCGTTCCGCTACACGGTGACCCCACACCCGGCGGAGCGCGTGCCCGGCCCGAACGACGCGACGACGTACCAAGGCACCGCGACGACGACCGCCGAGGGCGTCGCGGCGACCGCGGTCCGCGACGACGGCGCCGCCGAACCGTTGGCCGACCACCTGCGGGTCTCCGCCCGCGACGTCTACACGGTGCAGGAGTTCCTGCCGCCGACCACGGACGCCGGCACGTGGTCGGTCACCTCGGCCGACTGCGGCGGCACGGAGATCGGGCCCCTCGACCGCGAGACGGCCTCCATCATCGTCCGCCCGACGCGTGAACACCCCCATGTCGTCTGCCGGTTCACCAACACGTTCCGGCCCTCGGGCTCCCTGGTCGTGGTCAAGACGACCAGCGGCGACACGGACCTGCGGCCGAACGCGGCCGTGGTCCGCCTGGACTGCGCGGGCGGCGTCACCGCCGACCTGACCCTGGTGCCCGGTGCCACGACCGGCACCCTGCCGCGCCGGGTGTTCCAGGACGCGACCGCCTGCACGGTGGCCGAGCCGGCCACCGGCGCCGCCGACGGCGTCGACACCACCACCAACGCCGTGATCGCGGTCGCCCCGGACACCACGGGACGCGCACTCGCCCTCGGCGAGACCTTCACCGTCGAGCCGGGCCAGGCGGTCACCGTCACCATCACCAACACGCTGCGGCGCCCGCTGCCCCCCACGTCGCCGCCTCCGACCTCGAAGCCTCCGACGTCGAAGCCACCCACGTCGCACCCGCCGACCTCGAAGCCTCCGACCTCGCACCCGCCCACGTCCCGGCCCCCGACGTCCGAGCCGCCGACCTCGAAGCCGCCCACATCGCAGCCGCCGACGTCGCAGCCGCCGACCTGGCGCCCGCCTACCTGGCATCCGCCCACGTCCCGGCCTCCGACGTCCGAGCCGCCCACTCCCCAGCCGCCGACGAGTCGCCCGCCCACCTCCGGGCCGCCTACCTCCGGGCCGCCTACCTCGGAACCGCCGACGAGTGCCCCGCCCACCGCGGGCCACACGACCTCGGCTCCGCCGCACCCGGGCGGGTGGCCTGGTGGCCCGCACCACCCGGACCACCCTGACGGCCCGGGGCAGCCGGACCACCCGGGACCGGACGCCCCGCAGGACGGCCCCACCGCGATGGCTCCCACCGGAGCGAGCGGACTCCGTCAACTCGGCATCGCGGCCTTGTGCTTGCTCGCCGTCGGCGGGCTGACCCTGTTCGCGGTCCGCAAGCGGAGCTGACGCACCGCACCCCGCACAGCCGTGCACCCCGCGGCTGAGCCCACCCCGTCCGGACCCGTCGGCGGCCCTGCCGCCGACGGGTCCGGACGCATTTTCGGGAGGACACGTCCACCGCCGCCCAAGGCGGCCGACCGACACCGACCAAGGGCAGCGCCCGCGCATGGGCGCCCACGGTCGCGCACCCCCGGACGGTGGACCGAGCTCGTTCCGAGCCCGCGTTGCCGACCTCCCGGCCCGGGCGCACCGCCCGGCGCCGCGGCGTAGCCCGGATGCCCGGCCACGGAGCGCCGCGGGGGATGCGCGCCTAGCATCCCGAATATGGGCCCTACTGACGCGGGCAGGCGGAACAGGCGCACCCGCGAGGGTGATGCGGCCTCCGGAGGCCGGCCGGACGTGACGCAGTCCCCCGACGGCGACGCCGCGGCGCCGGACCCGATGATCCGGGTCCGGGACGCGAGCGAGCACAACCTGCGGCACGTCGACGTCGCGATCCCCCGGGACCGGATCGTCGCGTTCACCGGGGTGTCCGGGTCCGGGAAGTCGTCACTGGCGTTCGCGACGATCTTCGCCTCGTCCCAGCAGCGCTACCTGGAGTCGGTGGCGCCCTACGCGCGACGGCTGATCGACCAGGGGCCGGCGCCGCGGGTCGGCGACATCACCGGGCTGCCGCCGGCGGTCGCGCTGCGTCAACAGCACAGCGCCGGGAGCACGCGGTCGACGGTCGGGACCGTGAGCCGGGTGTCGAACGTCCTGCGGATGCTGTACTCGCGGGCGGGGACGTACCCGGTCGGACGCGGACCCGGCGATCTGGCGGGGACCTTCCCCCGGGATGCCGCGCCGCTGGACTCCGACGCGTTCTCCCCGAACACGGCCGCCGGCGCCTGCCCGACCTGTCACGGGCTGGGCCGGCTGCACCGCGTGGACGAGTCGCTGCTGGTGGGCGATCCGGATCTGAGCATCCGCGACGGGGCGATCGCCGCGTGGCCGTTCGGGTGGGCACGCAAGAACTACCGGGACATCCTCGGCGTCCTGGGCATCGATGTCGACGTACCGTTCCGCACGCTGCCGAAGAAGCAGCGGGAGTGGCTGCTGACCACCGAGGAGCATCCGACGGTCACGGTGTACCCGGACCGCGGCGAAGGCTACGAAGGCTCCTACGAAGGCACATACACCAGCCCGCGCTCGTGGGTCCTGCACGCGTTCGCCACGACGAAGTCGGCGGCCATGCGCGCGCGGGCCGCCGCGTTCCTGACCGACGACCGGTGCCCCGCCTGCGACGGACGGCGGTTGAATCCCGAGGCGCTGGCGGTGACGGTGGGCGGGCAGGACATCACCGTCACCAACGCCATGCCGCTGTCGCAGCTGGCGGCATTCCTCGACGGTGTCCCGGCGCATCCGGACACCGCGCTCCTCCCGGCCGAGCGCCGCCAGGCCGCGCAGGCCCTGACCGACGGCCTGCGCGGCCAGGTCCGGACGCTCATCGACGTGGGACTCGGCTATCTCGCGCTGGGCCGTACCACCTCGACGCTGTCGGCCGGCGAGTTGCAGCGGCTGCACCTGGCGACCCAGATGCGCAGCGGGCTGTTCGGCGTGCTGTACGTCCTGGACGAACCGTCGGCCGGGCTGCATCCCGCCGACACCGAGATGCTGCTGGCCGCGCTGCGCCGGCTGCGCCGGGCCGGGAACAGCGTGTTCGTCGTCGAGCACAACCCGCAGGTGATCGCGACCGCGGACTGGATCGTGGACCTCGGCCCGGGCGCCGGCCGCTTCGGAGGCGAGGTCCTGTACAACGGCAAGGCCGACGGCATCGGTTCCGCGGACCGGTCGGCGACCGCGCGCTACCTGCGTCCCGGGGCAGCCGTCGCCCCGCATCCCGAGGCGCCCCGCGAACCGCGTGGGCGGCTGCGCCTGGAAGGCGTGACCGGGCACAACCTCCGGGATCTGGCGGTGTCCTTCCCGCTGGGCACGCTCACCGCCGTCACCGGGGTTTCCGGTTCGGGGAAGTCCACGCTGGTCGAGCGGGCTCTGGCCGAGACCGTCCGCCGGCACCTGCGGATCGAGCCTTCCGGGGACGACGAGGACGAGACCGCCGAGATCGGTCCCGGGGCGGCCGGTCCCACCGAGCCGTCGGCGGGCGACGCGGTGTGGAGCCTCGACGACGACGTGGTGACGGTCGCCGCGGCCGACGGGCTGGACGCCGTAAACCGGCTGGTGCGCGTCGACCAGAAGCCCATCGGCCGCACGCCGCGCTCGAACCTGGCCACGTACACCGGCCTGTTCGACAGCGTCCGGGCGCTGTTCGCCGCCCAGCCGGAGGCGAAGAAGCGCCGCTTCACCGCCGGCAGGTTCTCCTTCAACGTCCCCGCCGGCCGCTGCCCCCGCTGTCTCGGCGACGGCGTGGTCAGCATCGAGATGCTGTTCCTGCCCACCGCGACGGCCCCCTGCCCGGTCTGCGAAGGAGCGCGCTACAACCCGGACACGCTGACCGTCCGCGTGGCCGGCAAGACCATCGCCGACGTGCTGGAGATGACGGTGGACGACGCCGCCGTCTTCCTCGCCGACCTGACGCCGGCCAACCGGATCCTTCGGCTGCTGTCCGACATCGGCCTGGGCTACCTCACCCTCGGGCAGTCCGCCACGACCCTGTCCGGCGGCGAGGCCCAACGCATCAAACTGGTCAGCGAGCTGCACCGTGCGCCGCGCGGCCACACCCTGTACCTGCTGGACGAACCGACCAGCGGGCTGCACCCGGCCGACATCGACCTGCTGGTGGCCCGCCTGCAGCACCTCGTCGACGCCGGCAACACGGTCGTCGTCGTCGAACACGACCTGCGCACCATCGCCGCCGCGGACTGGCTCGTCGACCTCGGGCCCGGGGCCGGCGACGACGGCGGACGCCTCGTGGCCGAAGGCCCGCCGAAGGTCCTGGCCTCCGCACCCGGGACCGGCTCCCTGACCGTGTCGCACCTCCGCAAGGTCTTGACCGGGAAGCCGGGGGCGTAGACGTCGCCGCCGACGGTGCTCCATCCGTGGTGGCCACTGCCGGTCGGCCGCGAACCCTCACGTTTCGCAGTCGTCCGGGGGGAAGTAGCTGGAGGTGATCCGGTAGGTCCCGGGGCGTGAAGCGGTCAGCTGTATCCAGGGACCGCTCGCGCGCAGGCAGGCGCCGTCCGCATACAGCCAATGCGAGTAGGCGGCACGCACGGTGACCGTGCCCGGGCGGGGCATGGTGAGCACGATGTCGGCGTCGCCGGCCCGGACCACTTCGGCGGGGGCGGTGGCCAGGGGCACGGCGTCCTGGACGCGGAAGACGGTCCAATAGGCGTCGTTCCAGACCGGCTGCAGCCAGGAGCCCAGACGTCCGGACCGGATCAGTGCGGCCTCGGTCTGGGCGTAGCTGTCCGGCGGGGCGTGCGGCAGGACGACGTAGCCGACCGCCCAGTCGTTCAGCCACGCCCGGTAGCTCGCCGCGTCCAGCTCATCGGCGTAGAACAACCGGCCGCGTTCCATGTCGAGTTGGCGGTTCCAGCCGCGCACCGCCTGGAAGTACTGGGCGAACACCCGGGCCTCGCGGTGCGAGCCGGTGGGGACCACTTCGACACGGCCGCGGTAGGCGCCCAGCCGGTCCAACTCGGCGATGACCCCGGCGGTGTGCCGCGACCAGCCGGGCACATCCGTATGATTCACCACGTCTCGGGCCGTCGCCACCCCCGTCCAGATCACGCACATCGCGAGCCCCGCGGCGCAGAAGCGCGTGCGGAAGGACGCGCCACGACCGACGCGGAGCAAGGACCGCAACGGCTGCGGGTTTCGCCGTCTGCGCTCGAACCAGATCGCCAGCAGCGCCGGCGCGCCGAAAAGCGCGCCCATGCGCTCGACGTTGGTGCCCACCGGCGAAGGAATCAGCCAGGTCAGCACCACACCGAGGGCGTAGACCGCGCCACCGGCCCGCAGCACCCGCCAGTCGCGCGGTGCCGTCACCGCCACCACGACGCCGGCCAGGAGCGGCAGGATGATCCGCCCGGCGGCCATCGGCTGTTGGCCTTGGGACGGGAACAACAGGGCCACCAACCCACCGACCACACCAGTCGGTACGATCAGGGCCAGGCTTCTCGCCCACTGCCGGTCGAGCAGGAACCCGGCGCCCGCGACGAGCAGGAACAGGCCGGCCACGGGGCTGAACAGCACGGTCAGCCCCGTCCCCACGACGCCCGCGACGAGCCGCCACACGGGTGTGTGCCGCCCCACGAGGACCAGCAAGGTGCCCAGCGCGCCGGCGACACCGAGAGCGAACGTGGCGCGGCCCGAGACCACGTTGGCCCACAGCGCCAGCGCCCCTATCAGCGCCGGCCACGTCGGCACGCTCCGGGTGGTGCGCACCAGCAGCGCGGCCAACAGCCAGGTCGAGACCAGCCCGCTGAGGACGGAGAGCGTACGGACCCCGACCAATGCCATCAGCGGCGGCGAGAGGACGCTGTAGCTGCCGACGTCGATCCCGCCGAACCAGAACAGGCCGTACGGAGTTCCCGGATGCCGCACGGCGAACTCCGCCCAGGAGTACTGAGCCGCGAGGTCACCGCCACCGGTGGCCCACAGGAGGCCCCATCCCACATACAGCGGCAGCACAAGCGCAACCGCCACATGGCATATCCGCCACCGGGACGGGGACGCACCGGACGGCTTCGCGGGCTCGCGGTCCCCGCCCTTCCGCGGGCGGGGCACCCGGCCCAGCCGACCACCGCGCCGTTCGCCGGGGGCGGTGCCGACGGCCGCCGTCACGATGCGGCCGCCGTCGCGTCCGAACGCCGGCCGCCGCGGCATGGATCCCACCGCAGGCGGCACGGTCGAGCGAAATGGTTCCGGCCGGCGCCCCCGCGCGGCTCACTCATGACAGGTTCCTCACAAGCACAACTGGGCTCCCCAACCGTTCGACGGATGCGGAGCCTGCTCAGGCATCTAGATGACGCACGAAGACTAATTGGCCAGGCGCGTCGTGTGGTGCTCGGGGCGGACCGGGTTCGATCAAGGAGACGATTGCCCGCCGCGGATGTCGGCGATCCGCTCCTCCGGCACTGCCGCGTGCTCGGGCAGGGTAGCCGGTTCGTCGGGGGACCACGCCGTTACCGAGGGCCACCGCTGCACGCCCGCGCAGGTTGGCCGCGGACACCGCCGCCCGGCGGCACCGCGCCGACACCCGCGCCCGTCGGCGTGTTGGTGATCCTCCGCTGGAATATCAGTCCAGAAAGATCCCGGCGAGGCGCGGCAGCCGACGACGCACCTCGTCGCCGTCGGCGACGTCCCACCGGACTCCGGCCGGCTCGGTCATGACACGGAGTGGAACGGCTTCCGGGGAAGCCTCCAGCGCCGCGTTGAGCCCGTCGGGTTCACCGGTGAGACGCTGGTAGGCCCGGTGGGCCGCCCGGTTGAAGTCCTCGTTCCCGATGAGCACGTCCCCGCCGTCCCGCACCGCCGGATGGTCGGCGAGAGCGTCCGGATCGGCGAGCGCGCGCTCGTACCAGTTCCGGCCGAGCGAGATGAGGCCGTCGCGGAAGTCCATGAACCCGTCGTCGGACCACCAGCCTTCGATGAGGAACGCCGCCGCCCACAGGTCGTACCGGTAAGCATGATCACGCAGCTGCCACTGGCGCAGGGAGAACCCGACGATCTCGGCAGGCGCGCGGCCCACGAGCCGCTCCTCGCACGCGCGCTCGATCGCGTCGCGCCGATCGTCGAAGTCCGGTTCCCGCGCGTCGACCTCGGCACACGCGTCGTCTATCAGAGCCCAGAACTCCTCGGCATCCATCACGGCCCGAGTCTGCCAGGCGCGCCGATACCCCACGCCTGCGGCACAGCCGGCGCCGGACCGGCACACCGCCACGCTGTTCCGGTGTCCGGTGGCGATGCGTCGCGGCTGCCGGCCGATTTCGCCCGGGCCCGGGGTCGGAGCCCTGCCGTCCTGGCCCAGGTGTCCGACGCGCATGCCGAGGGTGTGTCAGCGTCGTCGCCCCGCGCCCCGGTGCCCCGCCGTATCAGTGCGGGCGCACCTCACCCGGCGGCCTCGGGCCGACGTGGCGTCCAAAGCGTTGCGGCGAAGGCTCGGGTCGTGGCTTCCTCGTTGTCCCTCCCCCGGCTGTGCAACGAGACTCCGCCCCGAACGCGTCGTTCCGGGTGACGGGGCGTGCGCCCCAAGTCTGGAGGACACGACATGTCCCTCGCCGTACGTGCCCGGTCCTGGGGGATCAGCGCCGCGTCCGCGCTCGTCCTCGGCGGTGTCTTACCGACCACCGCCATCGCCGACGCCGACGCGGCCGCGCCGCGTTGGGCCGCGGCCAAACTGCCCGGCGACGACGCCGTTCTGAGCGGGTCCGTCAAACCCGACGCCCATACGACATGGGCGGCCGGGTTCAAGATCGCCCAAGACGACCAGGGGACGAGGTTCCTGCCCGTCGTCTACACCCAGGACGACCGGCGCGGCCCCGCGTGGAAGGAACTGCCGACCGTTCCGGGCATCGAAGGCCGCATCAATGCGTTGGCGACGACCTCGCCGAAGGATACGTGGCTGGTCGGCGACGCCGAAGGCGCAGCCGGACCCGTCATGACGCAGCATTGGAACGGCCGTTCGTGGGACTACCGGCCGGCTCCCATGCAGGAGGACTCGCTCGGCGGCGGCCTCCTCGGCATCACCGCGCTCGCGCCGAACGACGTGTGGGCGGTGGGCTGGACGCAGGTGCTCGACGAAAGCATCCCGGATCCCGACGGTGGCCCGACCACGATCGTCGACCACCACGAGGGCCTGGTGCAGCACTGGGACGGCCGCGCCTGGCACCGCGTCACGGTGCCGCAGCCCTTCGCGAGTTGGGCACTCTCGGGGGTGTCGGCGTCCGGCCCTGACGACATCTGGGCGGTCGGGAACGGCTACGGCGACGACGACACGCCGGTCGTCATGCACTACGACGGCCGCTCGTGGACCGTACTGCCGACTCCGCCCTACGGCGGCTTGTACGGCGAGTTCAACGACGTCGTCGCCAACGGCCCGCGTGACGTGTGGGCCGTGGGGCGCACGCTCCTCGACGAGGACGACCGCGGCCACGCCTTGGTCATGCACTGGGACGGCCGGACCTGGACGCGGTTCGACACTCCCGCCGACGCGGGTCCCCTGACCGGCGTCGCCAAGACACCGGGCGGCATCGTCGCCGTCGGACAAACCCATGACCGGGAAAGCGGCTACGGCCTGCGCGTGACCGGAACCCGCGTGATACCACTGGGCATTCCGACGACGCAGGGCGGCACCGCGTACTCGCCGTGGAAGGTATCCGCCGCCGGCTCCGACGTGTTCGTCTCCGGCGCGTTCAACTACGCGAAGGCGGACTTCCCCAGGCCGATGCTCCTGACCGGTCGTCTGTAGCCGAGATTCGCTGACCGAACACCGGCACGCTGCTCGACCAGTCCTGCTGTCGCCGCTCGGTCGGCCCGCTTGGCGGCGGGCCGCCGGGTGGTGTCGTGCGACGACGCCACCCGCGACCGGCCCCGCTGCGGATGAAGGAGACCTACAGCCTGCGTTCGGTCTGGGCCCGGACGAAGAACGCGTCCTCACCGCCGGCATCGACGTCGTCGCGTCGCGCGTCGCGCCGATCTGGACCCCTCTGTACGACCTGGTACGCGACCGGCGCACGGACCTGTACGACTCCATGCTGAGCCCGCCCGCGCCGAGATGACGGCGGACGCCGACCGTCAGGGCGACATCATCCACGGATCCCGCAGGTCGAAGTACGTCACATCCTCCATCAGCGCGGTCGACGCGTCCCACACCTCGCGCAGTTCGGCGGGCACTTCCTGGCTTTCGCCGGCGCGGGCCTCCGCCTCCGAGACGAAGTAGACGGTGTCGGTGAACCCGCCGTCGCCGTGCAGTGCGGTGATTCCCCCGATGACATCCGGTCGGAAATCGCCGAACTTCTCGTCCATCTCCCGGCTCAGCGCCCGCATGCGCGGCATGTCGGTGACACGTCCTTGGATCACCTGGACGAAACCGGCGCTGTCCGAGCCGCCCGCCCGGTGCGTTTCGACCTCGGCGCAGTCGTGGAAGACCACGTCGCCGAACAGGCTCGACACGTCGTTCCACCAGGCGGCCTGTTCCGGCCGCTCGCTGTTGCGCCGCGCCGCGTCCGCGGACTCGAAGCGCACGAGGGCGATGAACTTGCCGTCGTCGGTCACCCCGCCGGTCGACCCGAGCCAGCCCGCCGCCCCGGGGGCCAGCTCGGCCTTCCACCGCTCGAGCGCGGCCTTGAGCGCCGCGGCGTCGGAAACGCCGCCCTGAATGACCTGGACGAACATGCGGTGCTCCGCTCGATGAGACGGTGACAGAAGCGCAGTCCCCGTTCCCGCCTCGTCGAGCCGAAATCCTGCCGGGCGCCCGCTTCACCCGGATGCTGGACACAGCCCACCGGCCGCCCGGGCCGGCCTGCGGGGTGTCCCTGCTCGGCCGGGCTACTCGGCGATCTCCGTGTGGTAGGCCCAGCGGAAGACCGGGAGCTCGTCACCGTCGGACGGCTTGGTCGTGCCGGTGGCTTCGTAGTGCTCGTAGCCGCCCAGGTGCCTGAGTGCCATCTTGTTCGGGTCGCTGCCCTCGTAGTGCTGCCGGTGAGCCAGTTCCGTGGGGCCGCCTTCGAGCACGACGTCGTGGTGTTGGCCGGTGTCCGTCATGGCGGGATCTCCTTGCGTGCGAGACTCAGCCTTGGTTCCAGTGTGCGCGGATCGGCTGCTCGTGCCCAGCAGTCACGGGGTGATGCCCAGCGCGTTCCCCATCAGGTCGCTGAGGCCTGTGCGCGTACCGGCCAGGAAGCCGCCGTCGACCGCGAGGGCTTGGCCGGTGACGAACGACGCGTCGTCCGACGCCAGGAAAAGCGCCGCCGCGGCGATCTCGTCAGGGCGGCCGAAGCGCCCGAGCATGTGGAGCTCGCGGTACTGCTCGCGGTAGGCGGTCATGTTGCCCGCGCCCATGACGGCGCGGAACATCGGCGTGTCGATGAAGCCGGGGCAGATCGCGTTCACGCGGATGCCCGCGCGGCCGTAGTCGATCGCCATGTTCTTGGTGAGGGTCACGACCGCGCCCTTGGACGCGTTGTACGCGCTGCCGCCCTCAGTGCCCTGGAGGCCCTCGACGCTGGCGATGTTGATGATGCTGCCGGACTGCCGGCCGATCATGACGCGCAGCGCGTGCTTGGCGACGAGGAAGGTGCCCTTGAGGTTGACGTCGATGATGCGGTCCCACTCGGCGGTTTCCAGGGCGTGCACCACTCCCCCGCCGGAGACGCCGGCGGAGTTGACGACGATGTCGAGGCGCCCGTGCTCGGCCGCGATCCGCTCGACGGCGGCCGCGACCGCTGCTTCGTCGCGCACGTCGGCCTCGATCAGCTCCGCGCCGGGGAACGCGCCGTCGGGCTTGCTCAGGTCCAGGCCGACCACGGTGGCGCCCTCGGCGGTGAAACGCTCGACGCATGCCAGGCCGAGACCGGACGCGCCCCCTGTCACCAATGCCACCCTGCTCTGCAGCCTGTTGTTCATGACGACGTCCTCCGCGGGTTCCGAAGCCGGTGGGCTGCGGAAGCTAGAGCAGGCGAGCGGCGACGGCAAGGGAGATGGCTGTGTAGGTTGCCGGGGCCTTCGGGGGCACGGCACCCCGACTCGCCGGCGGAGTCCTACCCCGGCTCGGACCTCCCTCGCGGCACCCGTCGGCCGTCGTCGCGGAGCGCGGCGAGGCGGGCGCGGGAGCGGTCGGCCCACAAGCGTGCGCCGATGCGGTCGTTGCAGGCCGCGGCTGCCTCGAAGTGCGCGGCTGCCGTGGCGGTGTCGCCGAGTGCGGCGGCGGCGATGCCGAGGAAGTGGCGGACGGAGCCGAGCGTGTCGATGCTGCCGTAGAGGGCGATCGCATCCGCGTGAGGGGCGAGCACGGCGATGCACGCCGGGAGTTCCGCGGTGCGGCCGAGGCCGGCCAGGACTTCGGTGCGGAGGCAGTCCAGGGCCAGCGACGACCACATGCCGGATGCCGTGGGGTCGGTCGCTTCGGGCACGAGTTCGGCGGCGAGCGCGCGGTCGCCCGCGGTCAGGGCGGCGCGTGCGATCACGGCGCGGAAGACGGGCTGGCGTGACCGCCGCGCGAGGTCCGCGAGAGCCGGCAGTTCGTCGGCGAGGGTTCCGGCCGCGGTCGCGGATTCGGCGCGGAGGGTGCCCTCGCATTCGTCGGGCCCGGCAACGGTCGTCTGCCGGTGCAGGCGGTTCGCCCCGGGGATGCCCGCCCGCGCGTCGGCGACGCGTCCGGCCATGATGTGCCGCATGCAGTGCCACCACGCGAGTTGGACCGCGGCGCTCGTCTGGCCTTGGCCTGCCGCGAGGTCTTCACAGCGGGCGATGTCGGCGTCGGCTTCGTCCGTCCGGCCGAGTTCGAGCAACGCGCAGGCGCGGAGGAAGCGGGCGACGAGTCCGGTGTGCGGCGAGCCGGTCGCCTGGGCAGCGGTGGCCAGTTCTTCGGCGATCGCGAGACGCTCGACGGCGGTCCCCGGCCGCCAGATGGCCAGGAATCGGCAGCTCAGCGCAAAGCCCAGGGTCTGCGGGTCGCCGCCGGCGCGGGCCTGCCGGACCGCTTCGAGCGACAGCCGGTCGGCGCGCTCGCCGTCCCACGTGTAGACGAGTTCCACGGCGAGCCCCGCGGTGACCTGCGCGTGCAGGTCACCGTCCGGGAGCGCGGCGCGGCAGTGCTCCAGGACGGCGATGACTTCGTGATCGACTTCGGCGTACTCGCGCCAGTTCCACAGCTCCGGGCCGCCGAACGCCACGGCCGCGGCGGCCATGTCCGCCGGTTCGCCGACGTCCCGAGCCAACGTCAGTGCGGCGCGCAGCACTTCGCGGGATCCTGCGAGGTCGCCGGTGCGGCGCAGCGCGACGCCGAGGCCGTGCAGGATGTCGAACCGGAGGGCCGGCGGTGTCTCGGGCGACGCCGCGACAATGTCCGCGGCGCGCCGCCAGAGGGCGCCGGCCTCGTCGTAGGCGTATTGCTCGTCGGCGTGCCGGGCCGCCGCGACGCACCTCAGGATCGCGCGCTCGGTCAGTGCCGGGTCGAGTTGGGCGCCGAGGAGCAAATGGTGGGCGATCTCGGCGGCCCGGTCGGGGGCGTCGCCGAGGCGGGCTTCCAGCGCGGTGCCGATCCTGCCGTGCAGGGCGCGCCGCCGGGCGGGGCCGAGGTCTTCGTAGACGGTTTCCCGGACGAGTGCGTGGGTGAACCGGTAGTGCCCGGGCGGGGACGGCACTTCGTCGAGGAGGCCGTGCCCGGTGGCCGTGTCGAGGGCGTCGGCGACCGCGGCGAGGTCGAGCCCGGCGACCGGGATGAGGAGGTCGGCGCCGAAGTCACGGCCGAATGCCGCGGCGGCTTGGAGGACGGTTCGGGCGTCCGTGGGCAGCGGGGCGAGCCGTCGGCGGACGACGTCGCGGACGCCGTCCGGGATCTCCCACCCGGCGCCCGGCGCGAGAGTCCTCGGTGGCCCGCACCTGTCGGTGCCGTCCGGGTCGGATGCGGGGCCGCCGGAGACGCGGTCCGTGCGGTTCGGCCCGGCGGCCGTGTGGCCGGTCATGAGCCGGGCCAGTTCGCGGGTGAAGAAAGGATTTCCCGCCACGCGCCGGTAGACGGCCGCGGCCGTCGCGTCGTCGATGTCGGCGCCGACGACGCGGCTGACGAGCGCCCGGGTGTCGGCCGGCCCCAGGCCTTCGAGGGGGAGCCGCACCGGGTGGGTGCGGGCCACGGCGGCCAGGCACGCGTCCAGCGCGGTGTTCTCGCGCCGCTCGGTGTCGCGCAGCGTCGCGACGAGCAGCACCGGCGTATGCGCCAGGGGTTCGGCGGCGTATTGCAGGAGGTGCAGGGACGAGGGGTCCGCCCAGTGCAGGTCCTCCAGCACCACGACCAACGGCTGCTCTCCGGCGACGGCCAGCAGGTGGCGGGTTGTCTCCTCGTACACGCGCAGCGGTGCCGTCGCCGGATCCAGGTCGAGGTCGAGACCCCGGGCGCGGGCTTCGCGGCCGAGCAACGACGGCCCGGAGGCGCCTGTCGGGGCCGACGACTGAACCGCGCGCAGTACCTCGGTCCACGGCCAGAACGCCGGTGCGGGATCGGCTTCGTGGCAGCGGCCCCACACGGTACGGACGCCCTTCGCGGTCGCCCGGCGCGCGAACTCGGCGACCAAGTGCGTCTTGCCGATGCCGGGTTCGCCGCTGACGATCACGACGCCGCCCCGGGCCGCCGCCGCATCGTCCAAGGCGCGGTGCAGCGCGGCCAGCTGCGCGTCGCGCCCGACGAGCGGCGGGAGCGGCGCGGCATCGCGCGCGGCGGCAGGCTCCCGGGAGTCCGGGGTCCGGGTGCGCGCCGTGGGCCGGTCGGATGGTGTGCCGTTGGGTGGAGTCTTCTCCGCGGGCACGGGCACTGCCCCCAGGGTGCGGGCAGCGGAGGATGTGCCGTTCGCGAGGTGCGTCGCGTGTTCGAGGACATCGCGTTCGAGTCTGCGCAGCGCGGGCGACGGTTCGACACCCAGCTCGTCGGCCAGACGGGCCCGTGCGGCGCGCAGCGCGGCGAGCGCGTCCGCTTGGCGGCCGCCGCGGTACAGCGACAGCACGAGCAGCTCGGTGAGCCGCTCGCGGAACGGGTGGCGGCGGACCAGGGATTCCGCGTCCGCGGCGGCCTCGCCGTGCCGCCCCAACACCGTCAGGGCGTCCAGCCGCGATTCGGCGGCCAGCAGCCGCAGTTCGTCCAAGCGGTCGGCGTCCTCGCGGAGCGCGGCCAGGTCCGGGAAGTCGGCGTACGCGTCGCCGCGCCACAGCGCCAGCGCGGCCTCCAACGCGGCGAGCGCGGCCGCCGGGTCGGTGGGCAGCAGGGCGTGGCCCTCGGCCAGCGTCCGGGCGAAGACCTGCGCGTCGAGCGCGCCGTCCGGGAGCCTCAAGGCGTAGCCGCGTTCCGTGCTCACGAGCACCGCGGCGGGTGCGCGCGGCTTGCGGCCGGGTTCCAGAACGGCGCGCAGCCGCGACACCGCGACTTGCAGCGAGGCCGCCGCGGTCGGTGGCGCGTCGTCGCCCCACAGCTCGTCGACCAGGCGCTCGGCCGCGACCGCGGCGCCGCAGCGCGCGGCCAGCAGCGCCAGCAGGCCCCGGTCCCGCCGCCCGGCGACCTCGGCCGCACGGCCGCCGACAGCCACGTGCAGCGTCCCCAGCACACCGATGCCCGGCACCGGATTTTCCCCGGCCACTCCCCCACCCCTTGCCCCCCATGCAGGCCCCGCACCCCCTGCGGGCCCTGCAGACCTTGCGTACCTCCCCCGCCGCACATGATGGCAGCCGACCACCCCTGCCGCGCGGCACCTGCCGGGGCTCGGCGGCTTGGCGGCTTGGCCGGTAAGCGCGAGGTAAGTGCGCCGTTGGCGACGGTAGGTGGGCCGGCCCTGGGCGGTAAGTGAGCGATAGGTCGGCGATAAGTGCACGGTAACCAGCCGGTAGGCACCGGGCGAGACAGTCGTGGCGTGCCGTCCGGGGGCTGCCCCCGAACGCACCGCACACCCCGTCCCGCGCCGAGCCCCAGGAGGCCGCCATGCACCCCGATACGCCCCACACCCGTCCGCAGCGGATCGCCCAGGACACCTATCTCGTCCCGCGTCTGGTGCCGGCCGGGGAACTCGGATTCGTCCCGGTGAACTCGATGGTGATCACCGGGCGTGAGCCGGTCATCGTGGACACCGGGGCGCCGCTGCACCGCGAGCAGTGGCTGGCCGACGTGTTCGGTCTGGTCGCGCCCGAGGACGTGAAATGGATCTTCGTGTCGCATGACGACACCGACCACGTCGGCAATCTGCGCGAGGTCCTGGAACGGTGCCCGTCGGCGACGCTGCTCGCGGACTTCCAGACCTGGCAGCGGCTTTCCGTCGACTTCGACATGCCGCTGCACCGCATGCGCTGGCTGAATCCAGGCGAGAGCCTCGACGCCGGCGACCGGACGCTCCATGTGGTGCTGCCGCCGCTGTTCGACTCCCCGGCGACCCGCGGCCTCGTCGACGGCACCAGCGGCGTGATGTGGGCCGCGGACGCGTTCGCGGCGCCCGCGCCGGGCCCGGTCCACGAGGCGCGCGACTTCCCGCCGGGCATGTTCGATGCGTCCTTCGTCCCGTTCAACAGCACGGCGAATCCGTGGCACGGCTGGCTCGACCCGGTGGCCTACGGCCGCCACCTCGACGCGCTGCGGCAGCTGCCGGTCGAGGTCGTGGCGTCCTGCCACGGTCCCGTACTCCGCGGCGAACTCCTCGACCATGCCTACGCCATGACCCGTGCCATGGCCGGCGCACCCGTCGTGCCGGCGCCCGGCCAGCCATTGCTGGACGCCATCCTCGCCGCCGCACTGGGCCCCGCGGCCGCAACAGCGCGCTGAACGCATCACCTGAGGGGGGACCTCCATGACCGCCGCGCGCGGCACGCTGGCCGTGGTGTGCATCACGACAGCCATGCTCATGCTCGACATCGCCGTGGTGAACACGGCGCTCTTCGCCATCGCCGACGACCTCGACACCGGCCTCACCGGAATCCAGTGGGTCGTCGACGCTTACACCCTCGCGCTGGCATCCGCCGTGCTCGGCGCCGGGTCGTTCGCCGACCGGCTCGGCCGCCGCCGGGTATTCCTCGGCGGACTGGTCCTGTTCACCGCCGCCTCCGCCGCTTGCGCCGCGGCCCCGGACATCGTGGTGCTCGACACCGCCCGTGCCGTCCAAGGCGTGGGCGCCGCCGTCCTGTTCGCGGTGTCGCTGGCCCTGCTCGCGCACGCCTTCCCGGATCCGGGCGGCCGGGCCCGGGCGCTGGCCGCCTACGGCGCGACGATCGGGGCGTCCTTCGCCCTCGGCCCGCTCGCGGGCGGCATGCTCACCGAATGGGCGCACTGGCGCTGGATCTTCCTGGTCAACGTTCCCGTCGGCCTGGCCTGCCTGGCCGGCACGCGGCGCTGGGTCGCCGAGTCCCGGGACCCGCGGCCGCGTTCCGCAGACTGGCCGGGACAGCTTCTCCTGGCCGCGGCGATGTCCGCCCTCGTCTTCGGCCTGCTGCGTGCGCCCGGGCACGGCTGGAGCAACGGCGTCACCGCCGCGGCATTCGTCGTCGCGGGTGTGTGCGGTGCGGCGTTCCTCGTCCGCGAGCGCCGGGCCCGGGAACCGATGCTGCCGCTCGGCATGCTGGCGAACCGCGCCTTCGCCGCGGCACAAGCCGCGACCTTCGCCATTTCCGCGTCGCTGTTCGCGGTCTTCCTCTACACGACGCTGTACCTGCAGACGGTGGTGGGCCTGTCGCCGCTGCGGGCGGGTCTGGTGTATCTGCCCGGCACGATCGCGATGTTCGTCGTCGCGGGTGCGACCTCGTCGCTCGGGCCGCGCCTCCGGCCGCGGTTCGCGGTCGCCGGTTCGCTGGTCCTGATCTCCCTCGGACTCGTCCTCACCGTGCGTGCGGACGCCGACGACTCGTGGACGTCCCTCGTGCCCGGCACCGTCATAGCGTTCGTCGGCGCGGGCGTCTTCAACCCGGTGATGAGCGGCATCGTCCTCGGCGAGACCCGTGCCGAGCACTTCGGCCTCGCGGCCGGCATCAACGACGCCTTCCGGCAGACCGGCATCGCCGTCGGCGTGGCTGCCCTGGGTGCGTTCCTGCCCGCGGCGGGCCCGTTCGGCACCGACCCCGCCGCCTACGTCGAGGGCCTGCACCACGCCCTCCTCGCCGCCGCAGTCATCGCCGCCGCGGGCGCCGCCGCCGCTCTCCTCCTCCCGAACCGGCCGACCGCCGCGTCGCCCCTCCCGGCGCCGCCCGAACGACAGCGCACGGGGGTGTGAGAGCCGAGGCCAACCCTCGGCTCCGGAAACCGTGTTCCCGCCAACGCGCCCGCCAAGGCGGCGCCAGGTGGGTGCGCCGGCGTCGGATCAGCTGCCGCAGCCGCCGGCGGCAGCGCTCGGCGGCGTAGGAGCGTGGTGACCGGTCGACCGACAATCCCTCTCGTGTGCCGCGGAGTTGATGGAAGCCCATACAGCGTGCGGTGTGGGGGATGTGGCACGCTCCTGCGTGACAGCGATCACGTACGCAGTCTGGTGTCCGACCATGGGTCGGTTATCGCTGTGGTGCGGAATCGCCAGGCCGACGACGTACGGAGAGCTCCTTTGAGGTATCGGAACCTTGTCGCGCTCGCAGCCACGGCCTTCCTGTTGGCAGGCTGCGGAGGCGGTGGCGGGGACGACAAGTCGGAGACGAACCAGCCGACGGCCACGGGCCAGACAGCTGGTGGTGTCGGGGCCGAGGGCAGCAGCGGGCCGGAGCAGGCCCCTCCGGCGCAAGAGGCCGCGTTGCCCAAGGCCGTCTCGTTCGAGGAAGTCGCCGCGCTGCTCAAGCCCTCGCTCGGCCCTTGCCAACGCATGGAGACAGACGGCACCTTCGCAAAACTCACCGCGGCGGACAAAGCCCGCGGCGGCAAGCAGAAGGCTCTCTGCTGGTATCAGGAGCAGCAGTACTCCGTGGCGTTCCTTCTCGTCGACCAGGACAACACCACGCTGGAGACCTTCCACAAGGACAAGGACACCTACTCCAGCGAGCGGGTCGGCATGGGCTTCACCGTCGCTGTCGTCGGCACCGCCAACGCCCAGGTGAAAGCCGCGGCCGAGCAACAGCTCAAGGCGACCGGCCTACCCTTCTTGAACTGCGAGAAGGATTTCGCGCCGCGCGACGGGGTCCAGATCATCGCTGCGAAGACACCCGGCTGCCGTTACACGCCCACCCCGCGCATCTGACCCGCCCAGGTCTCCCCCGGCCTTCGGTGCCGAACTCAGCCGGGGGAGACGGCCGTCGACGCGCTGACCGCGTCCTTCCTCGGCCCGTCCGGCAGCCGAAGAGCGACCTGCGGCCGCACGCTGCATCGTCACGCGTAGTCGTACGTCAAGCCGATGCCGAGGGTGCTCTGCGACGGGAGGAGTCCGGCGCCGACGATGTCGAGCACCGGCGGCACGAGCAGTTCGGCCAGCCGGGCCGCTTCGTGGGGCGTGAGGGCGTCCCACGGGGCGGATGCGAGTTCGTCGGTGAGCTTTTCGACTGCGGTGCGGACCCGGAGCCCCTCGCGGGTGGCCGTGCCGTCGGGTTCCACCAGGCCGCGGGCGGCCAGGCGTGCGCGGGCGGCGGTCCACTCCGCGTCGGTCCACTGCCGGCTGCCGAACACCTCTTCCGGCGCGGCGCCGACGGCGGCGTGCGAGACGAGGGATTCGGCGGGGCCGAGGCCGTGGGCCTGGAGGGCGGCGATGTGGCCGTCGCCCCGGTGCTCGCGCAGGATGGTGGCGGCCTGCCAGAGCACGAGGTGCGGCTCGGCGGGCCAGGCCAGTGCGGCGTTGGCGGCGGCCAGGGGGCGGCCTGCGGTGTCCGCGGCCTCGGCGGCGCGGCGGGCCAGGTCGGCGGCCTCGCGCAGCTCCGGCGAGCCGATCCGGTCGCCGAGGAGCGTCCGCAGCGCGCGGTCCACGGCCGCGGTCCGCGCCGCCAAGACCCGCTCGGGCGCGGCGGTCCGCCAAGCCGGTGCGGTGTAGCGCTCCACCATCTGCGGACTGAGGCTGTAGAAGAGCGCGTTCACCACCCGCGGGTCGACCGGGCCGAGTGGCGCGGCGCGGTAGGCGAAGTAGCTCGGCCAGCGTTCGTCGGTGGCGTAGCCGAGAGCCGCGGCCTCCTCGAAGGCCTCCGGTGCGTAGTAGAGCGTGGCGTGCACCGGCTCCAGCAACTGCCACATCTGCCGGACCGTGCCCAGGCTGTGCTTCATGCCGCTTCCTCCACTGCTCGGTCGCGCACCCCGCGGAACTTGACACTGACTAGATTGCGGCACCGCCCTCATCTTGTCAATGACTACTTGTCGGCGACTAGATATCGGATAGCCTGCTGCCCATGGCCGCAACACGCACGTACCACCACGGAGATCTGCGCCGAGCCATCCTGTCCGCCGCGCTCGAGGTCATCCGGAGTGACGGCGTCGCCGCGATCAGCCTCCGCGACCTCGCCCGCCGCGCCGAGGTTTCCCACGCCGCCCCCGCCCACCATTTCGGGGACAAGGCCGGGCTGCTGACCGCGATCGCCACCGAGGGTTTCGATGCGCTAGCCGTCGCTCTGACCGCGGTGCCGGCCGGCACCGCGCACCGGCTGCGCGAAATGGGCGCGCGGTACGTGGAGTTCGCCGTCGGCCATCCGGCCCACTTCGAGGTGATGTTCCAGCCCCGGCTGCTCCACGGCGACGCCCCGGAGCTGATCGCCGCCAAGGAGCGCGCCTCCCAAGCGCTGCGCTCGGGAGTGGAGGAATTCCCTGCCGCCAGGCGCGGCCCCGACGTCCGGCGCGCGGGACTGGCCGCATGGTCGCTGGCCCACGGCTTCGCGGCCCTGCAGCTCAGCGGGAGCCTCCCGCTGCCGGACGACGACCCCGCCGCGGCCTTCCGCGCCCTCTTCGACGCCCGCCCGGTCCCCGAGGCTCCGTGACAGCAGACGGCCGGCGGTGCCGGTGATGTCCGGAAGCCGGCGGAGGACCGGTTTCCGACGTCACGTCGTCGAGGCTGCGCTCCGCCGCGTGTCCCGCAATCGCACCGTGGCGTGGGGCCGGTCCTGCTCGGTCACGCGACCGCCGCGGTCATGACGTTGCGCAGGATGCGGGACGAGGCCGTGTCGTTCGCGAGCGTGCCGTTGAAGGTCACCGAGCCGGTCGAGAAGACCCAGCCGCCGTTGCCGCGGTCGAAGTGCACCATGTGTGCGCCCAGGGACTGGGTGCCGTGGGCGATGCGGGTGACGCCCGGGAGGGGCGGCCCGCCGACGTCGCTGCTGTCCTGTTCCCAGCCGCTGCCGCCGAAGTTGTAGCCGGTCTGCGCGAATTGGTCGCCGGGGCCGAGGCCGGTGCCGGCCAGGAACGGGTGGGCGGTGTCGACCTGGTAGGGCGCGAAGTCCAGGTAGGACCCGTTGTAGGCGACGCCCAGCACGTTGCGTTCCGGCAGCCCTTGGTCGCGCCACAGCCAGCGGTTGCCCGTGGAGTCGCGGTGCAGCACCGCGGTCCCGTCGGCGCTGATGTCGACCCGCTCGTACATGCAGTTGCCGCCGGTGCTGACCACGCGTCCCCCGCCGGTGAGGTACGCCTCCAGCCCGTTCCGCATGGCCGGTGTCCAGTACTCCGCGTGGGAGCCCAGCACCACCGCCTTGTAGCTGCTCAGCCAGGCGGCGTCGCGGTGCAGGTCGAGGTCCTGGTAGCAGTCGTAGGCGATGGTGTTGTCGGCCAGCCAGCGCAGGAGAAGCAGGTCGCCGTAGAACCGGATGTCGATGCGGCCGGGCGGTTCGGGGGAAGAGTCGGAGAAGGGCCGCATCATCGTGTGGGTCCGGCGGGTCGGATAGCTGTCGCAGCTGTACTGGAAGTGCCCGCCCCAGTAGTTGTAGGCGCTGTGCGTCAGGAAGGGCAGCAGCACGGCGAT
The DNA here is from genome assembly GCF_039542225.1 of Yinghuangia aomiensis. Classification (NCBI taxonomy): domain Bacteria; kingdom Bacillati; phylum Actinomycetota; class Actinomycetes; order Kitasatosporales; family Streptomycetaceae; genus Yinghuangia; species Yinghuangia aomiensis. The sequence goes on along the minus strand of NZ_BAABHS010000008.1, from coordinate 101,113 downwards.
CCGGGCCGTGGGAGCGGCGGGCCGTACGACGAACGGGATGTACCGGCGCATGCCGTTGGCGCCGTCGAGGCGGATCGCGTAGAAGCCGGACTTCCAGGTCGGCTGGACGGTGACGGCGAAGTCCGCCGGCCAGCCGCAGCCGCTGCCGCGGTAGCCGGCAGGCAGTCGGCGCATGCGCCCCGAGTACGTCGTCGGGCCGAGCACCACCTGGGCGTTGGGATCGGACCCGGCTCCCGGCGTCAGCGGGCCGTCCAGCCGCAGCACGGTGGCGTCGTAGCGCTCGAAGGCCGTCGAGACGGAGACCGCGACCGACTCACCCGGCGCGGCCGACCACTTGTCGGTGTAGCCCTGCAGGCCCGCGGTGCGGGTGGTGGTGAACCCGGTGCCGACCAAGGCACCGTTGCCGCTGCTCCACACCGGTCGGCCGTCCTGGTGAACGGTGCGCCAGTTCACCAGGCGGTACCAGTACAGCCGGTGGTCGGAGGCGTTCGGGTCCGCGCGATCGATCCAAACGGAGTAGAACGCCCCGGCGTCGGCGAAGCGCTCGGCCGAACAGGCCCATTCCCAGCCGCCGCCGATGGTGATGGGCGCCCCGCCGTTGGCCCACGCGCCCGGGCCGTTGCTGCCGTCACCGGCCAGGTACCGGTACCAGTGCAGATTGCCGCCGTGCTCGACGGCGTAGATCACGCCGTCGGAATCGGCGAAGTGCAAGTCGTACAGGCGGCGCCCGGTGGCGATGCGTGATCCCACCCCGCCGTTGGCCCATGCGCCGGTGGCGCTGGTGCCGTCCCCGGCGAGGTACCGGAACCAGTACATGTCGCCGTTGGCGTCGATCGCGTAGATCACGCCTTGCTTGCCGCCGAAGATGTAGCTGTAGCTCCCGAATCCGCGGTGGATGATGCTGTTGGTGTTCGGGTGCCAGGCGCCTTCGCCGGTGTTCGGATTGGTCAGGGTGTACTTGCACCACACGAGCGTGCCGTCGCCGCACAGCCCGAAGAGCTGGCCGTCGTCCGCGGCCAGCACCTGGGTGTGCGCCTGCCAGCCCACACCGATGTCGCGGCTGTTGCCGGAGTTGGCCCAACTCGCCGCGCCGGTATCGCGTCCCAGATGACGGAACCACTTCAGGCGGCCGTCGGACTGCACGCTGTAGACGACCCCGTTGCCGCCCGGCACCATCAGCACCTGGCTCTGCTCCGGGTCGACCGGTCCGATCTGGCGCGGCGACGGCCCCGGTTGCGGCCCCGACCGCGGAGCGGCGACCGCGCGGGACAGGCCCGGCGGCAGCACCGAGGCTCCCGCGAGAACGGCCGCGCCGGCGAAGACGCGGCGCCGCGAGAGCCCCCTTTCCGGAGAGGCCTCGGAGAGGTCTTCGGCGGGGTCGGGGGACGCGGGGTGCGGCAGTGACGAGCCGCTTCCAGACTGTGACATCAACTGCATAAGGTACATAGCGCCACGCACCCATCCCGCCATTCGCACCCGCGTGTCGCCCGGCGCCTGCCGATTCCGCCGGCACTGCACACCGCCGGAGGCGGACATCCCGGCACCCGCGGACGGCAGCGTCTGGGTGGCCGCGGAATGCGGTGCGCTGGTCGAGATCCGCCCCGGCGGCTGACCACACGGGCGCGACCCCGGGAAAACGCGTCCGCATGCGCATGCGGACGCCCCGGCACACGATCGAAGGAGGGAATCGCACAACAGGAGGCCCTCATGAGCGTGTCCGTGTACCTGACGCCCGGCCCGAACTCCCAGACGCCGCCCCCGACGACCGACCCCCCGGTCAATTTCAACGACGTCGTGGGGTCCGAGGCGCCGGTGGAGTACAAGTACGAGATCGATCCGAGCGGGGCCCTCGTCGTCTGGCGGTGCCTCCCGGACACGGCGCCTGCCGTCGAGGCGGCGTACAGCTCCGCAGGCTGGCACAAGGTCACAGGCACGCCCGTGCGGTCCCTGCTGGAGCGCGGGAGCACGGCGTAAGCGGGCTGCCGTCCCGGACGGCGGCGGTGTTCGGGAGCTTCCCGGCCAGGAGGCAGCCGGGCCGGCTCCCCGCGGCGATGACCGGCCCGGCTGTCGCGTCCGCCGCCCAACTCGTCCGTGTCAAACGGCGCTTCCGGGGAAGCGCTCCATGATCAAGACGGCGGCGGCGCCGCGGTCGGAGACGAAAGGGGCGGTACATGAGCACCATCGGTCATTCGGCCCGGGGACACGTACGACGGGGACGCCGCGGAACCCGCCGCACCGCGAGGCGTGCGGCCGCCGCGGCGGCCGGCTCCGGCCCGCGGCCGAGTCGCGCGCCGGCGCACCCCAGCCCGCGGCTGGCCCGGCTGTACGGCCAACTCACCGTCGTCATCTGCCTCGCCGCCGGCGTTGCCGCCTTCCTGCGCGCATGGCACACCCTCCTCGGCATCGCCGCCGCGGCCGGCATCGTCGTCGTCCTCGCCGTCGGCCTGCACAGCCTGCGGGACGGGGTACGACGCGGCCTGCCCCGCCGCGCCTCCTCCCGCGGACTCGCCCGCGCGCTGGCGGTCGTCGACGCCATGGACGGCCCGGAGTTCGAACGGCACGTCGCCGCGCTGTGCGCTCGCGACGGGTGCACCGACGTACGGGTCGACGGTGGCGCGGGAGACCTGGGCGCGGACGTCACCGGGTACCTTCCGGACGGGCGCCTGTTCGTCGTCCAGTGCAAGCGCTACGCGCCGGACCGCAGCGTGGGCAGCCCGGACATGCAGCGCTTCGTCGGCACCGCACGGCCGGTCCACGGTGCCGACGCCGCGGTCTTCGTGACCACGTGCCGCTTCACCGCCCCCGCCCACGAACTGGCCCTGTCCCAGGCGATCGTCCTCGTCGACCGCGACGCCCTCCGCGCGTGGATGCGGGGAACCCCGCTGACGACCATCGTGGCCGCCGTCCCCGACCTGGCGCCCCCGCCCCTGTGACGCTCCGGCCACCCGCGCGGCGTCACCGCTCCCCGCGCGGGCCTGATCCGGCGCGGGCGCCCGGTCAGCGCCGGGTGTCCGCACCTGCGCGGTCCGGCGCCCCGGGCAGCACGGGCTTCGGCGCGGGGCGCGGCGTCGGCCTGCCGGGCAGCAGGAGCGTCAGCGGCACCGCTTGCCTCGCCTCGCCTCGCCTTGCCTTGCCGAGAAACGTCGGGAACAGGAGAGCGGGATGGCCGCGGAACGCCGCCGAGGGAAACAGCTCGAAGACGCGTTGCTCCAAGCGGCATGGGACGAGCTGGCCGAGAACGGCTACGCGCAATTCACCATCGACGCGGTCGCCCAACGCGCCGGAACCAGCCGCCCCGTCCTGTACCGCCGCTGGCCCGACCGGCACGTGCTGGTACGCGCCGCCATCGCCTACGCCGCCGCACGGAGCCCGATCGCCACACCCGACACCGGATCCCTGCGCGGCGACGTGCTCGACATGATGCGCCAGGTCAACAGCACACGCCGACAACTCGCCACGGTCATGAGCGTGCACTTGTCCGGCTACTACCAGGAGACCGGCACCAGCCCCGCGGACCTGCGCAGCACCCTGGCCGCCGGCAAGCACAGCGTGCTGGACGAGGTGTTCACCCGCGCCGCCCACCGCGGCGAAGTCGACCCGGAACGGGTGACGCCACGCATGCGCCGGCTCCCGTTCGACCTGCTCCGGCAGGAGTTCCTCATGACGTTCGAGCCGGTCCCGGAAGAAGTCCTGGTCGAAATCGTCGACATCCTGTTTCTGCCGTTGGCGACCGGAGGCTGACACCGACCAGGTCCGGTCTTTGCAGAAGCCGCCTGCCAACGCCTCTGGCCCGCGCGCCGCCACTGCGTGCGTCGCACGGGCCAGAGGACGACCCCCCGAAGACCCCCCGTCCGGCTATTTCGCGGCGCCGCGGGCCAGTTCCCGCCCCTGCGCATCGTAGGCCGCCATACGGAAGTCCGAAGACCCGTCGTACGCGAACGCGAAGTACCGGTGCCCAAGGCCGACATCCTCCGGCGTCACCCGGAACTCGCGGCCTTGGCCGACACGCACCACGATCACCGCAACGTCGTCCGACGCCACCCCCACCACGGACCCGAACGCGTCACCGAAGGGGCCGCTGGAGTAGTTGAGATGGCCGATTCCCTGCACCGGATCACCGACGAGGACCTGGGGCGGGATGCCGCAGGTGCGACCGCTTTGCCGCCCGTCGACAACCCCGCTCGTGCACTCCGACCCATCCGCCTCGCGCTTCGCCCGAACCTCCCACGTGTGGCCGTCCAGCACACCCCGGCCGACCACATCCGGATCCGCACCAGGCGGCACCGACCCGACCGACACGATCGTCGCCCCTGCGTGCTGCCCCGGCCAGGACTGCGCAGCGAGGTAGACGGACGGCCCGGCCACGATCGCGGCGGCCGCCACCACCGCCACACCGAGCCGCCGCTTCCGCACGACGCCCTTCCCCGCCCGGATCACCGCATCCGCCGTCGGCTCGGCGAACGCCACCGCCGCCAGCTCCGCGTCGAAAGCCGCCTTGAACGCACTCCCGCCGAGCGCGACCCCGTCGTTCGTCATACGCTTACGCCCTCCTGTCGATGCGTTCCCGGCCACAGCAACGCCGCGGTGTCGGGGTCGGAGCGGAGCTGGGCAAGGCCCTTGTACGCCTGACTGCGCACAGTCCCGACCGAGCAGCCCATGGCCTGCGCGGCCTCGGACTCGGACAAGTCCTCCCAGTAGCGCAGGACGACCGCAGTGCGCCGCCCGCGCGGCAGCCGCCCCAACGCCGCCACCAGGACGCTCCGAACGAGCACCCGGTCGGTCTGATCGGAGACCGGCACCTCGGGCGGACTGTGCGACAACGACTGCGGAACCCGCATGCGGCGGCTCCGCGACACCGACGCGTTGACCAGGACCCGACGCAGATACGCATCCGGATTGTCGGCACGCGCCACGCGGCGCCACGACGCGTAGACCTTGGCGAGCGCGGTCTGCGCCAAGTCCTCGGCCTCCCCCGCATCGCCGGTCAGCAAGTACGCGGTACGCACCAGACGAGCCCGCCGGGTAACCACGAAGTCGCGAAACTCGGCTTCCTCGGACGTGTTCAGTGCTGCTCACCCCCTTCGTGTGTGATGGACGACCCTCACCCGATGAGACGTGACGCGGGGGGCGAATCTATGCCTGGGGGGAGGAACACGGCGGGAATACGGGGGGCAACCGGAGTCCAGGGAGCAGCGCTCCGCGGGAAGTAGGCACGTGCGCTGCGACGGACGCGGCATGCCCGCTCCCCCGACATCCCGCAGCGCTCGGACCTGCCGCATCCACCCTCGACAAGAGGGTCGTCTGCGGGCGGGCGGCAAGGGTGGACGCGGAGCCTCAGTCCGTGGCGATGCCCAGTTCCGCTTTGGCTGCATCCATGAACGGATCGCGCTTCTCGTCGACGAAGGACCAGACGTCCGCGCCCGCGGGCAGGTGCCCGAAGGCCGCGGCCCACAGACGCTTGGTGTATTCGGTCGCCGCCTCGCTCAACCGGCGGCCTGCGACGAGTTGGAGGCATTTTCTGCGGAAGCGCATCTCGTGGATCAGCTCGGGAGAACCTTCGACGAATCTGTCTTCATTCTGGTAGCGGTGCTCGGCCGCACGTTCCACGCGTTGGCAGATATCAAGGAGGGCCAGGATTGCTTCCTTGCGTTCGACGCGAACCGCCGCCGCCGAAGCCCTCGACTCCTGCTTCTTCGTCTCGCGCATGACGATGTACTGGGCGGCGAAGGAACTTGCCGCACCCACCGCAACCCCCGCCAACGACAATGCGACTGTTACCAGTTCGGATGACAAAGCGACTCCCGGTACCGTTCGGCCGCGGCCAGGCCCGTGACGAGCCGCGCTACCAAGGACGCACACGGGCGACTCCCGGATGCGCTTCGGAATCAAGCGATGCCGAACGGCGTGACTCGGCGGGACGGGCCATGCATCCGGATGGACGGTCCCACGTGCGGTAGCGATCAGACCGATCACGCCTCGTCGCCCGCCCCGCTCCCCGCGAAACGACAGGGGCGCACGGAAACTCCCCTGCGTACTCGCGCGGACGCCATCGCCTCCCCACGGTGTGGGAAGCAGCCAACGGGCAGCCCGCGCACCGCCGAGTCTCCACACCGGGTCGCGCCCCTGCCGTACTGGGGACGTCGCGCCGGAACGGCCGTCGATGTTCCGGCAGGCTGTCGAGTGTCTAGTGGTGTGATCGGGTGGTCAGCTCTGCTTGACGGCGAAGACGTAGACGTTCCCGGAAACGACAACGAGAGCGTGGGCGGGCCCCACCGGCCGGGGCATGTCCGCGACCGCGCCTTGGAGGACGGCTTTCGTGCGCAAGTCGACTGCCACCGACGGGTTTTCGGAGTACAGGACGGTTCCGACCACGGCGGCCGGGGCCAGGCGCTTCTCGTCTTCGGCTTGCTGCCACAGCAGTTTGCCCGTGCCTGTCTCCCAGGCCGCGGTGGTTGCCACGGTGGCGACCACGAGGACGGTGCCGTCGGTGCTCGCGAGGCCGGACTTGTGCGAGCTCGCGAGTTTCGGGCCGGTCGTCAGCAGCCGGCCCGTGGCGGGATCGTTGACGGTGTACGTCACGGTGTGGGGCTGGGGCGTGCCCCAGTCGCCCTCGTGCCAGGCGACGACCAGCTTCCCGCTGTCCTGCTCGACGACCTCCGGGTCCGCGGCCGCCGTCGCACCCGCCGGCCGGGCGAGGTTCTGCGGACCCCACAGGACGGTGCCGGTGCCGGCGTCGAACCCGGTCAGGGTGTCGGGGTCCGTGGACGTGGCGCCGCCGCGCCGGTGGACGACGATGCCGGCCGCGACGGTCGCCCCCTCGTCGGCGCACGTGTAGTCCTTGCACGGGATACGCCACGCGGGTGCGTCACCGCCGGCGTCGCTGATCACCAAGGCGCCGGGGCTGTTCCCCTTCCCCTTCTCCTGGACGATCTGTCGGCCGTCGACGATCCGCGGCTCGTCGCGGCCCGGGACCTCCTTGTGGGCGATATGCCGGCCCTGTTCGTCGAAGGCGTCGATCAGCCAGGCGGTCTTCTCCGGTGAAATCCCGTCGGAGGGAGTCTTCTTCACGCTCTTGGCCACCAACGCCGGGCGGCCGTGCCACGTCGTCGCGACCGGCTCGCCGGTCACCTCGACCGTCGCATGGCCGGCTCCGGTCGCCGCGTCGCGGAACTCCACGGTGCCGCCGTCGTCGTGCGGCGTGATCAGCGCAACGCTCGATCCGACGGGTCGGGCGACCGCACCAGTGCCGGACAGCTGTGCCGACCACACCGGATCGCCGCGTACGCCCGCCGGCAGATCCCTCGGGAACGCCGCCGCGGTAGGCGTGGGCGCCGTGGACGAGCCGCCTGGCCAGGCTCCTTTCGGGCTCCCCCCACCGGAATCGGAGCATCCGGCGACGGCCACGCTCAGCACCACGCCCACGGTCAGTAACGACCCACGCTTCATGACCACACCAACTCAACTCCCCGTGGCGACAGCTTCGTCCCCGCGCAAAAGCACGAGCACCCTCGGCAATCGTGTCCGTTAAAGCACGGACGGTATCCCTCGACACACCACCGCCCAAGCCGGGAGACGAACAGCGCAGCGGTGCCGCCGATTTCGCGGAGCGGCCGAACCGGCTTGCCCTCTCGCAGACGCGGGGGGACCGCGGCGACGTGTGCGGGGCCCCCGGCACCAAGCCCATCCGGTTACGCGTTCGGGACGAGAGCGGACGCCGACTGGCTATTCGCGCATTTGGGAACCCTCTAGGGTCATCACGACTCCCACCGCGCGCGCCGTCCGCCGCTCCGTGCTGCCCTGACGGCTCAGTTTCCGACCCTCAGGGACCCACCCATCGTGACCACCACACGACCCGGTTCACCCACTTCGGCCCGCACCTTCGTGGTCATCGGCGAGACCAACCTCGCCCGCCGCGTGTGCGCGTCCTCAAAGGCCCGCAAGCACACCGTCCACCACCTCAAGGAGCCGCGCGACAGCGAGTTGCGCGCCGCGCTCCGCGACGCGCCGGACGGGGTGGCCATCCTCCTGCACGACGATGTCGCCGCCCTGCGCTACGCCCTTGCCGTGGCCCACATATCGCCGCAGGCCGCCATCACCGTCACGGTCTTCGACCGTACTGTCGCCGACGAACTCCGGCGCCTGCTTCCGCAATGCGACGTCACCTCCCCCGCCGACCTCGCCGCCCCCGCCCTCGCCGGCCCCTGCATCGACCCGGCCAACGCCGCCGTCCACCACGAGTCCGCGCTCGGCACACGCGCCGTCACCGTGCGGGACACCGGCCCGCACACGGGGCCCTGGCAACCCCACCCCACCCGGCTGCGCCGGCGCCTGGGCCATTTCGCCGGCCAGCTGCGTCCCCACGACGGCGGCACCCGCCTGCTGGTCATCGGCCTCCTGGGCATCCTCGGCGTACTCCTCGGCGACTGGACGTGGCTCGTCGGCCACGGCCACCACCCCGCCGAAGCGCTCTTCCACGCCACCCGCGTCGTCGCCGCAGTCGGCCCCGCCACCGCGCCCGACGGCGCGCACGGCTACCAACTGGCGGCGAGCGCGGCGATGCTGGCCACCCTCGTGTTCAGCGCGCTGTTCACCGCGGGGGTCATCGAACGCATGCTCGGGCCGCGGCTCATCGGCCTGATCGGACCGCGCACCCTGCCGCGCAGCGGCCACGTCATCGTCGTGGGCATGGGGCAGGTCGGGATGCGGCTCTGCGCCGAACTCCGGCGCCACGGTGTCCCCGTCGTCGGCGTCGAACGCGACCCGCACGCCGCCACCGCACGCCTCGCCCGCTCCCTCGGCATCCCGGTCATGACCGGCCACGGCGGCGACCGGGCGGTCCTCGAACACCTCCGCCTCGGCAAAGCCCGGGCCCTCGCCGCCGTCGGCTCGGACGACCTCGACAACATCGCGGTCGCCATCGCCGCCCACGGCGTGGCGCCGGCGACCCCCGTCGTCATCCGCGCCGGCGACCACGAGGCCATCGCCGAAACCCGCTCCCTCCTCCCGATGGGAACCGTCCGCGACGTCACCGGCCTCGCGGCCGCCTACGTCCTCGCCCGGCTCCTCGACGAGCCCGCCCGCGGAGTCATCGCCCACCGCCACGAGATCTACCTGCAGCGCCCGGACGCGACCTTCACCCACTGGCCCCTCACCACCCGCGACCTCTGCCCGCATCTCCAGCCGGGCACCCCCACCGGGATCACCGACAGCGCAGGCGCTGCGTGATCAGGTCGTCTGCGTGTCGGCACCAGAGCGTGGCAGGGTTCCGCCGCCTTCCGAATATCCGTGGGCGGGGTGGCCGCCGGGTGGTGGCGGTCCGGCACGCGGCCGCGGGGCTCCGGCGGCATCACATTCCAGGCGCTTGACCAGCTCGTACTTGCTGTCGACGTTCCCGGCGCGCATCGCCTTGTCGGCGACCGTGCCCGTTCCGGGCATTCCGGGCATTCCGAGCGGACCTCGGACGTCGACGCGCGTCCTGTCTACGCCTGGTCCCGGTCCCCGGGCACGACGACCAGCGGGCATTCGGCGTGGTGGACGAGTCCGCCGCCCACGGAACCCAGGAGCATGCCGCGGAAGCCCTCGAGGCCGCGCGTCCCGACGACGAGGCAGAGCGCATCGCCGGAGACGTCCGCGAGCACGCGCACCGGGTGGCCGAATCCGGCCTCGCCGCGCGCCATGACGTCGGGGTATTTCTCGGCCCATCGCGCGAGTTCGTGCTCCAGGGCGGCGAGCGCGTCCCGCATGGCCGCCTCGGCGGCGACGGCCCCGGCCACCGTCATCGGCATGTGGCACACACGCACCACGAGCACCTCGGCACCGTGTGCGACCGCGGCTTCGAACGCATACGCCATGGCCCGCTCCGAGCCCGGCGACCCGTCGGACCCGACCACGACGGGCCCGGCCCCGTTCCTGTCGGGTCCGGACCGCCGGACGACGGCGACGGGGCACCGCGCATGGGCGATGACCGGGACGGCGACGCCGCCGCCCGTGGTCAGCGCTTCCTGCAACGACGACAGCCGCCGCGAACCGAGCACCACCAGGGCGGCGCCGGCGGTGGCCTTCGTCAGCACCGTCTTCGGCTTCCCGTCGACGAGGGCGCCGGTCACGGCCAGGCCCGGCTCGGCGGCCGAGGCGAGTTCGCGTGCCCCGTCCAGGAGCCGCCGGCCGTCGTCCCGGAACCGGGCGCGCCATTCCTCCCAGGGCGTGGCATGCGCCGGGTCGGGGTCGACGACCGGCGGCCAGTCGAGGGCGTGCACGATGTGGAGGGGTCTGCCGCGCAGCGCGGCTTCGTGGGCGGCCCACCGGACCGCACGGCGTCCGGCCTCACCGTCGTCGTCGAGGCCGACCACCACCGGCGCGTTGCCTGGGACTTCACTCATGACCGTCTCCCACACGTCACGGAGTGCCCGGGAAGTGCCACATCACGGAGTACCCGGGAAGTGCCACGTCACGGAGTACTCGGGACGAACACCACCGGGACGCTGCTGTTCCGCAGGCAGTAAAGGCCGATGCCGCCGGGAATCTCCGGCGAGCTGATGCCCGTGGTGCCGAGGACCAGGAGCGCCGCCTCCCGGGCGCGCTCCACGAGCTGCAGGCCGGGCGCCCCGTGCAGCGGGGCGGTGATCACCTGCTTCGGGAGGTCCCGGCGGCGCAGCACGTGCTCCAACGCGCGGTCGAGCCGCTCGCGCGCGACGGCCAGGTGTCCGTCCCCGGCCTCGCCGGCGAGGTCCTCCCAGACCGCCACGACGTCCAGCACCAGGCCGCGCTCCCGGGCTTCCCGGATTGCCCAGCGCAACGCCGCTTCGGCGCCGAACGAACCGTCCACGCCCACCACGATCCGGGCGTGCCGGTGCGCGGCCAGGTGTTCGGAGGGGACTTCCCGGACCTTCGGGTCTTCGTCGCTGTCCATGGCCGCTCCTCGGCGATCCGCGGCGGGGCGTCCGGGCGGGCGCCTGCGACCGCCCGCCCCTTTCCCACCCTGCTTTCCCACCCTGCGATGCGAGCCCCGGGGCCGCCACCGGGGAGCCGGGCGGCCGCGGAACCCACCGCCCCCATCATCCGAACCGGCCGCCGCCGGCGCAGGAGCCGTTCGGCCCTGTCGCGGAGCGGGGCCGGGGATCACCGCCGGGGGTGACCGCGGGGGTCACCGGGGCGGGGGCGTAGGGATGGTCGGCGGTATGATCGACCGGATTTACTTGTCATGGTCATATAAATGGCGCGGCCGTCGAAGGGCTCGTGCCGCAGCAAGGGAGCACGTCGATGGCTGGACCGGCCGACAACGGGGCCACGGTGTTCGCCGCGGCGTTCGAGCGGTTTGCCGAGGGCGGTATTCCCGAGGTCGCGGACGTTCCGGACGCCTCGCTGGATCTGGTCGAGCGGATCCGGGACCTGGTCGAGGCGACGGTGCGCACCGATGTCGGACCGGAGGTACGGGCCGAGGCCGCGGAGTTGGTGAGCCGGGCCGCGGAGCTGCTCCGAGCCGCGACGCACGACCAGGTCGTGCGGTTCGCCCGCACCTCCGAAGGCCGCATCGACCAGCTGACGCAGGCCGGGTCCGGGCTGCTCAACCCGCAGGCGCCGCGGCTGGTCTTCCGGGAGACCCCCGAGATGGCGACGCAGGCGTTCGACGACTCGGTCGAGCCGCGGTCCGTGGAGGTCGTGGCGGACTGCCGCCTGACCGCCGCGCACAGCGGCCCGCCCGGACGGGCGCACGGCGGTGTGGTGGCCACGCTCCTCGACCACGTACTCGGCCTGGCGACGTCGGCCGCGGGAGTCCCCGGCTTCACCGCCGGACTCGACGTGCGCTACCGGGCCGCCACGCCGTACGACGTGCCCCTGGAGATCCGGGCCCGCTGGACGCACTGCGAGGGCCGCAAGAGCTTCGCCACCGGCGAGATCCTGGCCGACGGCAAGGTCACCGCCGAGGCGACGGCCGTGTTCATCGCCCCGCCCGAGATGCGCAGCCTGTGGAGCCGGAACCCCCGGTCCGCGGCCGCCGAGGACACCGTGCGGGCCTGATGACGGCGGTCGGCCGGCACTGCGGCCGCGCATTCGGGACGCCCTGTACCTACGAGCACGCGTGAGTGTGCTGCTCAACCTCGCCCGGTGCGCGGCCCGTCGGCACGGACGCGTTCCGCTCGACGCGCCGGCGGTCGACAGCCTGCCGAAGAGGCGGGCGGTTCGCCGTACCGCAGCTTGCCCGATGGGCGGAATTGGCGGGCCACGTCCCGCGCATGTTCACACCGCGGGCATTCGGCGCCCGCGAGGTTGCGCATCCGGTCGACGGCCTCATGGCGCATCCGGAGTGGAAACAGGCCGGTCTGATGCCCGGTTTCCCCCAGATCCTGCGTGCGCAGGTCGTCGAGCGCGGTGTCCTGACTCCGAAAGCGGTTCTCAGCCCGTCCGAAGCGCTCCTCACACCGGGGCGTTCCCATGCGGCGGCGCGGCAAGCGGTCGGCCGGGGTGGGCCAGGGCGTCGTGGACGGTGGGATGGACCGTGAGCACGGTGTCCAGGCCGGTGCGGCTCAGCAGTTCGCGGAGCTGGATCGGGACGGCAGCCAGCACGAGAGAGCCGCCGGCTTCCAGGGCGTGGCGCCGGATGCCGATCAGGGCGCTGAGGCTGCACGCGTCGCAGAAGGTGACCGCGGACAGGTCGACGACCAGATTCCGGTGGCCGTGGGCGACCAGGCCGCACGCGTCCGCGCGCAGCACGGCCGATGCCGCTTCGTCGAGTTCCCCGGTGGGGGTGAGCACCGCACGGCCTTGCGGGCCGGAGCCGATCCAGGGCCGGTTCGTGTGGGTGAGCTGCCTGGTGTCCATCAGACCTTCCTCGACTCGGCGAGGGAGCGACCCGCGGTCGGCCGCAGGACGCATGTCCGCGGCCCGGCCGCGCCGCGGCCTGGCTCCCGATTCCCGATGCCCGCTCCGGCAGCGGACATGCATCGGCGCGCTCGGGTCGTGTCACCGCGATCCCGCGGGCATGCGGCGCGCGCCCGGTCATGCCCGCTTGGGTACCAAATGGCGGCCGAGCCATTCACCCACCGCGCGGTGGTACCGGGCGCGGTTTCCGGCGCGGAGGAACTCGTGGCCCTCGTCGCGCAGGACGAGCAGTTCCGCGGGGATGCCGCGTCCGCGGGCCGCCTGCACGGCCTGGAGGGACTCCCCCGGCGGCACATTGGTGTCGTGCTCCCCGTGCACCGCGAGGAAGGGGACCCGCAAGGCGTCCATGCGGGTCATGGGTGACAGGCGGCGCAGAAGGTCGCGGTCGGCTTCGGGGTGGCCGTACTTGGCGGCCGCGGACTCCGCGATCCAGGACTCCGTGCCGGCGAAGAACGTGGCGAAGTCGGAGATGCCGCACACCGCGACGCCGGTGCGGAACAGGTCGGGGTGCCAGACCAGCGACGCCAGCGCGAGGTAGCCGCCGTACGACCGTCCCATCACGGCCACGCGGTTCGGGTCGGCCATGCCGTGCAGAATCAGGTACGACGTGCAGTCCGCGACGTCGGTGATGGCCGCGAACCGCCCCTCCCCGTGGTCCGCTTCGACAAACGAGCGGCCGAACCCGGAGGAGCCGCGCACGTTGGGGGCGAACACGCCGATGCCGAGCTGCGTCAAGGCCTGGTACATCGGATTGAGCACCGGGCGCTCCTGCCACTCCGGGCCGCCGTGCAGGTGCACGACGCACGGCCCCGGCTGCTCCGCGCCGGGCGGCCGGTAGTACCAGCCGTCGAGCGGCAGCCCGTCCCGCGCCGGGAAGCGGAGGTGTTCGGGACGGACCGGCGAATGGCCGCCCGGCGAGGCGGCCGGATCCCGGGACGACCAGGGCGTCATCGCCGCCGTGCCGCCGCTCGGCGGGTACGCGCAGACGCCGGACCGGCCGGCGGAACCGGACACGGCGAGCAACCGGCCGCCCTCGGTGGGATCGGTGACCTTCGTGACGACCTCGTGCGGGATCGCGACCGGGCTCCGCACGCCCACGGTGGACGTGCCCAGGGCCACGGTTTCGACCTCGCTGCGCCCGTCGACGTTCCACACCAGGACGCCGTTCCGCCCGTCGTCGTCGACGTACAGCAACTCGAGGTCCGTGCCGTCGCGTTCGGCCGCGACCGCGACATACGCGCAGTCGCCTTCGTCGGTGAGCCGGGCCGCGTGCAGCGCCGCGAACTCGCGGTCGGCGTCGCTGCGGAGCCACACCGTCCTGCCGTCGGCGGAAAAACGCCCGATCCACGGGTCGCCGTCCGCGGCCGGGAGGTCCGTGGCGACGGCTCCGGTCCGGGTGTCGAGCACGGTGGCCCGGCGACGGCCGCGCGGGCCGCAGCGCAGGAGCGCGAGGTGCCCGTCCGGGCTGAAGTCGCACAGTCGGAGCGACGACGCACGGGCCTGGGTGGTGAGCAGTTCCGGGTCGGCGAACCCGGCCGGGTCCAGGACGAAGACCGCCAGGCCGCGGTACGCCGGGTCCCGCACCTGCGAGGCGGCCACCGTGACGGCCAGCGCGGATCCTTTCCGGCGCCAGGCCCCCAGGTGGGCGGTCTGGCCGGGGACCGCCCCGGCCACCGCGCGCCGTTCCGTCCCGTCGGGGCGGACGCACAGCACCCGGGTGTGCTCCCCGCCGCCGGGCGCCGTGGTGTAGGCGATCCACTCGCCGTCCGGGGACCACGACACCTCGGTCACCGGATCCGGGCTTGCGTCCAGCAGGCGTGCCGGCCCTCCCGCGGACGCGGCCGCCCAGAGCTGGGGGACGCCGGCGCGGTCGCAGATGAACGCGACGGCGCCCCCGGTCGGGGCGGCCGCGGGCTCCAGGCACCGGTGCGCTGCCGTGGTCCGCACCGTGCCGCCGTCCGCTGCGGCGTCGGCAAGCCGCACCACGCGGGGACGGGTGTCCGCGGCCAGATCGTGCGGTTGTCGCATGTTCCTCCGTCAGTGCTCCTCTCGGGGGGCCGTCGCGTCGCTCAGTCGATTCCGTGGGCCTGGAGCCAGATTTCCAGCAGTGCGACCTGCCAGAGCGCATTGGCGCCCCGGTGTGTCCGATGCCGGTCGGGGGCGGCGAGCAACTCGTCCAGATAGGACGGGAGGAAGATGCCGCGGTTCTTCGCCGCCGGGGCCGACAGCGCGTCCCGGACCCGTTCGAGCACCGGGGCGGCCATGTGCCGGATGGCCGGGACCGGGAAGTAGCCCTTCGGACGGTCGACGACCTCGCGGGGCAGGACCTGCCGCCCGATGTCCTTGAGCACGCCTTTGCCGCCCTGGGCGAGCTTGAGTTCGGGCGGGCACGCCGCCGCGAGTTCCACGAACTCGTGGTCGAGGAAGGGGACGCGCGCTTCCAAACCCCAGTCGGAGGTCATGTTGTCGACCCGCTTGACCGGGTCGTCGACCATCATGACGTGCGTGTCCAGGCGCAGCGCGGCGTCGAGCGCCGTCCGGGCCCCGGGGGTGGCCATGTGCGTGCGGACGAGGTCGCCCGAGGCGTCGGCGGCACGCATGTGCGGTTGCAGCATGCGCGCCAGATCGCCGTGCGGGCGATCGAAGTAGGTGCGCATGTATGTCTCGGGTTCCTCGTCGCGCGGCACCGCGGCCAGCGCCGGGTACCAGTGGTAGCCCGCGAGGATCTCGTCCGCGCCTTGGCCGCTCTGCACGACCTTGACGTACTTGGAGACCTGCTCGGCGAGGAGGTGGAAGGCCACGACGTCGTGGCTGACCATCGGCTCGCTCATCGCCGACACCGCCCCCTCCAGGGCCTCCGGCAACCGGTCGGAGGGCACGAGGAGCTGCCGGTGGTCGGTGCCGAATCGGCGGGCGACCATGTCGGAGTAGACGAACTCGTCGCCCTCCTCGCCGCCTTCGGCTTCGAAGCCGACGCTGAAGGTCTGCAGCCCGTCCTGGCCGTGTTCGGCGAGCAGGGCGACGATCAGGCTGGAGTCGAGTCCGCCGGAGAGCAGCACGCCCACTTCGACGTCGGCGACGGTGCGGCGGCGCACCGCCGTCCGCAGGGCGCCCATGAGCGCGTCCCGCCAGTCGTCGGCGCCCATCCCGGCGTGCTCGGGCAGGCGCTCGTACTGCGGTTGCCAGTACAGGGTGTCGTGTTCGCGCCCGTCCGGCTCCACCACGCGGACGGTTGCGGGCGGAAGTTTGCGCACCCCGGCCAGGATGGTGTGGGGAGCGGCAACTGTGCCGTGCAGCGTGAGGTACTGGTGCAGTGCCGCCGGGTCGATCGAGGTGTCGACACCACCGCCGGCCAGCAGCGCCGGCAGGGACGAAGCGAAGCGCAGGCCCCCGCTGCTCCGGCCGGATTGGGCGGCGGTGTAGAGGGGTTTGACGCCGAGCCGGTCGCGCCCCAGCACGAGGCGCCCGGTGGCGTGTTCGGCGATGGCGAAGGCGAACATGCCGAAGAGGCGGTCGACGAACGCGAGGCCCCACTCGTGGTACGCCTTGAGCACCACCTCGGTGTCCGAGGTGGAGAAGAACCGGTGTCCTGCGGCCCCCAGTTCGGCGCGCAATTCACGGTAGTTGTAGATGCAGCCGTTGAAGACGCCGGTCAGCCCCGTATGCGCGTCCGTCATGGGTTGCGCACCGCGCTCCGAAAGGTCGATGACCTCCAGACGGCGGTGTCCGAGGGCGATGGCGCCCTGCGACCACATGCCGCGGCCGTCCGGTCCGCGCGCGGCGAGCCGGTCGGTCATGCGCTCGACGGCGGCCAGGTCCGGTCGTCCGCCGTCGAAGCGTATTTCCCCGGCTATGCCACACATGTGTTTGCCTCCGTGATCGGTGCGGATGGACGCGGCTCGTACTCGTCTTCGGCGGCGTGGGTCAGGTCGGCGAGAAGCCCGACGACCTCGCGCCACGAACTGTCGAAGGCCGCCGTGCGCAGCCGCCGCGCGGCACTGCCGGAAGCAAGGAGGGCATCGGTTGCGGCCGCGACGGAATGCCAGTCGCCGAACGCCGTCAGGGTCGGACGCAGGTGCTTCAGCATGCTGCAGACGACCCGGTGCGCGGGCGCGGGTTCCAGGGTGGTCGGGTCGAGGAGGTCGCCCTCCAGGCCGGATCGGGCGGCCCGCCAGGTGGCCGCACGCAGCCACTCATGGGTGACCGGGCGAAGCGGAGCCCGTCGGGCGACGGCTTCGCAGGCGTCGACGACCATGGCGCGGAAGAGGACGGCGACGAGGACGACGGTGTCCACGTCGGGACAGGCGTCGCAGATGCGCAGTTCCAGGGTCTTCTGGTGCGCCGAGGGCCGGACGTCGGTGTAGATCATGCCGGCGTCGGAGATGACGCCGGAGCGGATGAGGTCGTCGACGGCGGCGTCGTACTCGGCGGCGGACGCATACGTCCCGGCGGGCCCCGCGCTGGGCCAGCGCTGCCACACCATCGTGCGCCAACTGGCGAACCCGGTGTCGGCGCCCTGCCAGAACGGGGAACTGGCGGACAGCGCGAGCAGCACCGGCAGCCAGGGGGAAAGCCGCGGCATCGCGCGGACGGCGGTGTCCCGGTCGGGGACGTCGACGTGGACCTGGGCGCCGCATATCAACTGCTCGTCGGCCAGCGCCTGGTATTCGCCCGCCATTTCGGTGTAGCGGATGTCGGGGCCGAATCCCCGCGAACTCGCCGGCACGAGGGGCACGGTTCCCGCCGCCACCACAGTCAGCCCGCGTTGCGAGGCGACCTTGTCGAGGGTGCGGCGCGTGCCGACCAGATCCGCCCTCAGCGCGGCGGGAGAGTCGTGCACTCCCGATTGCGACTCGATCACGCCCAGTTGGAATTCCCCGGTAAAGCGATCGCTTGGCAGGTCGTCCAGCAGAACCGGCGCCTCCGGTACGAGGAGCCCGGTTTCCGCGTCCACTACATGGAATTCCTCTTCCACGCCCATTCTGAAGCGCACGGTTCTCTGCTCCTTGCGGATGTCACCGACTGTTCGTCGGCTGGGACGCGCCTTGCGGCCCGATGTGCCACGAAACTGCCCCGTCGCCACGCAACCATGCCTGCCGCTCATCGACAAATCGTCGGCCGACGCCGCAACACCGCAGGTCAGGGGGAAATCGGGAGGCGGGCAGGGTTTGTTTTCCTTGGTGGCGGAAAGCCGCCGGCGGCAGGTGCACGGAATGCGGAGGGAGCGAAGGGACGAGTCTCGCGCGTCATAACCGATGCGGTCGGCGCGAAACACGCGTTTTTTCGACGTGGGGAATTTCGACACGGGAATCTCGCGGTCGGTGACGACGCCGGATCCACTCGTTGCGTCGGTGCCGCCGCCAGGCCCCTACCGCCGAGGCGACGACGGCCGCCAGGGCGACGAGTCCGGCGGCGACCGCGCCGACCTCGCGGGCGGTCCGCTCGTACGCTGCCCCGCGACGTATTCCAGGAGCACGAACCCGCGCGCTTCACCTGGCGTTGGGGCCGCCGGCGTCCCCCGCGTCGTCGGTCTCCGCCGCGAGGCGCTCCGCGTGGGCGGCGGCGGCGTCGGCGGTGCGGCGGGCCTCGGCCACCTCGCGTTCGGCGTGCTCCGCCTCGTGTCGGGCCCGGCGCTCGGCGTCGGCAGCGTCGTGTCGGGCCTGTTCCGCGGCGGTGAGGTCGCGCTGCAGCTCGGCAAGGCGGTCGCGCGCCTGCTGATGGCGTCGGCCGGCTTCCTGCGCGCGGGTACGGGCGGTCTCGGCGGCGCGTTCGCGTCGCGTCACGTGCGTGGCGGCCTCGCGGGCGTCGCGGCGTGCCGCGGCGAGCCGTTCGCGGGCTTCGCGTCGCGCCCGTGCCTGGCCGAGATCGCGGACCTTGCCGGGCGCCGCAGGTTGCGCCTTCGCCGACTTCGGCCGGTCGGAGCGTCGCGGGGTGCCTTCAGGTGCGACGGCGGGAAATGCCGGGGGCGTGAGGGTGTGCGCCAGCCGCCCCGATGCCCAGGCGGTGCCGGAGTCGGGATCCGCGAGGGCGGCGGCGACGGTGTCGCGCACTTCCGCCAGGGCTTGGTCGCTCAACGTCTGCCCGGCGTCGGCAACGAGGGCTCGGGCCTGCCGGGCCAGCGCCATGGTGAGGGTGCGCTGCTGCGCGGACAGGTCACGGAGCCGCGCGCCGTCCATGTCCCGGTGTGCCGTGCGCAGCGCTTCGCCGAGTTCGAGGACGCCACGCACCTCGTCCGGCTGCGCTCGCACCAGCAGGTTGCTGGCCCACGCGGCGAGGGTCGGCCGCCGCAGCGCCCGGATGCGCTCCGCAAGCGGACGGTCGCCGTCCTTGCGGGCCTCGACAGCGTGTGCGTCGCGGGCCTTGGTGAAATCGGCGGGCGGCAGGCCGTACAGGTCGTCGGCGACCGCGTCGAAGCGGTCGTCGGCATCGGACTCGGTACGGCGTGCCATGCGCACTACCTCCCTGCCGGTTCCGTGCGTGCGGGCGACGTGGGGGCACGTGCCCGAAATCGCCGGTGCTCACGCGGCGCCGGCCCACGCGGGTTCCCCGGCGATTCACTCGATCAGGTGATCGGGTGGCGACTTTCCCGACCGGACCAAGCCGCGCGGGCCGGTGCCGCGAATGCCGTGCCGAGTGCCCGCGTTCGGCGGGTGGGACGAAGGGAGCCGCGACGGTGGGCGAATCCATCGACACCCGGCTGCTGACGGAGTTGACCGAGCAGTCCGAAGACCTGCACAGCGACGCGACGCGGGCAACCCGCGCCTCGCTGGAGGAATTCCACGAGCGCACACGGGAAGCACACAAGGGCCGACCGCGGACGCGGCGCTGGTGGCGCCCGGGGATCCTGGGCGGAGCCGCCGCGGGTGCGGTGCTGCTGGGCAGCTCGCGGGCCGCGGCGGCGACCGCGGACGACGTGATGGCGCTGCAGACCGCGGCGTCGATCGAGAACCTCGCGGTGAACGTCTACACCACCGCCGCGGGACTTCCGTTCATCAAGGGCGGCAACGCGGTCGTGGTCGCGTTCATCGACAAGACGGCCGCCCAACACCGGGCCCACGCCCAGGCGTTCAACGCCGCTGCCGGCAAGGCGGGCGGCAAGGAGCAGACCGCGCCGGACCCGAAGTACGCCGCGATCGTGCAGCAGACGCTGCCGACGATCAAGGGCCCGGCGGACGTGGTGAAGCTGGCGATCACGCTGGAGGATGTCGCCGCCCAGACCTACACGAAGAACGTCTCGCAGGTGTCCGACCCCGCGCTGCGGCAGCTGTTCGGGTCGGTGGCGCCGGTCGAGGCCCAGCACAAGGCGGTCCTGCTCGCCGTCCAGGCGCTGCTCGCCGCCGATCTCGCGGCGCAGATCAAGCTGCCGCCGGATGCCGCCGCGCTGCCCGCCGCGGCGGGGTCCGTCGGGTTCCCCGACGCGTTCTACCCGACCAAGGACGCTTCCCCGATCACCGAAGGGGCCGTGAAGTGAGCCGCAACCGCAAGCCCGAGGCGTTCCAGGGCTCCGAGGCCGAACTGCGGGCGCTCACCGCGCAGGTCGACGAAGTACACCGCGCGACGCTGCCGCACATGTACGCGGCGGCGGCCGAGCTGTCCGAGCAGATCCGTGAGCGGCCGAGGACGGCGGAGCGCCTGCCGGAGCCGGGCCTGGACCGACGCCGGTTCCTGCGCGGTGTCGGCGTGGTCGGGCTGAGCGCGTTCGCGCTCGCGGCCTGCAGCAGCGACGACGGCAAGTCCTCCGGCAAGCCTTCCTCCGCCGCGTCCGCCCCGGGGCAGGCCGCCCCCGCCGCGACGGGCTCCTACACCGGCGACTTGCTCGTCGTCGCGCTGGCGGTCGCGCTGGAGAACCAGGCCGTGGGTGCGTACCAGGCGGCGGTGCAGGCGGCCGGCGCCGGGAAGCTCGGGACGGTGCCGCCCGCGGTCGCGAACTTCGCCACGACCGCCATGGCGCAGCATGCCGACCACGCCAAGGTGTGGAACAACGTCCTCACCCAGGCCGGCAAACCGCCGGTCACCGGCGTGCCGCTCAAGAGCCAGGCGGCGGTTGCCGACGCGCTCGGCAAGGTCACCGACATCCCGGGTGTGGCGCGCCTTGCCTTGCAGTTGGAGGACCAGGCCGCACAGACGTACCTGTTCGCCGAGTTCAACGTCGCCGCCCCCGCGGGAATCGAGACGGCTGCCACGATCGCCCCCGTGGAGGCCATGCACGCCGCGACCCTGCACTACCTGCTCGGCGAATACCCGGTCCCGGCGGACTTCCTGCCCGTGGACAAGGCGGCCAAGACCGACGACCTCACCGTCTGAGCGATCCGGCGGCCCCGCCCGCCCCGGGCACCCCTCGGGCGGTCCGGGACACCGCAACGGTGTCCCGGACCGCCCGAGGGGCCGCGCAAGGTCAGTGCAGGTCGAACCGGTCGAGGTTCATCACCTTGTCCCACGCGGCCACGAAGTCGCGCACGAAGCGCGCGGCGCCGTCCTCGGACGCGTAGACCTCGGAGATCGCGCGGAGCTGGGAGTGCGCACCGAAGACGAGGTCGGCCGCGGTGGCGGTCCACGTGACGGAGTCGGTGCCGCGTTTCCGGCCCTCGTAGACGTTCTCCTCCGTGGTCGAGGGCTTCCACTCGGTGCCCATGTCGAGCAGGTTGACGAAGAAGTCGTTCGTCAACGTCCCCGGGCGGTCGGTGAACCTGCCGTGGGAGGACTGCCGGAAGCCGGTGTCCAGGACGCGCATGCCGCCGAGGAGGGCCGTCATCTCGGTCGCGGTGAGCGTCAGCAGGTTGGCGCGGTCCAGCAACAGCGTCTCCGGCGACAGTTTCTCGCCTTGCCGCAGGTAGTTGCGGAACCCGTCCGCGCGGGGTTCGAGGACGGCGAACGACTCCGTGTCCGTCTGCTCCTGCGAGGCGTCGGTACGCCCGGGCGCGAACGGGACCGCGAGGTCGTGCCCGGCGTCTTTCGCGGCCCGTTCGACGGCGGCGCACCCGGCCAGGACGATCAGGTCGGCGAGCGAGATCTTCTTGCCGCCGGACTGCGCGTCGTCGAACTCCTGCCGGATCCGGTCGAGGGCCTGTACGGTGCCGGCGATCTCGGGCAGGTCGTTGACCTCCCAGGTGCTCTGCGGGGCGAGCCGGATGCGTGCTCCGTTGGCCCCGCCGCGCTTGTCCGTGCCGCGGAAGCTCGCCGCCGACGCCCAGGCGGTCGCGACCAGGTGCGGGACCGGGATCCCGGCGTCGAGGACCCGGGCCTTGAGGGCGGCGACATCGGCGTCCCCGACCAGCTCGTGGTCGACCGCGGGGACGGGGTCCTGCCACAGTTGCGGCGCCGCGACCCAGGGGCCGAGGTAGCGCGCGAGCGGTCCCATGTCGCGGTGCAGCAGCTTGTACCAGGCCTTGGCGAAGGCCTCGGCGAGCTTGGCCGGATTCTCGTGGAAGGACTTCACGATCGGCGCGTAGACCGGGTCCAGCTTCAGGGACAGGTCCGTCGTCAGCATCATCGGCGCGTGCCGCTTCGCCGGGTCGTGGGCGTCGGGCACGGTGTCGGCGGCGGCCGGGTCCGTGGGGGTCCACTGGTGCGCGCCCGCGGGGCTCGTCGTCAGTTCCCAGTCGTAGCGGAACAGGTTGTCCAGGTAGCCGTTGTCCCACGTGGTCGGTGCGGAGGTCCAGGCGCCTTCCAGGCCGCTGGTGAGCGCGTCGACCCCGCTGCCCGTGCCGTAGGCGTTGCGCCAGCCGAGGCCCTGCTGTTCGAGCGGGGCGGCTTCGGGCTCGGGGCCGATGTACGAGGGGTCGACGGCGCCGTGGCACTTGCCGAAGGTGTGGCCGCCGATGATGAGCGCGGCCGTCTCCTCGTCGTTCATCGCCATGCGCGCGAAGGTCTCGCGGATGTCCCGCGCGGCGGCGAGCGGATCCGGGTTGCCGTTCGGCCCCTCCGGGTTGACGTAGATCAACCCCATCTGGACCGCGCCGAACGGGCCGGCGAGTTCCCGGTCGCCGCTGTAGCGCTCGTCTCCGAGCCAGGTGTCCTCGGGCCCCCAGAAGATCTCTTCCGGCTCCCACACGTCCGGACGGCCGAAGCCGAAGCCGAACGTCGTGAACCCCATCGACTCCATGGCGCAGTTCCCGGCGAAGACCAGGAGGTCGGCCCAGGAGATCTTCCGGCCGTACTTCTGCTTCACCGGCCAGAGCAGCCGGCGTGCCTTGTCCAGGCTGGCGTTGTCCGGCCAGCTGTTGAGGGGGGCGAAGCGCTGCGCGCCGGCGCCCGCGCCGCCGCGGCCGTCGGCGATCCGGTAGGTCCCCGCGGCGTGCCAGCTCATGCGGATGAAGAGCGGTCCGTAGTGGCCGTAGTCCGCGGGCCACCAGTCCTGGGACGTCGTCATCACCGCGAAGACGTCCCGCTTCAGCGCGTCGACGTCGAGGTCGGCGAACTCCTTCGCGTAGTCGAAGTCCCCGCCCGGCGGCTCCGGCTGGGGAGCATGCTGGCGGAGGACCTGGAGATCCAGCTGCTGCGGCCACCAGTCCCGGTTCGATTTGGGCCGGGTGGGCGCGGGGGTGGGTGAGGGGATCGCCGGATTTTCGCTCTCGCTGTGGGACACGTCCGCCCTTCTTCCTGTCTCGGTGCTCCCGCGGGGAGCGGCGCCCGCGCCGGCGGGGAAGTCCCGTCCGCCGCGAGGCCGACTCATGCCTCTCGGTGATCCGATGTTTGCGCACCGTTACCGGCGCGATCGGGAGGACACGCAGGGGGAGTGCGCCCAACGGAAGCTGCGCGGGAAGCTGCGCGCGCCGACGGGTGCGGTCCACCGGCTATGGTGGCCGTTCGGTCCCGGGCCCCGCGCAGCGTGCGCCGCCCCGGCGAGGATCGCGTCCCCGTACGGGAGCGCATTGCGGCGGAGGGGATGCCATGGCCCGGCAGCGCCTGCGCGGTTCTCCCGGCCGTTTCGCGGCGGTGATCGCGCTGCTGCTCGCCCTGGCGTTCTCCGTCCTCGACATCGCCGGCCCGGCGGCCCGGGCTTCGTCGGCCGACGACAGCGCCGGGGGGCCGCGGACGACCGCGGTGTCGGTCGCCGCGCTCACACCCGCCTCTGCCGCGGACGAAGCCGCCGCCTTCGCCCTCGCCGCGGACACCGCGGACGAATCCCTCGTACCGTCCCCCGCCGCGGACACCGCGGACGAAGCCGTCCGCACCCTGCCCGTCCGAGCCCCGATTCCCCCGCACGCCGGTGCGCCCCACGCCGTGGCACTCCCGGCGCCGGCGGATCCCTGGCACGTGCTCGCCGCCGGCGGCCCGCCGGGCTTCCGCACCCCCGAGCGGGCAGCCCGGCCGCTCGTGCCCACGGCCCCGCGGGCCGATCGCGCTCCTCCCGCCCCAGCAGGCATCTGACCCCGCCGCGCCGCCCCGACCGGGGGTCGCGCGGTCTTCCCCCGTTTTCCTCCCCGCTGCGCGGCCGGGTCCGTGCGGCGTGCCTGCTGGAGGCTCCATGTCTCGCGCCCTCGTCGTGCGCGCGGTGCTTGCGCTGTCCGTTGTCCTGGTCTCGCTGTATGTGGCGCTGACCCAATCGCCGCGCCTCGGCCTCGACCTGCGCGGCGGCACCCATCTCGTGCTGGAAACCCGCGACTCCCCCACCGCCAAGGCCGACTCGGCGGCGACCGATCGGACCCTCGAAGTGCTCCGTCGCCGGGTCGACGGGCTCGGGGTCGCCGAGCCCACGCTGGCGCGCTCGGGCGAGCGCCGCGTCATCGTCGAACTTCCCGATGTGCAGGACCCGCAGGAGGCGGTGGCGGTGCTGGGCCGCACCGCGCAGCTGACGTTCCACCCGGTGCTCGGGGTCGCCGCCGGCCCGGGCGAGGAAGCGCCGGGCGGACCGCCCCCGGCCGGGGAACGGGTCCTCTCCGACCCGTCCGGGGAGCGGCTGCGCCTCGGCGCTCCGGCGATGACCGGCGCGGAAGTGTCCGGCGCGAAGGCGGCGCCGGACACGCAGGGCCTCGGCGGCTGGTACGTCACGGTCGACCTGCGCGGCGAGGGCGGCAGGCAGTGGACCCGGCTCACCGGCGCGGCCGCGTGCGCCGCCCCCGGCGATCCGGCGCGGCGGGTCGCGATCGTGCTGGACGACCGCATCGTCTCGGCGCCGCAGGTCGATCCCTCGGTGGCCTGCGGGACCGGTATCACCGGCGGCAGCACGCAGATCACCGGCGGCTTCGGCCGCGGCGAGGCCCGCGAGCTGGCGCTGCTCGTCAACGGGGGTGCGCTGCCGGTTCCGGTGGAGCTGGTCGAGCAGCGGACGGTCGGCCCGACGCTGGGCCGGAAGGCGATCGAGGCGAGCGCGGCGGCGGCCGTCATCGGCATCGCTCTGACGTCGCTGTTCATCGTGTTCGTATACCGCTTGCTGGGCGCCCTCGCCGCGGTCGCGCTGGCCTGCTACGGGCTGATCTCGTACGCGGCGCTGCTGATGGTCGGTGCGACGCTGACCCTGCCGGGGCTCGCCGGGTTCGTCCTGGCGATCGGCATGGCGGTGGACGCGAACGTCCTCGTGTTCGAGCGGGCCCGCGAGGAGTACGCGGCCCGGCGCGGGCGGAGCCTGCGTGCGGCGTACGCGGCCGGGTCCCGCAACGCGTTCGGCGCGATCGTCGACGCGAACATCACCACGCTCCTCGCCGCGGGACTGCTGTTCTTCCTCGCGTCCGGACCGGTGCGCGGGTTCGGCGTGACGCTGTCGATCGGTGTCCTGGCGTCCATGGTCAGCGCCTTGGTGATCACGCGGGTGCCAGCCGAGATCGCGGTGCGGCGCCGGGCGGTGAAGGCACGGCCGAAAGTCAGCGGCATCGCGGCACCGGGCCGGTTCCGCACGTGGATCACCGGGCGCGGCCCGGACCTGATGCGGCACCGGAGCCGCCGGCTCGCGGTATCGGCGGTGATGCTGGCGGTCGCGGTGTCCGGCATCGTCGTCCGCGGGCTGAACCTGGGCATCGAGTTCACCGGCGGGCGCGTCGTCGAGTACGCGACGGCCACTCCGGTCGACGCGGAGGACGCCCGGGCGGTGCTGGCGGACGCGGGGCATGCGCGCGCGGTGGTGCAGACGTCCGGCGACGGGAACCTGTCGGTGCGCGTCGGCGAGCTGACGAACGCCGAGGAGGCGGACGTCCGTGCCGCCCTTGCCCACATCGGCGGGCCCACGGAGAAGGTCGCGGACGACATGATCGGCCCGACCCTCGGCGACGAACTGCGCCGCGACGCGCTGATCGCGCTGGGCGTGGCCGTCGCCGCACAGCTGCTGTACCTGGCGGTGCGCTTCCGGTGGACGTTCGGGGCGGCGACCGTGGTGGCGATGGCCCACGACGTGCTGATTCTGGTGGGCGTGTTCGCGTGGCTGGGCAAGCCGATCGACGGCATCTTCCTGGCGGCGCTGCTCACCGTGATCGGCTACTCCGTCAACGATTCCGTGGTCCTCTTCGACCGGGTCCGCGAGTTGTGGGCGAACGAGCCGCGGGCGCCGTTCGCGGCCGTCACCAATCGGGCGGTGCTCCAGACCCTGCCGCGCACGGTGAACACGGGCATGGGTGCGCTGTTCATCCTGGTCTCGCTGTGGCTGCTCGGCGGCGACTCGTTGGCCGACTTCGCGCTGGCGCTGATCGTCGGGATCGTGGTGGGCACGTACTCCTCGATCCTCACCGCGGCGCCGCTCGCGATCGCGCTCCAGGCCCGCAGCACCAAGGGTGCTCCGCCGCCCCGGGCGGCGTCGGCCCGGGGCGGGGCCGCGGGCCGGACCTCGGGCGGGGCCCGGGGGCGGCCGCGGGAAGGACGGCCGGACAACGGCGCACGGGTGTGAGACCCGCGGTGCCCCGGGACCGGGGCACCGCGGCACGCCGCCCCCGTCCGGGGAAGACTGGTCGTACGGTCCCCAGCCACGGGAGGAGCCACCATGGACGCCGAGCCCACCGGCCATGCCCCCACACCCGCGGCACGACTGCTCCGGCTCATGGCGGAGACCGCGGGGGTCGGCATGTACGCGGTCGACGACCGGGGCCGGATCGCCGAGGTCAACCAGCGCGGCCGGCAGCTCCTGGCCCGTTCCGCGGAGGACCTCGTCGGGCAGGACGCCCACGAGTTCCTGCACCGCGACAGCCACGGCGGGCACCTGCCCCCTTCCCAGTGCGCCATGATGCGGGCCTACCTTGCGGGGCGCGCCGCGCAGGGCGACGCGGTATGGCTCGAACGCGGCGATGGAACGTTGCTGCACGTCGCCTGGCTGGTGGCGCCCTACACGACGGCGGACGGGAGCTTCGGCGCGTTCGTCGTCTTCCACGAAGCGGCGACCGGGGTCCGGAACACCGCCGCCGTAGACGCGTCCGTGCTGGCCGAACTCGACCGCTTGGCGCTCCTCGCCGAGACCACGACCACGCTCACCAGCACGCTGGAAATCGACGAAGGCGTGCAATTGCTCGCGCGCCTGCTGGTCCCGCGGCTCGCGGACTGGGCCGTGGTCGACCTGATCACCGAAAGCGGCGAAGTCCGGCGCGACACCGTCGTCCACCACATCGACGGCGCACGGCATCGCCGCCACGACCTCGAAGGCCCGATGCCCCCGGTCCCGGAGGGCTCGCCGATGCCCCTGTCGCGGGCCCTGCGCGGAGCAGCCGCGTCCCTCGCCGGGCCCGGGCACTACCAAGGGCCGCCCGACTCGGGCATCGCGGTGGCCCAACGCGAACTCTTCGACGCCACGGGCATGCATTCCGCGGCGATCGCCCCCATCCGCGGCGCACACGAAGTACTCGGTGCTTTGACCATCGGCCGCAGCGAGCGGCCGGACGCCTTCGGACCGGACGACCTCACGCTGCTGGAGGACATCTCCCGCCGGGCCGGGCTGACGTTCTCGAATTCCCGGCTCTACCAGCGCCAGCGCGCGGTCGCCGAGACCATGCAACGCCACCTCCTGCCCCAACTGCCGCATGTCCCGGGCATGGGCATGGTCGCCCGCTACCGGCCCGCCCCCGACGCGTCGCAGGTCGGCGGCGACTGGTACGACGCCTTCCTCCTTCCCGACGGGTCCATCGCCCTCGTCATCGGCGACGTCGCCGGCCACGACCTCGATGCCGCCGCGGGCATGGCGCAGGTCCGCAACATGCTGCGCGCCTTCGCCTGGGACCACCGCGAACCCCCGAGCCTCGTCGTCCGCCGGCTCGACCAGGCGTTCCTCAACATCACCGATGCGGCCATGGCGACGATGGTCTTCGCCCGGCTCGAAGCCGCCGACGACGGCGGCTGGAACCTCACCTGGGCCAACGCCGGGCACCCTCCCCCGCTGCTGGTCACCCGCGACGGGCGGACCCGCTTCCTCGACGACGGACACGGCGTCCTCCTGGGCAGCGACCTCGACCTGCACCGGACCGACGGCAACGTCCGGCTTCCGCCGGACAGCACGCTCGTGCTGTACACGGACGGCCTCATCGAGGTCCCCAGACAGGCGATCGACATCGGGCTCGACCACCTCCGCCGCCACGCGGCCGCCCTCTGCCGGCGGCGTCTCAGCACCTTCTGCGACCTGCTCCTCGACCGGGTCCGCCCGCCCGAAAGCACCGACGACGTCGCCATCCTCGCGCTGCGCGCACCGGGCGGCGCACCGCAAGGACCGCCTGCGGCGGCCGATGCCCCGGACCGGAGTCCGTTCTAGACTCCCGGAATGCCCGAAGCCGAACCTCGCTCCGAAGCCGCACCGCGCAGCCTGGCCGAAGTCCGCGACCGTATCGACGGCATCGACGCCGAACTCGTCGCGCTGCTGACGCGCCGCCAGTCGCTCGTCCAAGCCGCCGCCGCGTTCAAGACCGACGAACAGGCGGTGCGCGCGCCCGACCGCGTGGAGAAGGTGATCGCCGCCGTCCGGGAGCGGGCCGAGGCCGCCGGGCTCGCCCCCGAGGTCGCCGAGGCGGTGTGGCGCGCGATGATCGGCGCCTTCATCGCCCTCGAACTCACCGAGCACCAGCGCCTCGGCTCCGCGGTACCCGGCAACTCGGCCTGAGGGAGGGCGCCTTCGCCCGCCGGTCGGGATGCGGCGGCACGTCGTGCGTCGGCAGGTTGGGCGGGTCGGGCTACGCGGCGCTGCTCTCAGTGCGGCAGTGTCGCCTGGCTGGTGACGAGTTCGCGGTACGGCGTGCAGCGGGCGACGAGCGTGGTGTGGTTTCCCGCGTCGACGACCGCGCCGCCGCTCATCACGATCACGTGGTCGGCGTGCCGGACCGTGGAGAGGCGGTGCGCGACCACGATCACGGCACGGGTCAGCGCGAGGTCCTCCACGATGGTGCGGAAGCGCTGCTCGTTGATCCCGTCGAGCTGGCTCGTGGGCTCGTCCAGCAGGACGATGTCCGCGTCCGACAACAGCGCCCGGGCCAGGGCCATGCGCTGGCGCTGGCCGCCGGACAGGTCGGACTCGCGGCCGAGCAGGGTGTCGAGGCCCTGCGGCAGGCGGGTGATGTCGTCGGCGAGGCCCACCACCGCCAGGGCGGCGGCGAGTTCGCTGTCGCGTGCGGGCCGGGCGCGGCCGAGCTGGAGGTTCTCGCGGGCGGTCGCCTCCAGCAGCGTGAACGCCTGGTCGACGTAGGCGATGCGGGCGCGCAGTGCGTCCAACGGCCAGTCGCGCACGTCGTGCCCCAGGACTTCGACGGATCCGGACGCGGGCCGGAGGAACCGGTCGACCAGTGCCAGCGTGGTGGTCTTTCCGGCGCCGGACGGTCCGACGATCGCGGTCAGACCGGTGCGTTCGACCGTGAAGGAGACGTCGCGCAGGGCGGCTTCGGTGGCGCCCGTGTGCGTGTACGAGACGGAGCGGAACAGCACGGCGGGTGCGTCGGGCAGCGGGGGCGGGACCGGCCGGTCCGCGTCGTCGGGATCGGCCTCGGGACGCATGAGCAGCACGTCGTTGCAGCGGTCGCGGGCCGCGAACCCCGCCTGGAGGCGGCCGAAGCCGCTCGCCAGAGCGTTCACCGAAGGGACGGTCTGCAGCAAGTAGAGGAGGAACGCGGCGAAGGCGGCGGCTTGGAGGTCGCCGCGCGCCAGCCGCGTACCCCCGGTGAGGATCACGGCGATCATGGCGAGTTGGTTGCCGAGGGTCAGCACCGCGGGGATGAGCGCGCCCAGCCGGGTGCCTTCCAGGGAGACCGCGCGCAGGCGTTCCGCGTCGGCGGCCAGGGCGCGCGAGGCCACCGGCTCGGCGCGGTAGGCCTTGATGGTGGTGAGTGCGTCCAGGTTGGCGGTGAAGCGTTGGGCGAGCTGCCCGACCGCGGTCTGCTGTCCGGCCATGCTGACCCGCATCCGGCGCAGCACCAGCAGCACCAGAACGGTCAGGACGGCCAGGGAGACGACGGTGACGACGGTCAGCAGCCAGTCGATCCACAGCATGATGCCCAGGGTCGCCGCGATCGTCAGTGCGGCGAGCGGCAGTTGCGTGGCCACGTCGACGACTTGGCGCAGCAGCATGGCGTCGGAGGTCACCCGGGCGGCGAGGTCGCCGGCACCTTCCGCGCGCACGACGGCAAGCGGAAGCCGCAGCGTGTGTTCCATGATCCGCATCCGCAGCCGGTAGGCCATGCGTTCGCCGATGCGCGCGAGTTGGAAGCCGGACAGGGCTTGCGCCAGGGCGCTGCCGACGGCCGCGACGCACATCAGGGCGACGTCGGCGCCCAGGGGCCGGTGCCGGGAGAAGTCGGTGATGATCTCGCGGACGAGCAGCGGGAGCGCGAGTGCGGCCCCGGCGGCTGCCACGGCGAGCAGGAGGGCCCAGGCGAGCCGGCCGGACTCGGCGGTCAGTTCCCGGCGGAGCCGGACCGGGCCCGGAGCGCGGCGGGCGGTGGCGGGGTGCGGTTCGGCCACGGGAAGCCTCTCTGGTGCTGCGGCGGCCAAGGGGCGTGCGCCGGGCGGGTGTGAGCGGTCGAGCGGTCGGAAGGCCGAGGTTCAGGGGCGCCAAGGCTCGACGGTCCGAGAGCACGGAACGGGCCGGGGCAGCAGTGCTGCCCCGGCCCTCACACCGACCGGGCGTCACGGCCCGGTCGGCTCCGTGGTGCGGGCCGCCTCTGGCGGCGGCAGGCTCAGAGGCAGATGAGCGTGCTGAGCGTGCTGGCGCCGCAGTTGAGGACGCTCAGCGAGCTGACGCTCGCGAGGCTGTCGTCGATCGGCGTCGCCTGGGTCTCGGGGACTTCGAGGGTCTGGAGGTCGAGGATGGCCATGGCCGTTCTCCTTCGCTACGGGCGGTGCATCACCCGGCCGGGCGGCCGGGAGTCCGGGGTGGCGCGGGACGCGCCGGTGGGGACGTGCGTGTGGTTCCGGGGGAACGTGCGTTCCGCGGTCAGCCGCGGCCGGCGGACGCGGGCGGCGATCCCGCGGGGCTGCCGGTCCAGGGCAGGAACGGAGTTCCGGCGAGTGCGGTGCCCAAGGCCAGCAGCACTCCGGCGGAGCCGGAGGCGAGGTCCGCGGACAGGCGCAGCAACTGGTCGCCCGGGAAGGCGAGATGGCCGCGGTAGGTGATCTGGTGGAGGGCGAGGAGCCGACGGTGCCGGTCGAGGACCGCGTCGGCCGTTCCGGCGGGGTCCGGCGCGGTGGGCCGGGTCACCGCCAGGTATCCGAGAAGCCCCGCCCGTCCGTTGAACAGTCCGGGCTGGATGATGAATTCGGGTTCGGCCGCGCGCCGGATGGGCGCGGTGGAGGCAGCCGCCGCGATGTCGGGCCGGTGTGCGGTGAGGGCGGCCAGCGCGAGGCCGATCCCGGCGCTGCCCGTCTCGATGTACGGGAGCACCCGCCGTCCGTCGACGACCTGCAGGGTGCCGTCCGCGACGGTCGCGCACCGGTCGAGGTCCAGTTCCAGCAGGGCTTCCGCACGGTGGAGCAGGGTGTCGTCGCCGGTGTGCTCGTACAGGCGGACCAGCGCGAGGGCGGGTCCCGCGGCGCCGGCCAGCAGACCGGCGCGTCGGCTGTTGTCCGCCGTGCCGGCCTTCTCCAGGGTGTCCGCGGCGTGCTCGGCGTGGGTGCGGGCTTCGTCGACGAACCGGTAATCGCCGGTGGCGTCGGCGAAGTGCAGCAGGGTCAGGGCGATGCCCGCGTCTCCGGTGCCCAGAGACGGGCCCGCGTCGTTCTCGGAAGCCTCGGTGGCGCGTGCGAGGAGTGCGAGCGCGGCGGCACGTTCCCCGAGCAGGTCGAGGGCGTAGGCGACACCGTGCCCGCCGAAGTACAGGCCGGGGCGGACGGGTCGGCTGCGCGCCGCACGGACGAGCCACCGCACGTGCGCGGGGTCGATCGCGGCCCCGGTGGCATGCAAGGCGTACAGGACGCCGGCCGCCCCGTGCGCGAGTCCGAGCCCGCCGTGTGTGAACTGGGCGACGTCGCCCGGGAAGAGCCGGTCGACGCGCTCGGGTGTCGCCATCGCCGCGATGCCTTCGGCCAGCGAATCGCGGATCCGCGGCCAGTCGGCGTCCGGCGCGGACAGCAGGGCCTTCGCCTCGGCGCGGCGCTGCCCCAGCTCCGGCCGCGCCATGCGGCCGTCCGTCGGTGCGGCGCCCAGCAGCGCGCGGATGTCGTCGGCGTACCCGGGCGGCACGGGGAAGCGCCGTTCGAGCGCGTCGGCGAGCTCGGCGGCCTTCCCCGGGTCGAGGGCCGGAAGCTGCGCGAGCGGGAAGAACAGCCACAGCCGCAGGGCGGCCAAGCCGTACCGGTCGACGTGTGTCCCGGTGTACCCGGGAGGTGCGGTGAATCCGGCCGCACCCAGCGCCGGACGCAGGAAGTCACTGACCGGGCTGGCGAGTTCGAAGTCGATGAAGCAGATGTCACCGTCCGGGCGGACGATCAGGTTGCGCGGATGCAGGTCCCCGAAGACCACCCCGCGGGCGTGGATGGCCTCCAAGGTCCGCTCGACGCGCTCCACGATGCCGAGGGCTTCGCGGGTGTACGCGGCGACCGCGGCTTCGTCGGCGTCCGGGTGGATCAGCGGGTAGCGCGAGGTGAGCCACTCGGTGAGCGCGCCCCCTTCGACGAACTCCTGTACCAGGAAGTGGTGTTCCCAGGCCTTCAGCAGGCCGTGCACGGCCGGGACGCCGGGCAGGCCGGCCACCTTGGACAGCATGTCGTGCTCCTGCCGCAGGCGCGTGACCGCGTCGACGCCCCGCTGGTCCAGGCCCGCGTGCGGGCGCGCCTCCTTCAGGACCACCTGGGGCCCGCCGTCGCGCCCGCGAGCCAGGTAGACCCCGCCCGCGTTCGAGAAGTGCAGGACCTGCTCGACCGTGTAGGGCAGTCCGGAGTCGCTCTGCGTAGCCCGTTCGGCGACCGCGGAGGCGATGGCCGCGGGGACCGGGGCCCAGGGCGGGACGGAGAATCCCGCGCCGCGAACGTCCGGAACGAGTCGGCCGTCCGGCTCCTCGAGGGCGAGCACCCGGTCGCCGGCCTCGTTGCGGCAGTACCGCTCGGCGAAGCCGCCGTACCGCAGGTACAGCGGGCCTTCACCCCAGCGCAGGTCGCTGAGGATGTACGGGCCGCGCCGCCCGGCAAGGCGGCGCCCGAGCACGTCGAGGCACTTCGCCAATTCCGCGTCGTCCGCCGGGTACAGCGTGCAGAACTTGCCGCTGGCACTGCGGGGCGCGTACTTGGAATTCTGCACTTGGAGGATGGGAAGACCGCGCAGGAATTTGAAGGTCATGCGCTCGTGCAGGCAGTAGTCGTAGACCTCGGCCAGCACCGCCTCGGCGTCCTCCGCGCACGACGAGACGTGGATCTTCCACCCCTGCGACGGAAGTTCGACGCCCTCGGGGCGCACCACCGCCCATATCTCCAGGTCACCCCGCTCCCAGCCGGCCGGCAGCGGCGCGCCTACGGCGGCGAATTCCTCGGGCGCGCCCCAGCGCCGCGGGGAGTCGTAGAAGAGCGGATCGGCATACGCGTAGGCCTCGTAGCGGTTGTCCACCGGAACCCTCCTCGGGAGCGAGGCGTGTGCGGGTGTGCGGGTGAAACTGCGGTGGGCCCAATAGGGCGGCCCGGCCGGCGCATTCTGACGGGTCGTCACAATGCGGCCTGCGTTCAGAAGATGGTGTGACGATATGAATTCTTGGGCGCGGCGCGATTGGCGACAACGGCGCACGGTGGTATTTCCCGCCGGCATGGCACGACAACGATGCGCCGAACCGGTTGGTGTGCGCCGTTGCCAAAGCCTTGCACGGCATGGTATTTCCGTCGAACACCCAAGCGATGCCGCGTCACATATTGACGCACCCGGGTCCGGTGAAATGACGCATTGGAATCACTGTCGGATCAAAACCGAGCCGCCCGATCGCGATCGATCCGGCAATGCGGCGCGCGGAAACGCCGCCTCGCCCGCGGCGGCTGCGTGGACGGCTCCGGACGCTCGGGGCGTGAACGACACGCGGAACGGCCGCCCATCCACAGCGCCCCTCCCGGCACGACAAGGACGGGACTGTAGCAACGCCCGCCGACGCCTCCGCTCCATCCAGAACCTCACCCACCCGAACAGGGGGCTTTACAGACAGAGCTACCGGCTCTACACGAAGCTCAACATGCCGAAACTGTTGTCCCGAAGCGCAGCGGAGGTCACCCCCACAGCCAGCCCGTCGCGACGTCGGCGAAGGCGCCTTCCTCGCTTGCTGCGTACACCGGGCGCGTCTCCTTGTGGAACCGGAGGGTTACACCGGTGACGGGTAGGGGGCGTTCTCCGGGCACGGTCATGACCGTGCCGGCAGGCATCTCGAACTTCCCAGTCCCCCAGGCACTTCCCCAGGGCGAGACCTCTGTCTCCTCGTGCCAGGCCAACTCGGCACGCAGACCCGCGAAGGTCGCGATCGGGTTCTGTCCGCCGTCG
Source organism: Yinghuangia aomiensis (assembly GCF_039542225.1). Lineage (NCBI taxonomy): Bacteria > Bacillati > Actinomycetota > Actinomycetes > Kitasatosporales > Streptomycetaceae > Yinghuangia > Yinghuangia aomiensis. The sequence continues at coordinate 66,405 of NZ_BAABHS010000008.1, read as the reverse complement.
TGGAAGACCGCACGGTCACTGCCGTCGTGGATCTCCTGCCACTCCCGCTCGTCGAGAACGGCGGCGTCAAGGGGCTGGGTGAACTCCTGATGGGACAGGACGGCCACGTCGCGGCCCCAGGTGTCCGGACCGGTGGAACGAACGTGCAGGATCCGCATGTTCCGCAGGTACGCGGCTTGAACGGCACCCTCGGCCGGTTCGCGACGCGAGCACAGGAAAGCGGCGGGCCGCCCCTCGAAAGCCGTCACTCCCACGCCGGACGCCAGGCTCTCCACGCGCACGACGTCCTCGACGGTGACCGCGTCGTCAAGCGACCCCGCCTCGATGAGCGCCACCACCAGGCCGTCTTGATCGTCGGCGCGGGCCACCAACGCGGACCCGTCCGACGATGTCTCGATCTGCCAGATGTCGTCCTCCTCGATCAACGCTCCGGCCAGCGCATCGAGGAACTGCCGACGCCTTGCGTGCTCGGTTTCGGTCACGACCGGTGAGCGTAGACCCGCGGTCCCACGCATGCCGACGTACCTCGTCACGCCTTGGCGACGGAGCGTGCGCCCCACGCACCGGGAGGACTAGGCAGGTTCGGACGGCCGTGCAAGGCGTTCGAACAGGTCGGTCAGGCCTGGAGCCGTCTCCACGGGTGGCCAGCCGCCGGATGCTTCGGCGAAGACGTACACGTAGCCGTAGGTGGGCCCCGGACGGTGGTCGACGAACGCGATGCCGCGGTCGTTGTCGGCCGCAAACGGCACCCAGTAGCCGATATGGGCTTCGGCGTCGTCGGCGTCGGTCGTGTCCGGGTAAGCCGCAGGGTCCGCGGGGAAGTCCTCCTTCGCTTCCTCGGCCAGGTCGCGGATGATCCCGTCGTAGTGCCGTCGGATGCCGGCGACGTCGATGAGACGCAGTCCGAACGGGAGGAACTCCGCTCGGACGCGCCCGCCCTCCCCACCGAGCGGGTCGTGGCGGCCGTCGTACTGCCGGAGGAGCGTCCGGAGTTCGGGGTGGAGGGGGAATCCGAGACGGAGTTCGAGTGAGGCGGCTTCCGCCGCGGTGACGGGTGGCGGCAGCGCGGCCCGATCGTCCGACGAGGTTGCGGCACCGCTGTCTTCGTATCGGCTCCACGCACGGCGGAAGGCGTCGGCCAGGGCTTGCATGCGCACAGAGTAGAGGGCCACGGAGACCCACCGAGGACGCCGGTCGGCCGCCCATACCCACGCGGGTGCCCGCGTCCACACAGTCAGGACTCGCGGTCTCGCCGGCGGCTGCCGGCGCGGCTCCAAGCCGCTTCCAAGTCCCCTCCAGGGAGGCCCGTCGAAGCTTCTTCCCATGGCGCACACGAACACCGCAAAGGCGCCCCGCACGACAGCACGCCGCATGCGGACCGTACGCCGGGCCGGCTGAGTGGCGTCAGCCCCGTCCCCGCCGTCCACCCCGGCACCCCATCACCCCCGAGGAGTCCCCGACATGTCCCTGAAGCGTCTCGCCACCATCCTCTCCGTCGTCGGCGGCCTGTTCATCTTCTACGTCGGCATCAGCTACCTCCTCGCCCCGCAATCCACCGCGTCCGGCTTCGGCCTTCCGACCTGGCCCACCGACGAGGGGACAGGGTTCCTGGCCGTCAAAGGCGTCCGCGACATCGGCTCCGGACTGGTGATCTTCACCCTCCTGCTGACCGGACACCGCCGCGCACTGGCCTGGGTGATGCTTGCCACGGCCTTCGTCCCCCTGGGGGACATGACCGTCGTCCTCACCCACCACGGTTCGACCGCGACCGCACTCGGCGTCCACGGCGCAACCGCCGCCGCCGTCCTGCTCACCGCCGCGCTGCTCCTCCGCGAGCCCACGAACGCGGCAACTCCCCCGGCCGGCGAGTCGACGACGTACTCCGTTCCGATGACCGCACCGGCCCTCCGCGCGGTCGCCCACACGGACTGAAGCCCAATCCGGCCCGGCACCTCGACGCGCCGGCGGGGAGCGCACGGTGCGTCTCGTGAGCGAACTGCGCACGCGGTGGCGTCTGCTCCCGGCGGCCGACCGGAGGTGGCTCGTCGAGGCGTGGCCGCAGTGTGCTCCGGGCGGACCTGCCATCCCCGAGGTGCCGGCTCCGGAGCGACGGCGTCTCGACCTGTGGATCACCCGCGACCCGCTATTCGCTCCCGCGCACTGAACATCCGCCCCGCACCACCCAGTGCCCCTCGCCAACGCCGACGGCCTCGCCCCCGTGCACAGGCACGGGGGCGAGGCCGTCGCGGTCCCGAAGAAGGGCCGATCAATGCGTCGTGAGTGCCGCCGGCTCGGTGTCCGGCGTCGACGCCGAGGGCGTTCCGGCCGACGGGCGGTGCGTGCCGCGGGCGCGGCGGATGCCGTAGGCGGCCAAGACCACCGCGAGGCTGCCGATGCTGGTGAACAGCTGGGTCCGCTGGTCGTCGATGACGGCCATCGCGACGAGCACGCCCAGGAAGCCCAGGATGACGACCCACGTCAGGTACGGGTACAGCCACATCTTCAGCGTCAGCCGCTCGGGTGCCTCGCGTTCGAGCTTGCGGCGCATGCGCAGCTGCGAGGCGCCGATGAGCAGGTACATGAAGATGGCGATCGCCCCGGAGGAGTTGACCAGGTAGGTGAAGACCTTGTCGGGCGACAGGTAGGCCAGCAGGACGGAGATCCAGCCGACGGCGGTGCCGGCCAGGATCGCCCGCGCCGGGACGTTCCGCCGGTTGGTGGCGACCAGCCAGCGGGGGGCGTCGCCGTGCTCGGCCAGGGCGAAGACCATACGGGAGGACACGTACACCGACGAGTTGAGGACGCTCAGGACGGCGGTGAGGATCACGATGTCCATGACCGTGCCGATGCCGTCGACGCCGATGGTGTTCAGCGCGGCGACGTACGGGCTCTTGAGCACCTCGGCGCCGTCCCACGGGACGATCGTGACGACGAGGAAGATCGACCCGACGTAGAACAGGATGATCCGCCAGATGATGCCGGTGGTCGCGCGGGCCACCGAGCGCTCGGGCTCCTTGCTCTCGGCCGCGGCGATGGTGACGATTTCGGCGCCGCCGAAGGCGAAGATGACCACGACGATGGCGGAGAAGATCGACGTGAAGCCGTTGGGGGCGAAGCCGCCGTGGCTGGTCAGGTTCGAGAAGTCGAACGACGCGCCGGGCCATGCGCCGACGACGAACAGCGTGCCGACGACGAGGAACGCGATGATCGCGGCGACCTTGATGGACGAGAACCAGAACTCGAACTCGCCGAAGGACTTGACCGACAGCAGGTTGGTCGCGGTCATGACGAACATCAGGCCCATGGCCAGCAGCCACAGCGGCGCGTCGATCCACGCGTGCAGGATCGCGGCTCCGGCGACCGCTTCCACGGCCACGATGATCACGTAGTAGTACCAGTACAGCCAGCCGATGGTGAAGCCGGCCCACGGGCCTATCGCCGTCCGGGCGTAGTCGGAGAACGACCCCGACGACGGCTTCGCGACGACCATTTCGCCGAGCATCCGCATCGTGCACAGCACGAGCGCGCCGGCCAGGCAGTACGACACGATCGCGGCCGGTCCGGCGGTCTTGATCACCGAGCCGCTGCCGACGAACAGCCCTGCGCCGATGGCGCCGCCGATCGCGATCATCGACATGTGCCGGTTGCGCAGCGACCGGCTCAGTTGCGGGGTGTCCGCCTGCCCGCCGCTGCGGGGCGTCGGGGGGCTCGTCGGCGAGTGGCTCATGGGAACTCCTGGCGTGATGCGGGGCCTCGGGACCGGGCCGTAGGCGGAGACGGAGACCGCGGGGGACGCGGGGGACGCGGCACGCAACGACTCGGAGGCGTGTCGCCCCGCCTGAGCGGGCGGAGGATCCCGGGACGGCCGGCCGGTGCGACGCCGTCGGGCGGCGCGGGCGGCAAGGCCGAGTGGGACCCGACGGCCGGTCCCGGGGAGGCCGCGATGGGGTGGGTATCAGGGAGTGCGCGAGAACGCAGGCTCAGAGCACGGCTCGACGCACGGGGTCGAAGCACGGGTCAAGGCACATGCCGGCACGGGTCCGCGGGCCCGGCGAACCGGCGGTGCGTCCCCGGCGGCCAGGCGGGTGCGGGCAGCCGCCAACGGCGGACGACCAGGGCGGAACTCATGTCCATTCCGCCTCCCGGCCGCCGCCGATCACCCAGGTCAGCGCGCGGAAGTGACGCAGTGCGCTGCGCGCGTCGGGGGCGTCGAACGACACCGTCCGCGGCCCGTCGAGCCGCACGCCGGGCATCGCCGAGGCGCGGTCGGCCAGGTAGGGGCTGTCCACGTCGACCGCGACGGTCCGCGGCCCCGAGCCGACGGGACCCGACGTCGCACCCCGACCCGCTGCCTCTTCCGGCAACCCGGCGTGACCCAGGGGAAGCTCGGACAACGCCGCCTCGGCCACGGCGCGGATGTCGGCGGCGGTCGCCGCGGGCGGGCGGCAGATCGCGGCGTGGCGGCTGAGCGCGGTCTTGACCGCGACGGTCCGCGCCCCGGGTGCCCAGTCGGCCGACGCCGCGCAGGTCAGGTCGTCGCCGGTGACGAGCACGACGGGCACGCCCGCTTCCGCAGCGACGAGTGCGTTGAACCGGCCTTCGTCGGTGGGGACTCCGTCGACGCGCACGGCCAGAATGCTGTGCGAGAGGTAGGTGTGCGCGAGAACGCCCTGCTCCCCCGCGCCGGTGTGGTAGCCGACGAACGCGACGGCGTCCACGCCCAGTTCGATGCCCTGCATCATGCCGAGCGGCTTGTGCCGGCCGACGATCAGATTCGCCCGCGGGTCGAGGTCTTCGAGGAGGACGTTGTCCATCCCGCAGTGCGCGTCGTTGACCAGTACCTCGTCGGCGCCCGCGGCGGTGAAGCCGGCCACGGCGGCGTTGACGTCGCCGGTCAGCATCCGGCGGAAGCGCTCGTAGCGGGGTGTGCCGGAGGTGACGTCGGCGGGCAGCACGGTGCCCGTCGCGCCTTCCATGTCGGCCGAGATCAGGACGCGCATGCCGGGACCTCCTTCGGCGGTTCCGCACCGTCCGCGGCACGGACCGGGACGGAATCGGGCGTGGACGCGGCGGCGGCTTCCGCGGCGAGGCCGACGAGCGAATCCGCGTACTGCGCGCCGGATTCGGCCACGATCTCGGCGAGGGTCTGGGCCTCCCGCACGAGGGCGAAGCGGACCTCGCCGTCGGTGCCGTCGTCCCGGGTACGGAAGCCGTACACCGCCGGGCGCGGCAGCGAGTTGTAGGCGAAGTGCGAGGAGAAGTAGTAGGCGCCCGTGTCGTACAGGGCGACGACGTCGTCGGGGGCGAGCAGCGGCAGTTCACGGGCCTGCGCGGTCAGGTCGCCGGCGAAGCAGCACGGTCCGGCGACGTCCTGCACCACCGCGGGTCCGGACTTCGGGGCGCCGTCCGCGTCGAACACGCCGACGCGCAGCGGCCAGGACGCGGGCATGAACACGGTGCGCGACGCCACCTGCGCGCCGGCGTGGGTGATGGCGATGGGCCGACCGCCCGCGGACTTGGTGTATTCGACGCGGGTGAGGATCAGGCCGTGCTTGGCCAGCAGCGAGCGCCCGAATTCGGTGACGAGGGCGTAGCGGCCGTCGAACAGGCCCGGCACGTCCTCGCGCAGCCGCGCGACGTAGTCGCCGTACGTGGGGGACATCTCGTCGCCCGCGAAGTTGACCGGCAGGCCTCCGCCGATGTCGAGGCTGTCGATCTGCCGCCGCCCGGCCGCGGCGTTGATCCGCTCGGCCAAGTCGTAGGCGGCGCGTATCCCCGCGGCGATGAGGGGCAGCGGGCAGCCCTGGGAGCCGACGTGCGCGTGCAGGCGGGTCAGCCACGGGCGCGCCGCGAACGCCTCGACCACGGCGTCTTCGGCGCCCGGGTCGCGCAGGGCGATCCCGAACTTCGAGGTGTCGGTGGCGGTGCTCATCGCACCGATCGATCCGGCGCCGACCTGGGGGTTGACCCGTAGGCCGACGGGTCCGGCGGGGGTGCGCCGGTCGTCGGGGCGGGCGGCGAGGAGGGCGTCGACGCGCTCCAGTTCCTGCCAGTTGTCGAGGTTGACGGCGATGCCGCGGTCGAGGGCGAGGCGCAGTTCGCCGGTGGTCTTGGCCGGGCTGTCGAACACCAGCCGGTCCGGGGTGAAGCCGGCCGCGAGGGCCTGCTCGAGTTCGCCGGGGCTGGCGACCTCGCAGCCCATGCCGGCGTCGGCGAGGAGGCGCAGCACCGGGACGAGGCCGCACGCCTTCGCGGCGAACGTGTGCAAGACGGGGGCGGGTGTGTCGAAGGCGGCGTGCAGCCCGGCGACCGTGCCGCGGATGCCGTCGACGTCGAGCAGTCCGACCACCGGGGCGGGCGCGTCCAGCAGCCCGGCGCGGACCGCGCCGCGCACCGCCCGGTCGAGCACCGCGCGGCGCCCGGCGCCGGGGCCGCCGGGGGCGGCGGGATGCGGCGTCGCGGAGTGGCCGGAAATCACAGAGAACACCTCGGCTCTGTCGGCGGTCCTTCGGCGGGGGCGGCGCGCGGCCGTGCGCTGGGCACGGTGCCGGGTGCGCGGCCCGCGTGCGGGCGGGACCGGTGGCGGGTCTGCGGCGGGGGCTCTGGACCGTCCCCACTGCCGCGTACTCGAGAAGAATGGGCTCGGCGCTGCCGGTGCGTCTTCATCCGATTGCACCAAGTAGGCTGGAGCCCGTTGGCCGATCCGACAATCGACGGTCATGTGGGCCGGTCGCGGTTCCCGGGGCTGTTTCCAAGGCCCCCAGGGCCGCCCCCGGCGGCGTCGCGGGCCGCGAGGCGCAGCCCGATGTCGGCGAGCAGCCGGGCCGCCGGGTCGGACAGGTCGAGGCCGAACAGGTCGCGGATGCGGCGCAGCCGGTAGCGCAGGGTGTTGGGGTGCACGGTCAGCGCGGCGGCGGCTGTGCCGACGTCGCCGAAGGCCGCCAGGTACGCGGACAGGGTGGTGCCGAATGCGGTGCCGTGTTCGGCATCGTGCGCGAGCATGCGGTGCACCGGTCCGTCGGCGGTCTCCCGCCACACGGGTTCGACCCGGTCGAGGACCTGCAGCAGGGCGGCTTCCACCGCGACGTCGTCCTGGCCGGCGACGGCGCTCGCGGCGGGATCCGACCGTTCCGCGAGGACGCGCAGCACCAGGTCGGCGGACGCTCGCGACGCCGCGAGCCCGGCCGCCCCGGTTTCCGCACGGCCGACCGCGACGTGGACGGCTCCCGGGGGCACCGTCCGTGCGGTGGCCGCGAGTTCGCGGGCGATCGCGGCGACGGCGCGCGGCCGCTCCGGATCCGCGGGCACGACCAGGTACATGCGGCCGCCGGTCTGCGCCGACAGGGCCGGGCCCGCGTCGGCGGACGTGCGCAGTGCCGCGGCTTGCAGGGCGAGGACGTCGAGCAGCCGGTGCCAGGCCGTGCCGTCGGCGGCGGCCTCGGTGCCGGGCGGGGCGGCGACGGCCAGCACGGCGTAGTGCCGCGCGTCGTCCAGGCCGAGGGCCGGGTCGCGGTCCGCGGTTGCGGTCCGGCCGGTGAGCACACCGAGAAGGGCCTCCTCGTGGCGGCGGGCGCTGAGGCGGGTGTGGGCGCGGTGCTGGATGAGGTGCGGTACGGCGGCGCGGGCGGCGGCCCGCAGTGCGGCGCGGGCGCCCTCGGCGAGCGGCCGTCCGTCCGCCGCGGCGGCCCACAGGGAGCCGAGGACGTCGTCGCCGACCCGGACGGCGACCGCGAGGCGCTCCGCGAATTCGCCGTCGGCGGGCCGGTGGACTACGTCGTACGACGTCCACAGTTCGCGGAAGAACCCGCTCTCGCGCAATTGGGCGACCCGCCATTCGGGCACGCGCTGGCCGAGGATGGTCAGCTGCCGCAGCGGGTCCGCGCCGCTGTCGGTGCGCGAGTAGGCGAGCACCCGTGAGCGGGTGTCCTCGATGGTGATCGCGCCGCCGACGAGGTCGGCAAGGACGTTGGCGAGCGCGGGCAGGTCGCCGAGCCGGACGTGCTCCAGTCCCTGCCGGGCACCGGGGGCCTCCGCCGTCTCGGGGTCGTCGCGGCCGACCTGGTCGGCGTAGGAGACACCGGCGCGCAGCAGCGCGAGGAGTTCGGTCCAGTCGGTGCCGGGGCCGCGGGTGAGCAGGGCCGTTCCCACGCCGCGTGCGGTCTCGGTCAGGGCGCGGGTCGGGGGCAGGGCGCCGCGGCGCATGACGACGGCGGCGGCGCCGGCCCGGTCGGCGGCCAGCAGGACGTCCGGGGCGGCGGCCTCGGCGACGTCCACGCCGACCGCGAGCAGCAGCAGACCGCGCGCGGGCAGGGCCGCGGACGCGGCGTCGGGGGCGGCCTCCCAGGTCGGCTCCCCCGCGTCGTACAGCGCCACGCCGCGCACCGGCGTGCCGAGGCCGTGCGGGGCGCGCACCACGTCGAGCACACCGCCGCCGACGAGGTCGAGGACGCGGCCGAGCGTGGGAGGGCCCGGCTCGCCGGGTCCTGTGGCGTGCCGCGGGCCTCCCGGTTCCGGGCTCGGAACGGGCGTCGGCGGCGCGGCGTGCTCGGCCGGCTCCGGAGAGTCGGGCCGGCGGGGCGTCCCGGCGGACGGCTCGGGCGATGGCTGACGGGGGCGCATCACTCCATGATCGGACATCCGCGGCACGTCTCACGGCGGCAGGCGGACGGCGACCCCGCCCCGACGGCGGCCGCCGCCCGACCGCCCGGAACCGACGGCGCGGGCTTCGGCTCGCCGGACTGCCGCCCCGGTCGGACGGTCAGTCCCCCGCGGTCCCGAACACGCGCAGCAGATCGGCCGCCACGCTCACGGCAATGGTCGCGGGCTCCTTGCCGGCGATGTCGGGCAGCCCGATCGGGGTCTTGATCCGGTCGATGACGACGTCGTCGTGCCCCCCTTCCGTGGACAGGCGTTTGCGGAACCGCGCCCACTTGGCCGACGACCCGATCAGCCCGATGGATCCGAGATGGGTCGTGCGCAGGGCCGCGTCGCACAGAGCCGCGTCCTCGGCGTGGTCGTGGGTCATGATCAGGACGTGGGTGCCGCGCGGCAGGTGCGCCAGCACTTCCTCGGGCAGCAGCGGCGTGTGATGGACGTGCAGCGCCGCCACCGCGTCCGCCAGCACGTCGAGCCGCTCGTCGGTGAGCATGTCGGCCCGGCTGTCGATCAGATGCAGGTCGAGGTGGTGCCGTGCCAGGATGCGCGCCAACTCCAGGCCGACGTGCCCGACCCCGAAGATCGCCACCGCCTGGGTCACGGGCAGCGGTTCGAGCAGCACCACGACCGTGCCGCCGCAGCACTGGACACCGTGCCGGTCGACCGCTTTGTCGTTCAGGGCGAAATCCCTCAGCTCCGGCTCGGACACGGACGCGGCGATCATCTCCCGGGCCCGGTCGATCGCGACGGCCTCGATGTTGCCGCCGCCGATCGAGCCCCACGTGCCGGCCCGCCCCACGACGAGTTTCGCCCCGGCGTCGCGCGGGGCGTGGCCGCGGACGGACGCGACGGTCACGAGCACGCCGGGCTCCCGGCGTTCCCGCAGCCCCGCGACCGCCGCGACCCACGTGCTGTCAGGCACCGCTCAGCGCTTCCGCGTCGGCGCCGACCCGGCCGTTGCGGGCGTTCCCACGCACCGCGTGGCCGTTGCCGGCCGCGTCGTTGCCGGCCGCGTCCTTGTCGGGCACCCCGGCCCGGCGGGCCGCCTGGACCGCCCAAAACACCGCCTCCGGCGTCGCGGGCGCGGCCAGCTCGACGCTCGCCCCGCCCGGCCCGAACGCGGCGGCCGCCTGGCGCAGCGCCTCGCGCACGCAGAACGCCAGCATCAGCGGAGGCTCGCCCACCGCCTTGGACCCGTAGACCGCGCCCTCTTCGGTGGCGTTCTCCATCAGCGTGACGTTGAACTCCTCGGGCATCTCCGAGAAGCTCGGCAGCTTGTACGTGCTCGCGGCCTGGGTCAGCAGCCGACCGCGGCGCGGCCCGTCCCCGGTGTCCCAGCGCAGATCCTCAAGTGTCAGCCAGCCCGCGCCCTGCACGAAGCCGCCCTCGACCTGGCCGATGTCGATCATCGGCGACAGGCTGTCGCCGACATCGTGCACGATGTCGACCCGCCGGATGCGGTACGCGCCGGTGAAGCCGTCCACCTCCACCTCGGCCGCGGCGGCGCCGTAGGCGAAGTACTTGAACGGCGAGCCCCGGAACGTCTTCGCGTCCCAGTGCAGGCCTTCGGTGCGGTAGAACCCGGATGCGGAGAGCTGGACGCGCTGGAAGTAGGCGGTGCGCACGAGGTCGTCCCAAGCGAGCTCCGTCTCGCTGCCCAGGGCGCGGGCGACGCCCTCGGTGATGCGCACATCCGCGGCGTTGGTGCCCAGCCGGCTCGCCGCCACCTGCAGCAGTCGCGCGCGCAGCTGCTCGCAGGCGTTCTTCACCGCCGCCCCGTTCAGGTCGGCTCCCGAACTTGCGGCGGTGGCCGAGGTGTTGGGGACCTTGTCGGTCCGTGTCGGGGCCAGCCGCACCTTGTGCAGCGGGATACCGAGCGTGGTCGCGGCGACCTGCAGCATCTTGGTGTGCAGGCCTTGGCCCATTTCGGTGCCGCCGTGGTTGATCAGGACGGAGCCGTCCTTGTAGATCAGCACCAGCGCCCCGGCCTGGTTGAAGGCGGTGAGGTTGAACGAGATGCCGAACTTGACGCCGGTGATCGCCAGCGCCCGCTTGGTGTGCGGGTGCGCCGCGTTGAAGGCGGCGATCGCGCGCGTGCGGTCGGCGATGGTGCCGTTGTCCTCGACCTGCTGCCAGACCGCGGCGATGCGTCCCGCCTGGGCGACGGTCTGCCCGTACGGCGTCGTCTGCCCCAGGCCCGGCCGGTAGAAGTTGCGCTTGCGCAGTTCCGCCGGGTCCAGGCCGAGCAGCGGCGCGCACCGGCCCAGGATGTCCTCGATCACCAGCATGCCCTGGGGGCCGCCGAAGCCGCGGAAGGCGGTGTTGGAGACCTTGTTGGTCTTGGCGATGCGGCCGGCGACGCGCGCGTTCGGGATCCAGTAGGTGTTGTCGATGTGGCACAGCGCGCGGGCCACCACCGGCTCCGACAGGTCGAGGCTCCAGCCGCCGTCCGCGGTCAGGGTGGCGTCGAGGGCCTGGATGCGGCCGTCGGCGTCGAAGCCGATCTTCCATGCGGCGTGGAAGCCGTGGCGCTTGCCGGACATGGTCAGGTCCTGGGTCCGGCTGAGCCGCACCCGGACCGGCCGGCCGGTCAGCTTGGCGCCGAGCGCGGCGACGGCCGCGAAGCCGTGCGGCTGCATCTCCTTGCCGCCGAAACCGCCGCCCATCCGCAGGCACTGCACGGTCACCTCGTGGCTGTACAGACCGAGGACGTGAGCGACGATCTCCTGTGTCTCCGAGGGGTGTTGGGTGCTGCTTTGGACGAACACCTGCTCGGCCTCGTCGACGAGGGCCAGCGCGGCGTGCGTCTCCAGGTAGAAGTGCTCCTGGTCGGAGAACTGGAACTCGCCCGTGAACACGTGCGCGGAGTCCGCGAATCCGGCGTCGACGTCGCCGGTCGTCATCAGGGGCCGGGCGCCGTGGAAGCTCTCGGCCTCGATCGCCTCGCGCAGCGTGACGACGGAAGGCAGTTCGTCCAGCTCGACCTCGACGGCCGCGGCGCCGAGCCGGGCCGCTTCCAGGGTCTCGCCGAGCACCCAGGCGACCGCGTGGCCGTGGAACATGACCTCGTCGGGGAACAGCGGCTCGTCGTGCTTCATGCCGGCGTCGTTGACGCCGGGCACATCGGCACCGGTCAGCACCCGGACCACCCCGGGCACGGCGAGCGCGGGCTCGGTGCGCAGGCCCGTGATCCGGCCGTGGGCCTTCATGACCTGGACGGGGTAGGCATGCAGCACGTCCTTGGTGCGGTGCACCAGGTCGTCGGTGTAGAGCGCGGCGCCGGTGACGTGCAGGACGGCGCTCTCGTGCGGCATCGACACCCCGACGGCGGGTTTGTCGGGACGCTCGGACAGATGGCTCATGCCGCCACCTCGCTACGCTCGGCGGCCGCATTCGCCCAGCGCATCCTCTTGTTGATTCGCTCGCTTCGCTCGCTCATGACGACACCGCCTCGGTGGTCTGCGCGTACAGCTTGAGCAGGCTCTGGCCGAGCATCGCGGAGCGGTAGCCGGCACTGGCGCGGTGGTCGCTCATCGGCGTGCCCTCGGCCCGCAGCAGCCGGGCCGCGGCCTCGACGGTCTCCGCCGACCAGGCCCGGCCCTCCAGGGCCGCTTCGGCGGCGAAGGCGCGGATCGGGGTGGCGGCCACGCCGCCCAGGCCGATGCGTGCCTTGCGGACGATCCCGTCCTCGAGATCGAGCGCGAAGGCGACGGCCACGCTGGAGATGTCGTCGAAGCGCCGCTTGGCGATCTTGTGGAAGGCGGTTACCCGCGCGAGCGGCAGCGGGATCCGCACCGCGCGGATCAGCTCGCCGGGGCGGCGCACGCTCTGCCGGTAGCCGGTGAAGTAGTCCGCCAGGGGGACTTCGCGCTCGCCGTCGGCGTCGACGAGCACCACCGACGCCTCCAGGGCGAGCAGCACCGGCGGGCTGTCGCCGATCGGCGAACCGGTACCCAGGTTGCCGCCGAGGGTCGCGCTGTTGCGGATAAGCCGGGACGCGAACTGCGGGAACAGCTCGGCCAGCAGGGGCACGCGGCCGTCGAGGCGGCGTTCGATCTCGGTGAGGGTCAGCGCCGCCCCGATCTCCAGGCAGTGGGACTCGACGCGCAGTTCCCGCAGTTCGGCGAGCCGGTCGAGGGCGATCACGCAATCGGCCCGGCGGGAGCGGATGTTCACCTCCACCCCCCAGTCGGTCGAACCGGCGACCAGCACCGCGTCCGGGAGCTCGCGCAGCAACTCAAGTGTCTCGGACAGAGTTTCCTTCCGCACGAAGGTGCTGCCGCCCTGGGTGTACTCGGTGGCGACCGGCCGGGGCGGTGCCTGTTCGCGGCGCCGCGCCAGCGGGTCGTCCTCGACGGGCATGCCGACGGCGAACGCGGCGTCGCGGATCGGGCGGTAGCCGGTGCAGCGGCACAGGTTTCCGCTCAGCGCGTGCAGGTCGAACCCGTTGGGGCCGTGCTCGGCCGTGTGGCCGACGGAGGCGTCCGCGCGAGCGCAGCGTCCCGGGCGGTAATACTCGGCGGCCATGCTGCAGACGAACCCCGGTGTGCAGTAACCGCATTGGGAGCCGCCACGGACCGCCATCCCCTCCTGCACCGGGTGCAGGAGGGGCGGCGTCCCGGGTCGACCGGCGGTCGCGAGGCCTTCGGAGGTGACGATCTCCTGGCCGTCGAGCGCCGCGACCGGGACCAGACAGGCGTTGACCGCGACCCAGTCGGTGGGCTTGTGCACGCCCGGACGCGCCACCAGGACCGAACAGGCTCCGCATTCACCCTCGGCGCAGCCCTCCTTGGTACCGGTGAGACCGCGTTCGCGCAGGTAGTCGAGCACCGTGGTGTGCGGCGCGGCCGGTGCGATCGGTGCTTCTTTCCCGTTGACCGTGATCCGCGCCGCTACCACGAGGAGCCCGCGATTCGGCAAGCGATCGGTCGATTCATCATGTTCGCCAATTCAGGCAGCCTTCTGCGTTCGGACGCGCCGCGGCACATGGGCGGGCGTGGCAACGGCACGCGGCAACGGCGTGCCAGGAGGGTGACGGCAGGCAATCCCGGAATGTGCCGCAGGCGGGCACGTCAGAGCGGCGTGCTCAGCAACCGTGGGCTATGCGGCCCGAGACCCAGACCGTGCTGCGGGCGAGGCGGCCCAGATCGGAGACGGTGTCCATCTGCCGGTCGCCTCCTTCGGTCGCCATGGGTCGGCTGTTGTCGAAAATTAATTGTCCGGCAGTCCCCTGGTCAAGAGGCCGACACCACGTGCGTAGCATCCTCCGATTCCGCGGGCTGTGCGGGCGCCGTTGCTGGGGAGATCTACGAAGACGGCCGGATCGGCCTCCGGCAGGTATGCGGCAGGCATCCGGTGTGCCGGCCGCGCGCTCCGGCGGCTTCCACGGTCGCCGACCCGAGATGACAGCCGTAGGCTCGAAGCGGATGCCGGTTGACGGGCATGCGGGGTCTCACGGCGATTGCGTGCCTGTGCAACACACGATGGGAAAGCCGATATGGACGCCATGTCCCCACGGCCCAAGGTCGTGATTATCGGAGGCGGCTTCGGAGGGCTGTTCGCCGCCCGCGCGCTGCGCCGCAGCCCCGTGGACGTCACGGTCGTCGACCGCGCCGGCCATCACCTGTTCCAGCCGTTGCTCTACCAGTGCGCCACCGGGATCCTGTCCGAAGGGCAGATCGCGGTGCCGCTGCGGGCTCTTTTCAAGCATCACCGCAACACCGAGGTGATCCTGGCGGAGGTCTTCGACTTCGATGTCGAGCGCCGCATTGTGTCCGCTCGGCGACCCGGCGGGGAACGTGTCGATCTGCCTTACGACCACCTGATCGTTGCCGCGGGCGTGCACCAATCCTATTTCGGGCACGACGAGTTCGCTCCGTTCGCCCCCGGCATGAAGAGCCTGGCGGACGCCCTCGCCATCCGGCGCCGCGTCTACGGGGCGTTCGAGCAGGCCGAGACCGAGCGGGACCCGGACGAGCGCCGACGCCTGCTCACCTTTGCCCTGGTGGGCGCGGGGCCGACCGGTGTCGAACTCGCCGGCCAACTGCGCGAACTGGCCACGCACACCCTCACGTCCGAGTTCCGGGCGATCGATCCCGCCGATGCCCGCGTGCTGCTGTTCGACGGCGGCGATGCCCCGTTGGCGGCCTTCGGGCCCAAACTGGCCGCCAAGGCCGCACACACCCTGGAGAAGCTGGGCGTCGAGCTGCACATGCACACGCTCGTCACCCATGTCGACGCCGAGGGACTGATCGCGCGGGACCAGGACGGTATCGAGACCCGGCACCGCGCGGGAACGGTCCTGTGGACCGCCGGGGTGCAAGCCCCCGCCCTCGCCCAGTCGTTGGCGAAAGCCACCGGTGCCCCGTGCGACCGGGCCGGGCGTATACGCGTGGGACCCGACCTCACCGTTCCCGGGCATCCCGAGATCACGGTCATCGGCGACCTGATGAGCCTGGACAAGCTGCCCGGTGTCGCGGAAGTCGCCATGCAGACCGGGCTCTACGCCGCGCACCGCATCAGGAGACTCGACGGCGGGAACGCGACAGCCAAGCCCTTCCGCTACCGCGATCTGGGCTCGGCCGCGTACATCTCCCGCGGCAAAGCCGTGGTCAGCGTGGGTCCCCTGCGCTTCGCCGGGCTGCCGGGCTGGTTGACCTGGTTGTTCATCCACATCGCGTTCCTCACCGGGTACCGCAACCGGGTGGGCGCGGTTCTGACCTGGGCTTTGGCGTTCAGCCGCGACGTCCGCCGCGAACGGGCGTTCCTCACCACGGGAATCGACCGGCGACGCGACCCGTACGCCCCGACCGCCGGCTCCCGGAGCGGCGAATCCCGGGGACCGGCCTCGGCACCGGGCGGGTGATCAGGAGCCGCCACCGCGCAGCACCCGCACGTCGATACGTGCCGCTCCGTGCACATGCCAGCTGGGAGTCTTTCGATGGACCGTTATCCGCTGATCGCCGACCACGGGCTGGTGGGGGACCTTCAGACCGTCGCCCTTGTGTCCGGCAAGGGCGTGCTGGACTGGTTCGCCGCGCCCCGCTTCGATTCGCCGAGTGTCTTCGCGGCGCTGCTCGACCACGACCGCGGCGGCTACTTCCGGATGTCGCCCGACGCGGACGACGTCACCTACCAGCAGCTGTACTACCCGGACACCGCGGTTCTGGTCACCCGGTTCATGTCCGCCGACGGCGTCGGCGAGTTGATGGACTGGATGCCGCCGGACACCTCGGCTCAGCCGAGCGACCGGCACACGATCATCCGCGGGGTTCGCGCGGTACGGGGGACCATCAGGATCAGCCTCGACTGCAAGCCCCGCTTCGACTACGGGCGCGCGAAGCACGAACTCGAGGTCGGCGAGCAGCACGCGGTCTTCCGGGCGCCCGGCGCCACCATGCACCTGCAGGGCAACTTCCCCCTCGAACGGTCCGGCAACGACGTCCACGGCGCGTTGACGCTCCACCAAGGCGAGTTGGCGGTGTCGGTGCTCACGATGTCCGCCGGGGAGGCGCCCGCGCCTCCCCCTCCGACCGAGGAGAGCATCACCGACGAACTCTGGTCCGCGGTCGACTTCTGGCAGCGATGGGTGCGGACCTCGAACTACCGGGGCCGCTGGCCGAGCATGGTCCGCCGTTCGGCGATCACGATCAAGCTGCTCACCTACGCCCCGACCGGCGCGCCGATCGCGGCCGCGACCATGGGCCTGCCCGAGCAGGTCGGCGGCGAGCGCAATTGGGACTACCGGTTTACCTGGGTCCGGGACGCCTCGCTGTCCGTACGTGCCCTGCTCGACTTGGGGTTCACCGAGGAGGCCACCGCGTTCGCGCATTGGATGGCCGCGCGCCTGCACGAGCGCAAGGACGCGCCGGGCGACCGGCTGCAGATCATGTACCGGGTGGACGGAGACCCCAGTCTGTCCGAGGAGATCCTGGAGCACTTCGAGGGATATCGCGGTTCCGCGCCGGTCCGGGCCGGCAATGCCGCGATGGACCAACTGCAGCTGGACATCTACGGCGAAGCCCTCTACGCCATGCACGAGGGGCGGCGAGTCGGGCTGCGCGGCAGCTACTACGGCTGGAAAGCGGTGGCTTCGACGCTCGACTGGCTTGCCGACAACTGGGACCGGCCCGACGAAGGCATCTGGGAGACCCGCGGCGGCCGCAAGAACTTCACCTACAGCCGGGTGATGACCTGGGTGGCATTCGACCGCGGAATCGCCTTGGCGGAGGAGTTCAGCCGGCCGGGGGACATCGTGCGCTGGCGCGAGACCCGCAACGAGATCCTGGACCAGATCATGACCCGCGGCTGGAGCGAGAAGGAACAGGCACTGGTCCAGCACTACGACGGCGACGTCCTCGACGCGTCGCTGCTCTTGGCCCCCCGCGTCGGCCTGCTCGCGCCGCATGACCCGCTCTGGCTGTCCACGCTCGACGCGATGGACCGCAAACTCGTTTCCGACAGCCTGGTCTACCGGTACGACCCGGCCGCGTCACCCGACGGCCTGCGCGGCTCCGAAGGCACCTTCAGCCTGTGTACCTTCCTCTATGTCGACGCGCTGGCGCGCGCCGGACGGCTGCGCCAGGCGCGCTACGCGTTCGAGAAGATGCTCACCTACTCCAACCATGTCGGGCTCTTCGCCGAGGAGATCGGTCCTTCGGGCGAACAACTCGGGAACTTCCCGCAGGCGTTCACGCACCTGTCGCTGATCATGGCGGCCTGCACCCTCGACGATGCCATTGACGGTGCCCTCGCGGCGGAGCGCCGATAGATGGCGGACATCGACGCAGCCGAGTTTCGCACCCTGTACGCACGTTGCCGGCACGCCGCCGCGGCGGCAGGTCCGCTCGGCAGCGCGCTGGACCGCATCGTGCCCGACCGCGTGGTCGCGGCGGCCGCCGAGGTCCGCACGGGGACCACGGTCAGTCTCGCCGCGCCGGTGGAGACCGCCCCGGGTCCGGACAACCCCGAGCCGGCCGGACACCGCATGACGGGCACCGTCGCGGGCGAAATCGACGAAAGCGGCCTGCAGTTCGCCAGGGACCGCTTCGCGATGAACGTCCACGGCGACGCGGACAGCCACCTGGACGCGCTCTGCCATGTGATCTACAACGGCACCCTGTTCGGCGGCGCCGATGCCGGCATGGTGAAACCCGAGGGCGCGCAGACGCTGTCCGTCGCCCTGGCCCGCGACGGGATCGTGGGCCGCGGCGTCCTGCTCGACATACCCCGGTTGCGCGGCGTGCCGTGGCTGGAGCCCGGCGAGCAGGTGACCGCCGAGGAGCTGGCCGCGGCCGAAGCCGCGCAGGGGGTCCGGGTCGGCACGGGCGACCTGCTCTTCGTCCGGGTCGGCCACCGCCGGCGCCGCGCCGAACGGGGCGCCTGGGACGCGGCGGCGGCGCGGGCCGGGCTGCACCCCTACGCCATGGATTTCGTGGCGGAACGCCGGGTCGCGGTGCTCGGCGGCGACGGCAACAACGACGTCGCGCCCAGCACCACCGAGGACGTCGCCTTCCCCATCCATGTCCTCGCGGTGCACGCGATGGGCATCCACCTCTTGGACTACCTGCAGTTCGAGGACCTGGTCCCGGTCTGCGAGCAGCAGCGCCGGTGGTCGTTCCTGTGCGTGGTGGCCCCGCTGCGGTTCTCCGGCGCCACGGGCTCGCCGGTCAACCCGATCGCGGTCATGTGACGGCCGAGAAGCCGGGAGCGGCTCAGTGCCCGCTCTCGGTGGCCGCCGCGAACCTGTCGGCCGAGACGCGTTCCCGGAAGACGTGGTAGGTCCACGCCTGGTAGCCGAGCACCAGCGGCAGGAAGACGAGCGCGATGATGCTGGTCACCGTCAGGGCGTACGACGCGGCCGCGGTGTTGCGCACCGTCAGGTCGAAGGCGGACGTCGTGCTCGACACCATCAACCGGGGGTAGAGCTCGACGAAGAGCGACAGGACGGTCGTGGCCACCGCGACCGTGGTCGCGGTGAACGACCACCCCTCACGGCCCCGGGCCACCAGCAGGGCCGCGGCGATCACCGCGAGGATCGCCACCATCTGGAGGATGTTCGGGAGCACGCCCTCGCCGACGGTGGAGCGCGTCCAGGGCAGGAACGCCAGCACCGCGAGCGCCGTGAACGGCGCGATACGGCGCGCCAGCCGCGCCGCACGGGCCCGCACTTCGCCGGTGGTCCGCAGCGTGAGGAACGTCGCGCCGTGCAGCAGGCACAGCAGCACGAGGGTGATCCCGGCGAACACCGCGTACCCGGAGAAGACATCCGAGGCGTCGCCGGTGAACTCCTGGTTCTGATCGATCGGTACGCCGTGCAGGAGACTCCCCAGCGCGATACCGACCAGCAGGGGGACCGCAAGGCTCCCGACGGTCAGCGCGGTGCTCCAGGTGCGGCGCCACCGCGGGCCGTCGACCTTGCCGCGGAACTCGAAGGAGACCCCGCGGAGGATCAGCCCGGCCAGCAGCACGACCATCACGGGGTAGAGGGCGGAGAACATGGTCGCGTACCAGCCCGGGAAGGCCGCGAACATCGCCGCCGCGGCGACGATCAGCCAGACCTCGTTGCCGTCCCACAGCGGCCCGATCGTGTTGATCGCCGCCCTGCGCCCCGGCTCGTCGCGGGCCACCACGGTGTGCAGCATCCCGACCCCGAGGTCGAATCCCTCCAGGATGAAGAACCCCGTCCACAGGATGGCGACGAGGATGAACCAGACGGTGGCCAGCTCCATGCGACGGTCCTTGAGGTGCTGAGATGGTGTGGACGCCGACGCGGCTTTCCGCTGCCGACGCGGCCGGTCAGTAGGTCAAAGAGGGCAGGGGCGCGTCCTGAGCCGGCGGTGGCGCCAGTTCCTTGCGCGCGTACCGGGCGATGAGCACGACCTCGACCGCCGCCAAGGCCGCGTACAGCAGGAAGAACACGAGGATGCTGGTCGCCACGGTGGCGGTGCCGACCGACGGCGACACGCCGTTCTTGGTGAGCTGCAGGCCCTGCACGATCCAGGGCTGGCGGCCGCTCTCGGTGAGCAGCCAGCCGGCCGTGTTCATCACGAACGGCAGTGCGACCGCCCAGATGGCGACCAGGTGGAACCGCCGTGCGGTGGCGAGCCGCTTTCGCCACAGGAGCCAGAGGCCCCACAGCCCGACGAGCAGCACGACGACCGCGAGGTAGGCCATGACCCGCATCGACCAGTACTGGATGAATACGTTCGGCACGTAGTTGCCCGGTCCGTACTTCTGCTCGTACTGCGCCTGGAGTTCGTTGAGGCCGACCACCTGTCCGTTCCAGTGGTTCGTGGCCAGCAGCGACAGCAGGTGCGGGACCTCGATGATGCGCGTCGGGCTTTGGTCGTTGTTGCCGCCGCCGATCTGGAACAGCGAGAACGAGCAGGGCTGACAGGTCGTCCACTGGGCCTCGGCCGCGGCGATCTTCATGGGCTGGTACTTGCCCTCGGTGACGCCGAGTTCGCTGCCGACCAGCATCGTCACCATCATGACCGGCACCAGCATGAACAGCGCCAGGCGTGCGGTGGCGTGGAACGCGAGCGGCGACGAGTTCTTGCGCAGGTGCCAGGCCGACACCGCCAGCATGACGACGGAGCCGGTGACCAGGGACGCCAGGATCACGTGCAAGTACCCGCGCAGGAACACCGGATTGGTGAACAGCGCGACCACGTCGTTGAGTTGCGGACGACCCGTGGCCGGGTCGATTTTGTACCCGACCGGGTGCTGCATCCACGAGTTGGCCGCCATGATGAACGCCCCGGACAGCGCCGCGCCGAGCGCGACCAGCCAAATGGACGCCAGATGCACCGGTTTCGGCAGCCGGTCCCACCCGAAGAGCCAGATTCCGAGGAACGTCGACTCCAGGAAGAATGCGGCCAATCCCTCCATGGCCAGCGGCGCGCCGAAGACGTCGCCGACCGTGCGCGAGTACGCCGACCAGTCCATGCCGAACTGGAATTCCTGGACAAGTCCGGTAACCACCCCTACCGCGATGTTGATGACCAGCAGGACACCGAAGAACCGGGTCAGCCGGAGAAGTTCGGGGCGGCCGGTGCGATGCCACGAGGTCTGCAGAAGCGCGGTGAGAAAGCTGAGGCCGATGGTCACCGGCACGAAGAGGAAGTGGTAGATCGACGTCATGGCGAACTGCAGCCTGGCGAGATCCAACTGACTCATGGCGCTCCTATCGGCATGCCCAGGAGTCAGAAGAACATTTGCCGTCGGGGCATTTCCAATCGGCGCGCGCGTGCTTACTCGAACGAGTGCGGGCTATTCGGCTGTGCGGTCGATCGCGGCGTTTCGGGGCCGGACACCACGTTCGCGAGGGGTTCGCCGGCCGCGTACCGGGCCACTTGGTTCCGGACGAGCGCGAGGGCACGAGGGCGGAAAGCCGAGGTCGTGGCGGCCCTGTGCGGGGTGATCAGCGTGTTCGCGGCCGACCACAGCGGGTGCCCCGGGGGCAGCGGCTCCGGGTCGGTGACATCCAGCGCCGCACGGAGCCGCCCGCTGCCCAGCTCGTGCAGCAACGCGGATGTGTCCACCACCTTGCCGCGCGCCACGTTCACCACCAGGGCGCCGTCCTTCATGCGCGCCAGGAAGTCCGCGTCGACCAGGCCACGGGTCGCGTCGGTGAGCGGCACGGTCAGAACCACCACATCCGCCTGCGGCAGCAAATGCGGCAGGTCCTCCAACGCGTGCACGCGGCCGCGGGTGGTCACCCGTGCGGTGCGGGCCACCCGCAGGACGCGGCATTCGAACGGAGCGATACGCGTCTCGACCGCGGTGCCGATGGCTCCGTAGCCGAGCAGGAGGACGGTGCGGTCCGCCAGGGCGGGACCGAAGCCGGGCGACCACCGTCGGGCGTCCTGTGCCCGGACGAGATCCGGGATTCCGCGGAGCGCGGCGAGGATCAGCGTGACCGCGTGTTCCGCCGTGCTCGCGTCGTGCACTCCCTTGGCATTGCACAGGGTGACACCTGCCGGCAGGGCGGGTTCCAGGTTCTCGGTACCGGCACTCAGCGACTGCACGACGCGCAGGCCGGGCAGCCGCGCAAGCAGGGGCAGTGCCTTGCGGGTGAAGGTGTAGGGGACCACGAACAACTCCACGGCCGCCGCGCCGGGCCCGACCGGCGGCGGCCCGCCACCGTCCCAGACCAGCGCTTCCCAGCCTTCGGGAAGCCCGCCGATCTCGGACGGCGTGAACGGGAGCAGCAGCCGGGCGGAGCCCCCTGCCGGATCGGAAGCCAAGGAATCAGCCCCACGTCGTGACGGCAAAGTCCCTGCAAGCGTCGCACGACGCGGGGTTGAGATGCACCCGCACGGACCTCGTTATAGCTTGCAAGTGAATCCATATGCCCGGGCGGGGGTGCCGGAGAACCGACGAACGCAGCCGCCATCGGGTTTTTCGAGCGCGATGATCGAGCCGGATACCCCAGGGCACGTACGACTCCCGATGGGACGCTCCCATGGCCAGCGATCACTATGACGTCATTGTCATCGGTACAGGTGCGGGCGGGGGCACACTGGCACACCGGCTGGCATCGACCGGAAAACGGGTCCTTCTCCTGGAACGCGGCGACTATCTGCCGCGCGAGCGCGACAACTGGGATTCCTCGGCGGTCTTCGTGAGAGCGAAATACCGGGCACCGGAGTTCTGGTACGACAAGGACGACAACGCGTTCCCACCCGAGGTCAACTACTACGTCGGCGGGAACACCAAGTTCTACGGCGCCGCACTGTTCCGGCTGCGTCCCGAGGACTTCGGCGAGCTGCGCCACCACGACGGGGTCTCCCCCGCCTGGCCGCTGGACTACACCGACATGGAGCCCTACTACTCCCGGGCAGAGCAGCTGTACCTGGTGCACGGCCACCACGGCGAGGATCCGACCGAAGGCCCGGCGAGCGCACCGTACCCGTTCCCGCCCGTCGAGCACGAGCCGCGCATCCAGCAGCTCAGCGACGACTTGGAGAAGAACGGCCTGCACCCCTTCCATCTGCCCATCGGCGTGAACCTCACCCAGGACGAGCACGGCCGCGCCGCCCACGGCAGCGCGTGCATCCGCTGCGACCGGGTGGACGGCTTCCCCTGCCTGTTGGGTGCGAAGTCCGACGCGCAGGTGATCTGCGTCGACCCGGCGCTCGAGCACGACAACATCACGATGCTCACCAACGCCGACGTCCGCCGTCTGGAGACCGACCCCACCGGTGCGACGGTCACCGGCGTCGTCGCCGAACTCGACGGCGGGACCACGACCTTCCGAGCGGACATCGTGGTCGTGGCCTGCGGTGCGGTGAACTCCGCCCTTCTGCTGCTCCGTTCGGCGAGCGACCGGCACCCGGACGGGCTCGCCAACAGCTCCGGCGTGGTGGGACGCAATTACATGCGGCACAACAACTTGGCGCTGATGGCGGTGTCGAAGGAGCCCAACCCGACCGCGTTCCAGAAGACGCTCGCGCTGCACGACTGGTACCTGGGAGCGGACGACTGGGACTACCCGCTGGGCGGCATCCAGATGCTGGGCAAGTCCGATGCCACGCAGATCCACGGTGAGGCGCCGCGTTGGGCCGGGGCCGTGGCGCCGGACATGCCTTTCGAGGTGATCGCGCATCACGCGGTCGACTTCTGGCTGTGCGGCGAGGACCTTCCCCAACCCGACAACCGGGTCACCATCGGCACCGACGGCAACGTCCGTCTGACCATGGACGAGAAGAACAACATCGCCGGGCTGAAGCGCCTGCGCCACAAACTCCAAGGGATGCTCGGCAAGTTGGGGATGCACGAGCACCATCTGCTGCCGCACAGCCTCTACCTGCACAAGGGCATGCCGATCGGGGCCACCGCCCATCAGGCGGGCACCGTGCGCTTCGGCTCCGACCCGCAGACCTCGGCACTCGACATCAACTGCAAAGCCCACGACGTGGACAACCTGTACGTCGTGGACACCAGCTTCTTCCCGAGCATCGGCGCGGTGAACCCGTCCCTGACGGCGATTGCCAACGCCCTGCGGGTCGGCGACCACCTCGCCGCGAGGCTGGGCTGATCCGGCGCGCATAGGAGAGCCCGACATGACGACACGACAGATCGATGCGCTGGTGATCTTCGGCGCGACCGGCGACCTCGCCAAGCTGGAGACGTTCCCCGCGCTGGTCGGGCTCGTCGAGCGCGGCGTCCTGGACGTCCCGGTGGTCGGCGTGGCCAAGGCCGGCTGGACCCTGGAGCAGTTCCGCGCCTACGCGGAGGCTTCCCTCACCCTCAACAAGATGGATCCGAAATCCCCCGCGGCCGTCAAGCTGCTCGGCCTCCTGCGCTACGTCGACGGCGATCTCGACGACGACGCCACGTATGCGGCGATGTCCGACGCGATGGGCGAGGGCGGCAACGCCCTGTTCTACCTTGAGGTCCCGCCGCCGCTGTTCGGCCGGATCGCGCAAGGCATCGCCGGCGCGGGGCGCGCCGAGGGCGCCCGGATCATGGTCGAGAAGCCGTTCGGCACCGACCTGGACAGTGCACTGAAGCTCAACGCGACCATGCACGAGCACTTCGCCGAGGACGCGATCTACCGGGTCGACCACTGGCTGGGCCTTGACCCCGTCGAGAACGTGCTGTTCGCCCGCTTCGCGAACTCGGTGATCGAGCCGCTGCTGAACCGGACGCACGTGGAGTCGATCCAGATCACCATGGCCGAGGCCTTCGACGTCTCCGACCGCGGGCGGTTCTACGACCACACCGGCGCCGTACGCGACGTGATCCAGAACCACATGCTGCAAGTCCTGGCCACCGTGCTGGCCGATCCGCCGTCCGGGCAGGGCCTGGAGCGCTGGCGGGACTCCAAGGCCGCGGTCGTCGCGTCTCTGCGGCCACTCGACCCCGAGCACATCGTGCGCGGCCAGTACGACGGCTACCTCGACGTCGACGGTGTGGCCCCCGACTCCACGACGGAGACTTTCGCCGCGATCCGCCTCGCCGCGGACACGTGGCGCTGGGCCGACGTCCCGATTCTCATCCGCGCCGGGAAGTGCCTCGCGGTGACCGCCACCGAAGTCAACCTCCGCTTCCGGGCCGCCCCGCACGACGTGTTCGGTCTGCGGCCGGTGCCCGCGACGAACTCGCTGCGCTTCCGCATCTGGCCGGAGACCCAGGTAGGCCTCACGCTCGCCGGCAAAGTGCCCGGTGGCGGGTGGGAAGCCAAGCACGAGGAGCTGTCCTTCAGCGAGCTGCCCGGCTCGGACATGCGCCCGTACGACCGGCTCATCGGCGCCGCACTCGACGGCGACCGCTGGCTCTTCGCCCGCGAGGACACCGTCGAAGCGGCTTGGCGCGTCGTCGACCCGATCCTCGGCGACGCCGCGCCCGTGCACCCCTACGCCCGCGGCTCCTGGGGTCCCAAGGAAGCCGATGCCCTGCTCCCGGACGGCGATGCCTGGCACGACCCCGCCGAGTGAGCCACCTCGTCTACTGCTCCCAGGGCGTGATCCCCCAACGCAGGGTGTGGCTGCCGCCCGGTTCCAGCACCGCGGCGGTGCCGTCGCCGAACGCGTTGGGCGGGCAGGACATCGGCTCGATGGCGACCGCACGCCGCCGCTGGGGCTCCGGAAGAGTGTCCCCGGTGTACACCTGCACGTAGTTCGCGCCTTCGCCCATCCACAGGTCCGTGCCGTGGCTGCCGGAGGGGTGGGCCAGGCGCACCGTCGTGCGCCCGTGCGTGTCCCGGGCCGGCGCGCCGAACGGCGTGTCCAAGAGCAGGTCGCCGACCGCCCGCGGGGTGCGGAAGTCGTACGGCGTCCCGGCGACCGGTTCCTCCCCGACCGGCAGACCCGCGGCATCGGTGCGCAGCCGGGTCTCGGCCGGGACGGTCAGCAGCGCCTCGTCGATCGCGGCGGTGCCGACGGTGAGGTACGGGTGCTGGCCGACGCCGTACGGCGCCGCCGTGTCCCCCGTGTTCCACGCGGTCAGCGTGACGTCCAAGCCGGTGTCGCCGAGCCGGTACTCGGCGCGGACCCGCAGCCGGAAGGGGTAACCGGGCTGCGGCCACACGCTGCTCTCCAGCGCGGCTTCCCGCGGGCCCGCGTCGAGCACCTCCCAGGCGTTCCAGCGCAGCAGCCCGTGGATGGCGTTTCCGTGCGTGGGCTCGGTCAGCGGCAGTTGCAGTTCCTCGCCCTGCCACGGGTACCGGCCGCCGCGCACCCGGTTCGGCCACGGCACCAGGATCTGCCCGCGCCCGCCGGTGATCCGTTCCGCGGCGCCGAACCCGTCGAGCAGCTGCCGGTCGCCGACCGTGTAGGAACGCAGTGCCGCGCCCAGTTCCACCACCACGGCCTCGTGGTCGTCGTGGCGCAGGGTCAGCTGACGTCCGGTGAGAGTCATGCACCGAGCGTGCGGATTCCCGCGGCGCCGGGCAAGCCGGACACGGCCCCGGTCCGAATCCCCCCGCGGGAGTCGCCCGTTGAGCCGACGCCCGGCGCGCGGCGGTCCCGTCCCCGGCCGCCGAACGGATGAACGAGGCGGCGTCCGAGGCGCCGACGCCCCGCCTCGCCCGCCCTGCCGACTAGCCTGACGCCAGGAAATCGTCAGGAGACTCGGATGGACCTGGTCCACATCCGGATCGTGCCGCCGCCCGCGCTCACCCGGGAAACGCTGGATCTGCTCGCCGCGGACCGACGCGTGCTCAACCTCGCGGTCACCAAGGCGCCGGTCGGCGGGCCGGGCAACGACGTGCTCGAATGCGACGTGCTCAGGGGCGCCGCGAACCATCTGCTGGACGCGTTGCGGACGCTCAAGGTCGACCATGAAGGGGCGATCGCGGTCGCCGACGTCGAGATGATGTTCTCGCGGCGTGCGGAACGGTTCGAGGCCGACGAGCCCAGCGCCATCGTCCACGTGCCGCTGTGGGCCGCGGTCGAAGCCAACATCCGGGCCTCGGGGACCTACCTGCCCAGCTTCTACCTGTTCCTCGTGATCGCGGGCCTGATCGGCTCGGTCGGCATCATGACGAACTCCCAGATCCTCATCGTCGCGGCCATGGTGGTCGGCCCGGAGTACGGCGCGATCACGAGCATCGCCTTGGGCCTGGACCGAGGCCATCACCGCCGGGTCCGCGAGGGCGCACGCGCCCTGGCACTCGGATTCCTGCTGGCCATCGTCGTCACGCTGGCCTTCGCGGCGTTCTCCCGGGCAACGGGCCAGCAGTCGAAGGCTTTTCAGCTCGGTGTGCGGCCGGTCTCCAACCTCATCGACACACCGAACTTCTTCTCCCTGGTGGTGGCCGTCCTTGCCGGGATCGTCGGCATCGTGTCCCTCGCCGAAGCGCGCACCAGCGCGCTCCTCGGCGTCTTCATCTCCGTGACCACGATTCCCGCGGCTTCCGACGTCTCCGTCTCCATCGCCTTCGAACAGTGGCACGAGGCATGGGGGTCCTTGCTGCAACTGCTGCTCAACGTCGTGGTGTTGGTGCTCGTGGGATTCCTGGCCCTGCGCTTGCAGCGGCGTATCTGGGGCTACGCGGCGCGTCGGGCGAGTGCCGCCTCGGCGGGTTAGCACGGCACCCGCGACGCGGTATCAGCGTTCGGCTGTCACGTGGCCGACGGGCCGCAGCGCACGCATCGTGTGGTCGAGGGAGGCACCCAGCTGCCCGGGGTCGTCGTCGCACAGGGTGTGGCGGACGGCCGCTTGGAGACACGCGAACGCCGCGCCCACCCACGCGCTCAGGACCAGGGTGTCGGGACGGGCCTTCGGGTCCCGGGCGACGGCGCGGGCGGCGAGGCGCTGGGCGAGGTCCTCCTTCAGGCGGTCCACGCGCGCCAGTTGCGCGGCGAGCAGGGAGGGGCAGCTCTCGATGATCTCCTGGGTGGCCCGGTCCGGACGGGTGTCGTCGGCGAGATGGGCGACGAAGACGTCGAAGCACGCCCGGAGCGAGTCCCATTCCGGCTCGTCCAAGGGGCGCGAGTTCAGCCGGCCGAACAGTTCCTCGGCTTGCCGGTCGAACCGCTCCAGGACGACGGCCTCTTTGGAGGCGAAGTACCGGAAGAAGCTGCGCTGGGACATGCCGACGACCGCCGCGATCTCGTCGACCGTCGTCTCGTGGAAGCCCTTGGCGAGGAACAGCGCCTCCGCGGCCTCGGCGATACGGTCGCGCACGGCTTGCCGGGACAGTTCGCGCAGACTGCTCATGACCGGAACGTTAGCAGCAGACGAACACGGCAGAGACTGCCATTCGGAAGTGGTTGATGTGTACGAATTTATGCGTGTCCGGGAGGGGGCGATCCCGAGCACGGCGCACCCCCGGCTGTCAGTCACTGACAGCACGGACATAAACTGCCTCTCGCGGGGTTGCGGGTCCACGTCTGTGCACGGTGCCGGTTGCCTCGACCGCGTACGAACGAAAGGCGAGCACGCCCGTGGAACACAGTGTCCGTCCGGCAGTGGCAACCGAGGAGTACGCCGAGGCGGACTCGGCGATGCCCCGCCACATCAAGATCGCGATCGGCCTGCCGATCATGGCCGCCTTCGTGATGATCCTCAACGAAACCGTCATGAGCGTCGCGCTGCCGAAGCTCATGGACGAGTTCTCCGTCAACGCCTCCACCGCCCAGTGGCTGACCACCGGCTATCTGCTCACGATGGCCGTGGTCATCCCGACGAGCGGGCTGATCCTCCAGCGCTTCACCACGCGGGCCGTGTTCCTGACCGCGACCTCGCTGTTCGCCGCGGGCACCCTCCTCGCGGGCGTCGCCCCCGCTTTCGCCGTGCTGCTCGTCGCCCGCGTCGTCCAGGCGTCTGGGACCGCGCTCATATTGCCGCTGCTGATGACGACGATCATGACGCTCGTGCCGGTCGCCCGGCGCGGCCGGACCATGGGCCTGGTGTCGATCGTGATCGCCGTCGCCCCGGCGATCGGCCCGACGTTCTCCGGACTCGTCCTGAAGTCCCTCAGCTGGCGCTGGCTGTTCCTGTCCCTGCTGCCGATCGCGATCCTGGCGGTCGTCGTCGGGGCGCTCATGGTCCGCAACGCCGGAGAGCCGAAGCCCGTGCGGTTCGACGTGCTCTCCGTGCTGCTGTCCGCGGTCGCGTTCGGCGGCCTGATCTACGGCCTGAGCGCCATCGGCGAGTCGGCCGCCGGCCACACCCCGGTGCCGCCCGCCGTTCCGCTCGTCATCGGTGCGGCGGCGCTCGCGCTGTTCGTCCTGCGGCAGATGCGCCTCCAGCGCGACGACGCCGCGCTCCTGGACCTGCGGGCGTTCCGCACGCGCTCGTTCGTCGTCGGCATCATCGTGCTGGTCTTCGCGATGGCGGCCCTGTTCGGCGCGCTCATCCTGCTGCCGCTCTACCTTCAGAAGGTGCGGGACCTGAGCACCCTCAAGACCGGCCTGATCCTGCTGCCCGGCGGTTTGGCCATGGGGCTGTGCGGTCCGGTGGTCGGCCGTCTCTCGGACCGCTTCGGCCCCCGGCCCCTCGTCATCCCCGGCACCATGATCATGGCCCTCGGCCTCGGGATGATGAGCGCCATCGACTCGGACACCCACTTCGCCTACGTGATCGCGACCCACGTCCTGACCTGCATGGGCATCGGCTTCGCCATGACCCCGCTGATGACGTCGGCACTGGGGTCGCTGGATGCCCGGCTGTACTCGCACGGCAGCGCCATTCTCAACACGCTCCAGCAGTTCGCCGGCGCCGCGGGCACGGCCCTCTTCATCACGGTCATGACCAAGAGCGCCAAGAGCAGCGCCGACTCCGGGGCCACAGCCGTCGAGGCCCAGGCCACCGGGATCCAGGACGCGTTCCTGTGGGGCGCGTGCCTCGGGCTCGCGGTGGTCGCGGTCTCCTTCCTGGTCCGCGGGGGTAAGCCCTCGGTCGGCAAGGAACCGGCTCCCGTCCACTGACCGGCCGGAGGGTCCGGTGGCGGCATCCCGGCCCCGTCGGCGAGGATGCGCCTCGTGGCCGACGACACCCGCACGATCGTGCTGAGCAAGCAGGATCTTCGTGAAGTCACCCGCTATGCCGCGGTGAGCGCGCGGGAAGTCCTGGAGATCTTCGAGGACGCACACCCGGCCGACCCGCGTCCGCGCGACGCGATCGACGCCGCCTGGACGTTCGCCCGAGGCGGCGAACGCGGGAAGGCACTGCGCGATACCGCATGGGCCGCGCACAAGGCGGCCCGAGACGCGGACACCGCGGCTGCGGGCGACGCGGCGCGGGCGGCCATGAGTGCGGCATCCGCCGCGTACTTGCATCCGTTGGCGGACGCCCATCAGGTGAAGCACATTCTCGGGGCGGCGGCCCACGCGGCGCGAGCGGCCGAGCTGGCCGCGGGCGGTCATCGGGCGGTCGGCGCCGCGTACGTGGACAAGGCCCGCCGCCGGGCGGCACCGGGCGTCCTCGACGTGCTCCGGCGCTACCCTTCGCCGCCGCGCGGCGGAGGGCGCGTCGGGGAACTGCTGCGCGAGCTCGATGCGGCCCTCCGGAGCGGCCACCCGGGCCCTGAGTGATGGCGGCGCCCCGACGCGGGCGCTTGTGCGCCACCCCGCTGCACGGCAGCGCACCGAAGCCGCACAAACAACGTCACTTCAATACGCTATGGGTGTTTTATTCCTTTTGGCGCGCGAGTACTGTGAGAAGTGGCCTGCGGGGCGAGCGAGGGAGTTCGACCACCGAGGTGGCCGACGAGGAACCACGGTTCCACGCCGACCCTGTTCGAGGTGACCGGACTGAGAGGCTGAAAGGTCGAGAGACCCGACAGCGACCTCCACCACCTGATCCGGACAATGCCGGCGAAGGGAGCCCACCTCGCAGGTCTCGTACGAGCAGCGCAAGTGCGCCGACGGCGGTACGGCCCGCGTCGTGCCAGGCCCCGGGTTCCGACGGCCCGGGAAGAACCGGTGACGGGATCGCGCGATGGCTCCGGACGAGAATGCCCGGGATCGGCCGCGGAGGGACGCCGAGCCGGAGCGCGGCGGCCCTCTGGCCGATGCGCTGGCACAGGCCCGGGGCCAACTGGACGGCCTCCTGGACGCGGTCACCGCGATCGGCTCGCATCTCGAACTCGACACCGTGCTGCGGCGCATCGTCACCACCGCGATGGAGCTGGTCGACGCCCGCTACGGCGCGCTGGGCATCTTGGACGAGGACGGCCGCCTGCTGGCCCAGTTCATCCCCATGGGGCTGACCGACGCGGAGAAGAAGGCCCTGGACGGCGTGCCGCTGCCGCACGGGCGCGGGCTGCTCGGGCGCCTGATCCGCAGCCCCGAGCCCCTGCGCGTCGACGACATCGCGGCGCATCCGGACGCGGCCGGATTCCCTCGCGGCCATCCACCGATGAAGACGCTGCTCGGCGTCGCGATCCGGGTGCGCGGCCGAGTCTACGGCGACCTGTACTTGGCCGACCGCCACGACGGACGGCCCTTCGACGACCAGGACGAAGCCCTCGTCACCGCCCTGGCCGGTGCCGCGGGCGTGGCCATCGACAACGCCAGGCTGGTCGACCGGATCCGCTCCGATGCCGAACGCTTCCAACGCCTGCTCCTGCCCACCCTTCCGGATCTGGCCCCCTTCGACGCCGCCGCCGTGTACCAACCGGCCACCGCTCCCGGGCACATCGGCGGCGACTGGTACGACGCCGTGCTCCTGCCGGACCACGCCTGCGCCACGGTGATCGGCGACGTCGTCGGCCACGACCTGCACGCCGCCGCCGCGATGGCCCAGATCCGCAGCATGCTCCGCGCCCTGCTCTACGACCTGCGCACCCCGCCCAGCGCGGTCCTCACCCAGCTCGACCGCACCATCCACGCCATCACCGACCTGCCGCCCGCCACCGTCTGCCTGGCCCGCATCGAACCCGCCGGAAGCCCGTGGACGCTGCACTGGAGCAACGCCGGGCACCCGCCGCCCCTCGTCCTCGCCCGTGGCGGCGCGCGGTACCTGGACGCCGACCCGGGCCTGCCCCTCGGCGTCGACCCCGACCAACCGAGACCGGACCACACCTTCCCGCTGCCCGCCGACGCGACCGTGCTGTTCTTCACCGACGGGCTGGTCGAACACCCCGCCCACGGTCTCGACAACCGCCTCGACGCCCTGGCGGCACTCGCCACCGCCCACGCCGACGAACCCCTCGGCGATCTCTGCCGCACGCTCACCGCCCATCACCCCGGCGACGGCCACGACGACATCGCCCTGCTCGCCGTGCGCACCCCCTCGTGAGACTCCGGCGGCGGCGCCCTCCGGGGATGGGGGTTCGGCCAACTGCCGTGCGGGCAAAGGGAAAGCTCGGCCGTTCAGGTGATTTGTGCGACGACGCGCGCAACCACAAAGTTGGATCTCGTCAGGGGTGGTGAGCGTAGTGGTGCGGGCGCGCACCAGCCGCTCGTCGTCGACTTCGGGAGGCAAGACCCCATGGCCACATATGAGACCGAGATCCACACCGGCGGCGGCGGATGGCAGAGCGACGTGCCGCTGTCCCTGAGCATCGCCAACCGTGACGGTACCGTCCCGGCGGACGGCCGGCCGTCGACCGGGACCACGGTGACGGGGAGCGGCGAACAGGGCAACGGCTCGGTGACGTTCTTCGACAGCGGCAACAACTTCCAGGGGACCGCGCAGTTCCCCGGCGAAGGCCCGGTCGGCTACCGCGGACGGCTCCGCGGCTGAACCGCGAACTCGGCGCGGCGCCGGTCCCGTTCGGCCTGGTCGGCCTGGTCGGCCGACGCGGCAGCCGGCGTCCGTCGGCACCGCCGACGGACGCCGCGCCGTGCCACCGGCCCTTGTCGTGGCCGCGTCCCCGCCTACGTCCGCCAGCGGCGCTGTGCCGGGATCTTGGCCAAGGGCGGGCGGGTGAGAGTGGTTTGGCGTACGAGCTGGTGGAGGCAGGCCGTCATGGCCGTGGCGGGCAGGACCGCGGCGACGACGGCACGCGCGTCGGTGGAGGCGTAGGGCACGGACAGCGCCATGGACAGAGCGGCGAAGGCCAGGACGACGATCCAGGAATGCAGTGCGTGGCGGCGGTAAATGCCCGCCCGCAGGATCGACAACGCCGCGACCGCCCAAGGGCCGTAGACGAGGACGGGCCACCATCGCGAGGGGGTGCGGTGCCCGGACGTCTGCCGCAACGGCTCGAGCGTGTCCACCGCGCCGAGGACGGCGACCAGCGCGACCAGCGCGACGTTCACCACCATCAGCGTACGGCTGAGCCAGGTCAGGCCGCGCCGGTCCGCGATCGGTTCGGCCGGGCCCTCGGGCCATCGCCGACGGGGTCGGCGGTGGCTCCGGGGTCGGCCACTGCCGATCTGCAGAGGAACGGTGGCGTGGGCATCACCGTGCGACCCGTCCGGCAGCTGGGAAGGGTCGGTCCCGGTATCACGATGCCGGTCCTGTTCTGTCCGTAGGGAACCGTCGAACTCGGTTTTGCCCGCTGCCGATCCGCCCGTCTCGCGACGCGGAGGGAGCCACACGATGGACTGGTCGAAGGGGGCGTAGTCGTAGCCGTACAGGGGGACGACTCGCTCATTCACTCGAGAGGGTAGGACTACCCGCGGACGGGCGGAGACGGCGCGCATAGTCGCCCTCCAGCAGAAGCATGTCCGCGGCGAACTTCTCGATGTCCGCGGAACAGTAGCGAAGCAGGACGCGCTCGCCCCCGCGTTCGAGGCGCGCGCAGCGCGACTTGGCGGGCAGAGCGGCACGAGGGGTCAGCATCCACTCCCCCAGTCGGCACGGTGATTTCCAGAGAGCCATGCCGTACCAACGACACAAAGGTAGCTGCGCAACGGCAAATAATAGAACGTTTCCCTTCAAATCAAGGCGTCTCAAGTCATCTTCGGTCAGCCGCTGCCGATTCCCGGAATCTGTGCATGTCAGCGCCACAAGAGCCCGGTACGGCCCGAGGTCCCGTCCACGCCCGGCGCCCGCCCCACCCCGCTACCCCGCCGCCGATTCCCCTGCCGATTCCGCGAGGGTGCGCTTGTCGATCTTGCCGACGGGCGTACGGGGCAGGTCCGGGGCGATGCGGAGGGTGTCCGGCATCTTGTACGGCGCCAAGCCCGCGGTCGTGAGGAACGTCTTGACGTCCGGCAGCGTCGGCGGGTCCGCGGGGTCGGTCGGGACGACGACCGCGCAGACCCGTTCGCCGAGGACCTTGTCCGGGAGCGGAATTACCGCCGCCTGGCGGATCTTGGGGTGCGCCGCCAGGTGCTCTTCGAGTTCCCCGGCCGGCACGCCCTCGCCGCCCCGGTTGACGACCTCCTTCACCCGCCCCTCGACCACGAGGTGGCCCGACGGCAGTCGCCGCACCAAGTCGCCGCTGCGGTAGTACCCGTCCGGCGTGAACGCGTTGGCGTTGTGCTCGGGCACCCGGTAGTACCCGCGGATCGTGTACGGGCCCCGCGTGAGCAGTTCCCCGATCTCCCCGTCCGTGACGTCGGCACCGCCGCCGTCGACGATCCGCACCTCGTCGTCGGGGCTGAGCGGCCGCCCCTGGGTCTCGGCGACCAGGTCGTCCCCGTCCTCCGTCCGCGTGTAGTTGAGCAGCCCCTCCGCCATCCCGAAGACCTGCTGCACCCGGCACCCCAGTCCCGGCCCCAACTCGCGGGCCAGCGCGGCGGGCAGGCGCGCGCCGCCGACCTGGATCAGCCGCAGCGCGGAGCGGTCGCCGGGCTCCCACTCCCACATCTGGCTCCACAGGTCGGCGATCGGCGGCACGACGGCGGTGACGGTGACCTTCTCGCGTTCCATGAGCGGGAACGCCGCGTCCGGGCTCGGTCCCGAGGCGAGCACCGCGGTGCCGCCGACTCCGAGGATGCCGAGGATGCCCGGGCAGGCGAGCGGGAAGTTGTGGGCCACGGGCAGGACCGCCAAGTACACGTCCTCGGGAGTGAGTTCGCAGACCCCAGCGCTGGTGCGGGCGTTGTAGGCGTAGTCGTCGTGGGTCCGCGGGATCAGTTTGGGCAGCCCGGTGGTCCCGCCGGAGACGAGCAGGAGGGCGACGTCGTCCGGTCGCGGGCCCGGGGGGAGGCCTGCCGGGTCGGCATCGACGGAGGCCAAGGCCAGCGCGTCGGGTCCGGGCTCGCCGGCGACGAGGACGTGCCGCAGTGACGGAACGCGCTTGCGGATCTCGCCGGCCAGCGCCCGGTGGTCGAAGCCGGCGTGGGTGTCGGGGACCACGTAGGCGACGGCTTCGGACAGCTCCGCGAGGTGTCCGATCTCGTGGGCGCGGTGCGCGGGCAGGCACAACGCGGGCACCGCGCCCAGACGTGCGAGCGCGAACAGCACGACGACGAAGTCCGCCGTGTTGGGCAGTTGGACGAGGACCCGGTCGCGCGGCCGGATGCCGAGACGGGCGAAGCCGGCCGCGGTCCGGTCGGCGCGCCGGTCGAGTTCGGCGAACGTCGTCCGCCCCGCGTCGTCGACGAGAGCCGTCCGCTCGGGCCATTGCAGGGCCCACGCCCGCAGCAGCTCGCCCAGGGTGTCGCCGCGCCAGTATCCGGCCGCGCGGTAGCGGGCGGCGGCATCGGCGGGCCACATGGTGCAGCCGTCGAGGAGATCGGAACCGGGGGTCGGCTCGGCATCGGGTGCGGAGGCGGGGGAAGGCATCGGGTGTCGTCCTTTGCTGGCTGGTGCGGGCTGGTGACGGCGGGCACCGCGTCCACAGAGCGGTGCCCGCAACGCGGTGTCGGACGCCGGGCGGCGGCGCGGCGGTCGACGGGAGGAGTGGCCGTGGACGGCAGGTGCGGGTCGGAGCCCGCGGGGTCGGTGGCGGGCCGGACGGCGGCAGCCGCCACCGGCGTGCCGAACACCTCGCCCCTCACCCGACCACCTGCCTCACCCCAACGCCGCCTCCACCTCTTCGTCGCTCATCGCCGCGACCGCGAGGTACACCTCGGCGACGGCGCCGGTGCGCCCCGGTTCCCCCTCCTCCGCGACGAGCCGGGCGGCGAGGGCGGCGACCGTGCGGGTGGCGAGCAGGGCTCGGACCGACAGGCCGTCGGTGTCGAGCGCTTCGCGGAGACGGCCGACGGCCGCGGTGGCGAGCACCGAATCCCCGCCCAGCGCGAAGAAGTCGTCGTCGCGGCCGACCACTGCCGGTGCCGTGCCCGCGCGGCTCAAGACCTCGCGCCACACGGCCGCCACGACTTCCTCGACCGGCCCCCGCGGTGGCCGGTGGGCGAGCCCGCCCCGGCCCCGCTCCCACAGCGCGGCCAAAGCCGCCCGGTCGGTCTTGCCGTTGCGCGTCAGCGGGAGTTCGGCGAGCACCGCCACCGTGTCCGGAAGCATGTGCGGGGGGAGCAACTCCTGCACCACCGCCAGAATCTGTTTCTCCGTCAGCCCCGGCTCCGCCACCACCGCGGCGGCCAAGGCCCGGCCCGGCGTGCCGACGACGCCGGCCGCGGCCTGCCGGACGCCGGGGACCGCGGCGAGCGCGGCTTCGATCTCCCCGAGTTCGATGCGGTAGCCGCGGAGTTTCACCTGATGGTCGCGGCGGCCGAGGAACTCCAGCGTCCCGTCCGGCAGATAGCGTGCCAAGTCGCCCGTCCGGTACCAGCGTTCGCCGTCGTGTTCGACGAACCGATCGGCGGTGCGGGCCGGATCGCCGCGGTAGCCGAGGGCGACGCCGTCGCCGCCGATCCACAGTTCGCCGGGGACGTGGTCGGGCCGGTCGCGGCCGAGGGTGTCCACCACGCGGCAGCGCACGTTGGCGAGGGGCCGGCCGTAGGGCACCGCACGCCACCATGCAGGCAGCCGGGAGTCGGGCGGGACTTCGTACAGCGTGGAGTGGATGGCGGTCTCCGTGGTGCCGCCGAGTCCGGCGAACCGGCAGGCCGGGACCTGGGCGTGCAGGCGGCCGGGCAGGTCCGTGGTGACCCAGTCCCCGCCGAGGAGGACGACGCGCAGCGTGTCGGAGATCCGGTCGGCGCCGTCCTCGGCGGCGGTCAGCAGCATGGCGAGGAGCGCCGGCACACAGTTGAGCACGGTGACCCGGTTTTCGCTCAACTGGCGCAGCCAGTAGGCCGGTTCGTACCGTTCGTCGGCCTGCGGCAGCACCACGGCGCCGCCTGCCGCGAAGGGCGCGAAGATGTCGAAGACCGAAAGGTCGAAGTCGAGTGCGGACAGGGCCAGCGTGCGGTCGTCCGGGCCGAGCGCGTACCGGGCGACGAGGTCGTCGATGGTGTTGACGGCGGCGCTGTGCGGGAGTTCGACGCCTTTGGGCTCGCCGGTGGAGCCGGAGGTGAAGAGGATGTAGGCGGCGTCCCGTTCGTCCCCGGCGGCCGGCGCGGCGAGCGGCTCGGCGTGCCGGGCGGCCTCGGCGAGGGCGATCGCCGCCGCGTGCGGGGACGCTCCGGTGCGGCCGTCCGCGTCGAGGACGAGGCGGGCTCCCGCGGTGGCGTGGATCCGGGCCCGGCGCGCGGCGGGCTGTTCGACACCGACCGGGACGTACGCCGCTCCCGCCGCCAACACGCCCAGCACCGCCAGGACTTGGTCGGGACCCTTGGGGAGGATGACGGCGACGGTGTCGCCCCGGCCGATGCCGCGGGCGGCCAGCGCGGCGGCGACGCGCAGCGCGCGGTCGGCGAGGTCTCCGTAGGTCCAGCGCACGTCGGATCCGGCGACGACCGCGAGGGCGTCGGGCCGGGTGCGGGCGCGGGTGAAGAACGGATCGTGGAGCCGCCGCCGGCTGCGGGGGGCCGTGGTGGCGTTGGCCCGGGCGCGCACCGTGCGCTGGACGTCCGGCAGGAGGTCGCCGATCGGCCGGTCCCAGTCGGCGTCGGGGGCGCCGAGGCGGGTGACCACGGTGCGGTAGGCGTCGAACATGGCGTCCGCGACGCCGTCCGCGAAGAGTTCCTCGCGGATGTCCCAGTTGACGAGGAGTCCGCCGCGCACTTCGGTGACCTGGGCGTCGAGCAGCACCTGCGGGCCTTGCGAGATGATCCACTCGGGTTCGCCGAACAAGGCCCGGACGTCGTCGGCGAACAGTTCGCCCAGGTTGAGCGCGCTGGTGTAGACGACGGGCGCGACGACCTGGCCGCCGCGGGCCCGGGAGAGGTCGCGCAGCACCTCCAGCCCGGCGCGGTCGGCATGCGCGGCGTCGTCGTGCAGCCGGGCCTGGAGCGCACGGGCGCGGTCGAGGAAGGTGCCGGGCCGGCCCAGGTCGCTGTCCAGCAGCACGGAGCCGGTGAAGTCGCCGACCAGGCGCGGCACGTCGGGGTGGATCTCCTCGCGGTCGAACAGCGGGAGGTTCAGCAGGAAGTGCGGTTCGGCGGTCCACCCGGCAAGCACGTGGGCGAAGGCCGCGGCCAGGGCCATCGCCGGGGTGACGCCCTGCCGGTGGGCGCGCTCCTGCCACCGCCGCTTGTCGTCGGGCGCGAGCCAGAGGTGGCGGCGGGTGACCCGGGCGGGGTCGCCGCGTTCGGCTTCGGCGCGCAGCGGCAGGTCGGGGGCGCCGGGCAGGTCGGGGAGGCGGGCGTCCCAGTGCGCGCGGGCCCGGGCCGC
Organism: Yinghuangia aomiensis; assembly: GCF_039542225.1. Lineage (NCBI taxonomy): Bacteria > Bacillati > Actinomycetota > Actinomycetes > Kitasatosporales > Streptomycetaceae > Yinghuangia > Yinghuangia aomiensis. The sequence continues at coordinate 28,275 of NZ_BAABHS010000008.1, read as the reverse complement.
GGCGGCGGCGCGCAGCGGCGGCCGGTCGGCGAGGTAGGCGCGGTGGTCGTACGCCAGCGGGGGAAGGGGTGTGCCGGGTGCGGCGTAGAGCGCGGCGAGGTCGGCGAGGAGGATGCGGAAGCTGAGCGCGTCGGCGGCCGCCATGTCGACGTCGACGTGCAGCCGGGTCGCGCCGTCGGGCAGCAGGGTGAGGCGGATGTCGAACACGCGCCCGGCTTCGATGTCGAGCATTTGGTGCGAGCAGGCGTCGCGCAGTTCGTCGAGCCGGGCGGCGGCCGCCTCGGGGGCGAGGCCGCGCAGGTCTTCCACGGTGAGCAGCGGCCCGGGCGGTGCGGCGAGGACCTGCTGCAGGCCGTCGGGGGTGATGCGGGTGCGGAGCGCCGGATGCCGGGCGGCGAGGGCACGGACCGCGGTCTCCAGCCGCGCCGGGTCCAGCGGGTCCAGGGCGTCGGCGGGCCGGTCGAACTCGGTGTAGAGGTGGGCCGCCACGCCGCCGAGGACTTGGTCGTCGCCGCGTCCGACCCAGTACGCGTGCTGCATCGCGGCGAGCGGGAACGGCGCGTGGGGATCCGCCGGGGGGTCCGCTTCGGCCGTGCCGCCGTCCGCTCCCGCGGCACCCGGCGCGGCGGTCGCCGCCGGCGCGTCGGCGGCGTCGGGACCGGCCGCGGCGGCGGCCAGGAGCCCGGCCCAGGCGGCGATGCTGGGGTGCTCGGCAAGTTCCGCGAAGGTGATCTCCGCGCCGCGGCGCCGCCACCCGCCGGCCAGCCGCATGAGCCGGAGCGAGTCGAGCCCGTGCTCGATGAGGTTGCCGTCGACGGGCACCGAGTCCGGTGCGCATTCGAGTAGTTCGGCCACCTCGCCGCGTATGGCGCCGACGCTCCAGTCCACCGTGTTCCCCTTCCGCCCGGCAATGGTCCGGCCCGCGGGCAGTGGGTTGACACCCCACGCGGGCGTCACAAATATAGGGTAGGCAAACCTAACTAAGGCAAGGCTTTCCGAAGTTCTCCCCGCCGCCCGGTGCGGCGGGCCGGGCGCGCCCAGGAGGCGGCACGTTGCGACAGGAATCCTCCGCTCGGGACGGCCGACCGGCCGACCGCCGCCGGGAACTGATGAAGCGTCTGCTCGCCGGGAAGGGTCTCGGCGGAAAAGCCGGCGGCGGAATCCCGGCCCGCGATCGGGCCCTCGGCCCGGCCCCGCTGTCCTACGCGCAGCGCAGTCTGTGGCTGCACCACCAAGCACACCCCGGCAGCACGTCGTACAACGGCTGCCTCGTCGTCGACCTGGCCGGCCCGCTGGACGCCGGGGCGCTGCGGACCGCGCTGCACGCGCTCGTCGTGCGGCACGAACTGCTGCGCACGGTCTACCGGGTGGCGGACGACGGCGAGCCCCGCCAGATCGTCGCCGAGGTCCCCCGGCTCGACGTCCCGCTGCGGGACCTCTCCGCGATACCCGCGGACGCGTGGGTGCAGGCGGCCGACGCCGCCGCGGCGGAGCTTGCCTCGCGGCCCTTCGACCTCGCCCACGACCAGCCCGTGCGCTGGGAGTTGCTGCGGTTCGCCGCCGACCGCCACGCGCTGGTCCAGGTCGTGCACCACATCGCGTGGGACGGCGGCACCTGGGGCGTGCTGTCCCGGGATCTCGCCGCCCTCTACCGGGCGACCGTGGAAGGCACCGCGCTTCCGGCCGTCCCGGAGATCCAGTACGCGGACGTCGCCGCCTGGGAGCGGGCCCGCGACAGCGCCGCACCGGAGGCCGGTGCCGACACGGAGGGCGTCGCCTTCTGGCACGAGCGGCTCGCGTCGCTCCCCGAGGCCGCCGAACTGCCCGCGGACGGTCCGCGGCCGCCCGTCGGAGACGAACGCGGCGGCCGTCGGACCCGCCGCTTCGCCCCCGAACTCGCCGGCCGCTTGGCCGCGTTCGCGACGGACGCGGGCACCACGCCGTTCACCGCGGCCCTCGCCGCGTTCGCCGCCGTGCTGCGCCGCCACACCGGCGCCGACGACCTGCCGATCGGCACCCTGACGATGGACCGCAGCCGCGCGGAGGCGGCCCGCCTGATCGGCAACTTCAACAACACCGTCGTGCTGCGCTGCGACACCGCCGAACCGGCGGGCCGGACACCGACTCTGACGTTCCGTCAGCTTGTTGGCCGGACGGCGGAGACCTGTTCCGGCGCCTTCGCCCACCAGGATGTGCCCTTCGACCGGGTCCTCGACGCCGTGCGTCCCGCGCGCAGCCCGGGCCGGACACCGCTGTTCGACGTCATGTTCGGGCTCCTCGCCCACGAACTCGCGGCGCCGGAATTCCCGGGCGTGACAGCGGCATGGCGTCACATCCACAACGGGACCACCCAGTTCGACTTGGCGTTGGAGTGCTTCCTGCGCCCCGGTTCCCTGGTCGTGGAAGCAACCTACCGGCAGGGCCTGCTCGCTCCGCACAGCGTGGACGTCCTGCTGGCGCACCTCGAAGCACTGCTCGCCGCGGCGCTCGACGCCCCGGACACCCCTCTCGCGCTGCTCGACGCGGTCGCCCCGCCCACCCGACCCGACCCGGTGCCGGTGCCCGACGGCGGCGTGGCCGCGCTGATCGACCGCCGGATCGCCACGGCCTCCGAGGCGGTCGCCGTAATCGCCGACCGCACCCTGACCTACCGCGAACTCGGCGCGCGCGCCGACGAGATCCGCGCGCTGCTGCCGCAGGGTGCCCTCTGGACGGCGTCCGGCGCCGCGGACGGGCGCCGCGAACCGGTGATCGCTCTCGCCCTCTCCCGCTCCGCGGATCTCCCCGCGGCGCTGCTCGCCGTGCTCCGCGCCGGTGCCGCCTACCTGCCGCTCGACCTCAACCAGCCGCACGAACGCACCGCGCTCATGCTCGGCGACGCACGCCCCGACGCGGTGCTGTGCGACGCCGCCACGCCGGCCGACCTGCCGGTTCCGGACGGCATTCCCCGCGTCCGGATCGACGGGCCGTCCGCCGCCGCGGCGTTCGCGGCTCCGGCGCGCCCGGCGCCGCCCGGCGCCGCCGCCTACGTGATCTTCACCTCCGGATCCACCGGCCGCCCCAAAGCCGTCGTCGGTACGCAGGCCGCGCTCGCGAACCGGCTGTGGTGGGGACGCGGTGATGCCCCGCGCGTGCGGGTCGCCAAGAGCGCGCTGGCGTTCATCGACGGCACCACCGAACTCCTCGGCGGGCTGGTGGCCGGGGACACCGTCGTCGTCGCCGACGACGCGACCGCGGCCGATCCCGCGGCGCTCGCCGCACTCGTGGACCGGCACCGCGTCCAGGTCGTGACGGTCGTGCCGAGCCTGCTCGCCACGCTCCTGGACACCGCGGCCCCCGGCTCGCTCGCTTCCGTCACCACCTGGATCAGCTCCGGCGAGGCGCTGCCCGCGGCGCTGGCGGACGCGGTGTCCGCCCGATGGCCGGATGCCGCGATCGTCAACCTGTACGGCTGCTCCGAAGCCGCCGGCGACAGCCTCGCCCACGCACGGACCGCGGCCGGATCCGTCCCCATCGGCCGTCCCATCGCCAACACCCGCGCCTACGTGCTGGACGCGGCGCTCCGCCCGGTCCCCGACGGTGTGCCCGGCGAGCTGTACCTCGCGGGCACCGGCCTCGCCCGCGGCTACCTCGGCCGCCCGGCGGCGACCGCGGAGCGGTTCCTGCCGGACCCGTTCGCGGGTCCCGGCACCCGCATGTACCGCACCGGCGACCGGGTGCGCCGGGGCGCGGACGGCGCGGTGTGGTTCCTCGGCCGCACCGACCAGCAGGTGAAGATCCGCGGCGTTCGCGTGGAGCCCGGCGAGGTCGAGGCGCGCCTGCTGGACCTGCCCGGCGTGGCGCGGGCCGCGGTCGCCCCGGTCGCGGGCGGCGACGGCGCGCAGGCGCTGGCCGCGTATCTCGTCCCGGCGGACGGGCACACCCTGGAGATCGACGATGTCCGCACCGCGCTCGCCGCGCTGGTGCCGTCCGCGATGCTCCCGGCGACGTTCACGCTCCTCGCCGAACTCCCCCGCAACGCCAGCGGAAAGGTCGACCGCAGGGCGCTGCCGCGACCGCGTCCCGGCGACCGCGGGCCGGCCGGGCGGGCTCCGGCGGACGCCCGCGAAGCGTCGGTCTGCGCGCTGTTCGCGGACCTGCTGGGCGTACCGCAGGTCGGCCCGGACGACGATTTCTTCGCCCTCGGCGGGCATTCGCTGCTGGCCGCGCGGCTGGCCAACCGGGTACGCGCCGTCCTGGGCGTGGAGGTGTCGCTTGCGGACGTCTTCCGTGCGCCGACCCCGCACGGCCTCGCCGCCGCGGCCGCGGAGGCGGCGCCGGCCCGTCCTCCGGTGCGCGGCACCGAACTGCCCGCCCCGGTCCCGGCGTCGTTCTCCCAGGCCGGGCTGTTCCTGGAGGAGCAGCTGCGCGGGCCGTCGGCGGCGTACCACCTGCCGCTGGGGCTCAAGCTGACCGGCGCCGTGGACCTCGCCGCGCTCCGCGCCGCTCTGGTGGACGTGGTGGGACGGCACGAGGCGCTGCGTACGCTGCTGGTCGCGGACGACGGCGTTCTGCCCGTCCAGCGGGTCCTTTCTCCCGCCGAAGCGGCCACCCGGCTGCGCTGCGACGTGGTGGACCTCGCCACCGAACCCGGCACCCGATTGGCGGCGGAGACCACCGCCGCGGTGGCCAGGCCGTTCCGGCTCGCCGACGATCTTCCCATGCGCGCGGCGGTGTTCACCGCCGCGGACGCGACGCACCTGGTACTCACCCTGCACCACACGGCCGCCGACCGGTGGTCGTACGGGCCGCTGCTGGCCGACCTCGCCGCCGCCTACACGGCGCGGGCCGCCGGCACCGCACCGTCCGCGGTCTCGGCGCCCGCCCTCGTCACCTACGCCGAGTACACGGCGTGGCAGCGCGCGCTCCTGGGCGCCGACGCCGGGTCGGCGACGGACGTGGCGGTGCGCCAGCTCGACTTCTGGTCCAAGGCGCTGGACGGCCTGCCGGACGAGGCGGCGCTGCCCGCCGACCGGCCCCGCCCCGCCGACCCCACACTGCGCGGCGGCGCCGCCGAGGCGCTGGTCCCGCCCACGGTGACCGCCGCGCTGCGGTCCTTGGCCCGCGCCCACGGCGTCGGCCCGTCCGCGGTCCTGCAGGCGGGTGTCGCCGCATTGCTGCACCGGATGGGCGCCGGGGACGACATCGCCCTCGGCGTGCCGGTCGCGGGGCGCACCGACGAGGACCTGCACGACGTCGTCGGGTTGTTCGTCAACACCGTGGTCGTGCGCGCGGATCTGCGCGGCGACCCGGCGTTCGGCGCGCTGCTCGACCGGGTCCGGGACACCTCGCGGGCCGCGTTCGCCCACGCGGACGTGCCCTTCGCCTGGGTCGTCGACCGGTTGGCCCCGCCCCGGGTGCTGGGCCGTCATCCGCTGTTCCAGGTGTCGGTGGCGCATCACCGGGCCGACGAAGTCCGGCTTGCGCTGCCGGGGATCGAGACCGCGGCGTATCCGCCGCCGACCGGCGCGGCGATGTTCGACCTCGACCTGCGCTGCGTGGAGACCGACGGCGACGGGATCCGCATCCAGGCGGGCTATGCCGCCGACCGCTTCGACCACGGCACGGTCGCCGACCTCCTCGACCGGCTGGTGCGGCTCCTCGCCGACGCTGCCGCAGCCGCCGGCACCCCGGTGTCCGCGCTGGGCATCCTCACGCCGGACGAGCATGCCGCCCTCACCGCACCGCCGGCCGCGCATCCGGTCCCGGACCTCCGCGTCGACGAACGCATCGCCGCGCAAGCCCGCGCCACACCCGAGGCCGTCGCCCTGGTCGGGCCGGACGGCGCGGAGGTCCGCTACCGCGAACTCCTCGGCAACGCCGACCGCCTGGCCGGTCTGCTGGCCGCCGAAGGCATCGGCGCGGGGGCTGTCGTCGCGGTCGCCGTGCCGCGCTCCACGGCGCTCGTCGCCGCCTTGCTGGGCGTGCTGCGCAGCGGCGCGGCCTATCTGCCGCTCGACCCGGAGCATCCGGATGCGCGGCTGGCGGACATGCTCGCCGACGCAGCGCCCCGGTGCGTCGTCACCACGTCGGGCGACGCCGCCCGGTTCGCCGGATCCGGTATCCGGGTGATCGCGGTCGACGACCCCGCGGTGGCGGCGTTCCCGGCGGACGCGGCGCCGCCGACGACCGGAGGTTCCCCGGCCACGGCCGGCGATCCGGCGTACGTCCTGTACACCTCCGGCTCTACGGGGCGGCCGAAGGGCGTGGTCGTGTCGCACCGCGCACTCGCCAACCAGCTCGCGTGGGTGCAGCACGCGTTCCCGTTGGCTGCCGGCGACCGGTTCCTGCACAAGGCGCCCGCCGGATTCGACGTGGCGATCTGGGAGACGTTCTGGCCGCTCGCGGCCGGGGCGACCGTGGTGGTCGCCGAGCCCGGCGGCCAGCGCGATGCCGCCTACCTCGCCCGGCTCATGGACGAGCAGGGCGTGACCGCGGCGCACTTCGTCCCGCCGATGCTCGACGCGCTGCTTGCCGAGTGGCCGCCCGCCGACCCGTCGCAGGCGTCCGCTGCCCCGCTGCGGCTGCTGCTGTGCGGCGGCGAAGCGCTGCCGCCGGGGATCGCCCTGCGGGCCGCGCAGGTGCTCGGCGTCCGGCCGCACAACACGTACGGCCCCACCGAGGCGGCGATCACCGCGACCTCGTGGACCCCGCCCGACGACGACGGCGGCGCAGACCCCCGAACGGTGCCGATCGGCGCTCCCGTGTGGAACACCGGCGCGCTGGTGCTGGACGGGCGTTTGGCGCCGGTCCCGGCCGGGGTGCCGGGCGAGCTGTACCTGACCGGCGCCCAACTGGCCGACGGCTATCTGGGGCGTCCGGGGCTGACCGCATCGCGGTTCACCGCGTCGCCATACGGTCCTCCCGGGTCCCGGATGTACCGCACCGGCGATCTGGTCCGCCGACGCGCCGACGGTGCCTTGGAGTTCCTCGGCCGGACAGACGACCAGGTCAAGGTCCGCGGCGTCCGCATCGAGCCCGCCGAGATCGAAGCGTGCCTGGCCGCGCACCCGGACGTCGCCGCCGCCGTGGTCGCCGTCCGCCGTGCCGCATCAGGCACACCGCGCCTGGTGGCCTATGCGGTCCCCGACCCGGATGCCGCCCCCGACACGGAAGCCCTGCGCGCACACCTGGTCGACCGGCTGCCCGAACACCTGGTCCCCGCGGTCGTGGTGCTCGTGACCGCGCTCCCGCTCCTGCCGAACGGCAAGACCGACCGGGCCGCGCTGCCCGATCCCGCCGCCGGCCCCGCGCCGGCCGGCCCGCACACCACCCCGCGTACACCCGAAGAAGCCGCCCTGGCCGAGGTGTTCGCGGAGGTGCTCGGCTTGCCGCGCGTCGGTGTCGACGACGGGTTCTTCACCCTCGGCGGCGACAGCATCGGCGCCACCCTGCTCGCCTCCCGGGCCCGGACGGCCGGGCTGCCGTTCACGGTCCGCGACGTGTTCCGCCACCCGACCGTGGCCGCGCTCGCGCGGACCGCGGCGGCCAACCGGGCAAGCGCGGACGAAGCGTCACCCGAGGCCGCCCGCGGCGCCGCCACGGCCCCCGGCCTCGCCCCGGAGCAGTTCCGCGCGCTCGACCGGGCGCTGGGCGGCGCGGGCGTCGCCGACGTGCTGCCGCTGTCGGCGCTGCAAGAGGGCCTGCTGTTCCACTTCCTCATGGACCTGGCCGACGACACCGCCCAGGGGATCTACACCCAGCAGGTCGTCCTGGACCTCGACGGCCCGGTCGACCCGGCGGCGATGGCCGACGCGGTCCGCGCCGTGCTGGAGAAGTATCCGAACCTCCGCGCCGGATTCGTCCCGCTCGACGACACCACCGTGCAGGTGATTCCGCAACGGTGGGAACTGCCGTTCCGGTATGCCGACCTCACCGAGGCACCGTCCGCCGCCGCCGCCGGCCCGCGACCGGCCGCGGCCTTCGACGCCTTCGCGGCCGCGGAGCGCGACCGCCCGTGGGATCCCGCCCGGCCGCCGCTGATCCGCTTCGGGCTCGCCCGTACCGGCGACGACAGACACCGTCTGGTGATGACGTCCCAAGTCCTGCTGATCGACGGCTGGTCCAGCGGACTGGTGCTCACGTCGCTGCTCGCCGCCTACACCGACGCACAGCGAGAACTCGCCCGCCCCACAACGCCGTTCCGAACCTACCTCGACTGGCTGCGGCAGCGCGACGCCGATCGGTCCCGCGCGGTCTGGGCCGCGTACCTCGACGGGATCGCCGAGCCGACCCGGCTCGCGCCCGCGGGCCACGACGCGGACGGTGTGTCCGCGGCGTCCGCCGCGTCCGCCGAGGAGTTCGTCCGGACTCTCCCCGCCGGCCTGACCGAGCGCCTGACCGCCCGGGCCCGGGAAGCCGGTGTCACGCTCGGCACGGTCTACGAGTGCGCCTGGGGGCTGCTGCTCGCCCGCCTGACCGGCCGCGACGACTGCGTGTTCGGCGCCCTGGTGTCGGGCCGCCACCCCGACGTGGCCGGCGTGGAGACCACCGTCGGACTGCTGTTCAACACCGTGCCGGTACGGGTGCGGGTCCGCGCGGGCGAGTCGCCGCGGGCGCTGTGGCGCCGGGTGCACGACGAGAAGTCCGAGCTGTTCGACCACCCCGAACCGGGGCTGGCCGAACTGCAGGCGGCCACCGGCCTGGGACCGCTGTTCGACACCTTCTTCGTGGTGCAGAACCTGCCGCTCCCAGCCACCGCGACCCGGTACGGCCCGGACGGCGCCCTGCGGGTGCGCGGACACGAAGTCCGCGACGCCACGCACTACCCGGTCTCGATGGTGGTGACCCCCGGCGCCGAGACCACCCTGCGCGCGATGTTCCACACCGGGGCCTTCGACCGCGACGAAGTCGAGCTGCTGGCAGACCGGTTCGTCCGGGTAATGGCCGGCTTCGCGGACGACCCGGACGCCGCGTGCGCGCGCATCGGCCTGCTGTCCCCGGCCGAGCACGACCGGGCGCTGACCACGTGGAACGCCACCGGGCACGACCTGCCCGACGTCACCGTCGCGGAGCTTCTCGAGGAGCGTGCCGCCGCCGAACCGGACGCCGTGGCCTTGGTGTTCCGGCCGGGTGCCACGGACGCCGTCACCTGGACGTACCGGGAGCTCAACGCCCGGGCCAACCGCATCGCCCGGCTGCTCGCCGCCCACGGCGCGGGACCCGAGCGGGTGGTCGCCCTCGCACTCCCCCGGACGCCCGACATGGTCGCGGCTCTGTTCGCCGTCCTCAAGACCGGCGCCGCGTACCTCCCGCTGGAACTCGACCTGCCCGCGCAGCGGCTGGCGCTGCTCCTGGACGACGGCGCACCCGTCTGTGTGCTCACCGCCCAGGGCGTGGCGCGGGACGTCCCCGAACACCCCACCGCCGCGCGCGTGCTCATCGACGCGCCCGCGACGGCCGAGCACCTGCTCCGCCTGTCGGACGCGGATCCGACCGACGACGAACGCCCGGGCTTCACCCGCGCGGACGCCCACCGGATGGACCATCCGGCCTACATCATCTATACCTCCGGCACGACCGGTCGGCCGAAGGGCGTCGTCACCCCATACCGGGGCCTGACGAACATGCAGTACAACCACCGCCGCCACATCTTCGACCCGGTGGTACGCGAAGCCGGACGACGCCTGCGCATCGCCCACACCGTGTCCTTCGCCTTCGACATGAGCTGGGAAGAACTCCTCTGGCTCGTCGAAGGCCACGAAGTCCACATCTGCGACGAACAACTCCGCCGCGACGCCCACGCCCTCACCAGCTACCTCGACACCCATCGCATCGACGTCGTCAACATCACCCCCACGTACGCCCAACACCTGCTGGACGAAGGGCTGTTGGAAAGCCGGCACCGGCCGTGCCTGGTGCTGCTCGGCGGCGAAGCCGTATCCGACACGGTCTGGTCGGCCCTGCGGGACACGCCGGGCGTCCTCGGCTACAACCTGTACGGGCCGACGGAATACACGATCAACACCCTCGGCGCGGGCACCGACGAATCCACGACACCCGCCCTCGGACGGCCCATCCACAACACCGAGGTCTACGTCCTCGACCACCATCTCCGGCCGGTGCCCCAAGGCACCCCGGGCGAGCTGTACGTCGCGGGCGCCGGGCTGGCCCGGGCCTACCACCGCAACCCGGCGCAGACCGCCGCCCGGTTCGTCCCCAACCCGTTCGGACCGCCCGGCAGCCGCCTCTACCGGACCGGCGACCTCACCCGCCACCGCCCCGACGGCACCCTCGACTACCTCGGCCGCACCGACCACCAGACCAAAATCCGCGGCCACCGCATCGAACCCACCGAAATCGAAACCGTCCTCACCCACCACGCCGAGGTCACGCACAGCGCCGTCGTGCCGTCGCCCGGCCCGGACGGCATGCCGCGGCTCGTCGCGTACGTGGTCGCGGACCCGGAGGCTTCGGCCGGTGCGGACGCCGCCGCCGAGCAGCTGGCCGAGTGGCAGCAGATCTACGACGCCGAGTACCACGAGATCGGCACCGCGCTGTTCCGCGAGGACTTCGCCGGATGGGACAGCAGCTACGACGGCTTGCCGATCCCGGTGGAGCACATGCGCGAATGGCGGGACGCCACGGTCGCCCGCATCGCGGGCCTCGCCCCCGCCGACGCGACCCGGCCGCGGCGCATCCTGGAGATCGGTGTCGGCACCGGTCTGCTGCTCGGCCGTCTCGCGCCGGATTGCGCGGCGTACTGGGCCACCGATTTCGCCGCGCCGGTGATCGCCAAGCTGCGCCGCGACATCGCCCGCGATCCGGAGCTGGCCGCCAAGGTCGAGCTGCGGGCCCAGCCCGCGCACGACCTGTCGGGGCTGCCCCGCGGGTTCTTCGACACGGTCGTCGTCAACTCGGTCGCACAGTACTTCCCGGACGCCGGCTACCTCACCGACGTCGTTCGGCAAGCGCTCGGCCTCGTGGTCCCCGGGGGCGCGGTCTTCCTCGGCGACCTGCGCGACCTGCGGCTCGCCCGGAGCTTCCACACCGCGATCCAGCTCGCCCGCACGGACAACGGCGCCGACGACGCGGACGTCCGGGCGGCGATCGAACGGTCGCTGGTCTGGGAGAAGGAACTCCTGCTCGATCCCGGCTACTTCACCGCGCTTCCGAGCCATGTGCCGGGCTTGGCCGGTGTCGATGTGCGGATCAAGCGCGGTCGCCACCACAACGAACTCTCCCGTTACCGGTACGACGCGGTGCTCTACCGCGAGGCCGATCCGTGCGCGGACGACGTCGCCACGCCGTCGGCGCCCGTCCCGGCCGGCGGCGCGGTGGAGGTCTCCTGGGCGGACACCGGCATCGGGGCCGTGGCCGCGCTCCTCGACGACGGCCCCGCCGACACCGTGCGGGTCACCGGCATCCCCAACGCCCGCCTGGCCGGCGAGGCCGCGGCCGCGCGGGTGCTGGCCGACGGCGGCAGCGTCGCCGAGGCACGCGCCGCCCGCGACGCGGCCCACCCGGACGCCGTCGAGCCGGACGCGCTGCACGAGTTGGGCGCCCGGCACGGCCGCCCCGTATCGGTGACCTGGTCGGCGCGGCCGGACGGCACCTGCGACGCGGTGTTCGCGCCGCGCGACGCCGCCGCGCCGCTGTCCGGCGCCTACGCACCAGGCACGCCGAAGCCGTCGTTGTCGGCGTACACGAACAACCCGGCGGCGACCCGCGAGGCGGGCACGCTGGTGCCGCGGCTGCGCGAGTACCTGCGGGAACGGCTGCCCGACTACATGGTGCCGAGCGCCTTCGTGGTGCTGGACCGGCTGCCGCTGACCGTCAACGGGAAGCTCGACGTGCGCGCCCTGCCCGCGCCGGACGCCGGGGCCCGGCCGGTCGGCCGGGCCCCGGAGACGGCCGAGGAGAAGGCCGTCTGCGCGCTGTTCGGCGAGGTGCTCGGCGTGGCCGACGTCGGCGCGGACGACGACTTCTTCGACCTGGGCGGGCACTCGCTCCTCGCCGCCCGGCTGGCCGCGAAGGCCCGCTCGGTGCTGGGCGTCGACCTGGCCATCCGGGACGTCTTCGGGGCGCCGACGGCGGCCGCGCTCGCCGCCCGCATGGGCCCGCTCGCGGACGGCGACCGGGCCGGTGCCCGGCCCGTGCTCGCGGCGCGTCCGCGCCTGGAGGAGGTGCCGCTGTCGTATGCGCAGCGACGGCTGTGGCTGCTCGGGCAGTTCGCCGATGCGAGGACGGCCTACCACGAACCGGTCGCGGCGCGGCTGCACGGCCCGCTCGACCGGGACGCGTTGCAAGCGGCCGTCCGCGACGTGGCGGCGCGGCACGAGGCGCTGCGCACCATCTGCGTCGAGGCCGGGGAGGAGGCGCCCGACGCCGCTGTCGGCCACGACCCCGGCGACCGTCTGACGCAGCGGCTCGTGCCCGTCGACCACCCGGCCTTCGAGGCCGAGTTCGTGGAGGTGGCCGCGGGCTCGCGGGCCGAGGCGGAGACCCGGGTGACCGCGCTGATCAGCGAGGCCGTGCGGCGTCCGTTCGACCTGGCCGCCGATCCGCCGCTGCGGGTGTCGGTGTTCACGGTCGCCCCGGACGAACACGTGCTGCTGTCGGTGTTCCACCACATCGTCGTCGACGAGTGGTCGATCCGGCCGTATGCCCACGACCTCGCGGCCGCGTACGGGGCCCGCCGGGCCGGTCGCGCGCCGGAGTGGGCCGCGCTGCCCGTGCAGTACGCGGACTTCACGCTGTGGCAGCGGGACCTGCTCGGCGACCCGGCCGACCCGGCAAGCCGCTATAACCGGCAACTCGCCTACTGGAGGAACGAGTTGTCCGGCATCCCGCAGGAGATCGCGCTGCCGTCCGACCGTCCGCGCCCGACGCGGGCGACCTACCGCGGCGGCACCGTCGAAACCCTCCTGGACACTGCCGTCGCCGACCGGCTGCGCGGCATCGCCCGCTCGGCCGGGGCGAGTTCGTTCATGGTGATGCAGAGCGCCGTGGCGCTGCTGCTGCATCGGATGGGGGCGGGCGACGACATTCCCCTCGGCAGTCCGGTCGCGGGCCGCGACGAGGAGGAACTCGCGGGACTGATCGGGTTCTTCGTCAACACGGTGGTGGCGCGCGCGGACGTCTCGGGCAATCCGACGTTCCGCGACCTGCTGGCCCGGCTGCGGGACACCGACCTGCGTGCGTTCGCCCACCAGGACCTGCCGTTCGAACGGCTGGTCGAGGCGCTCAACCCGGTGCGCTCGCAGGGCCGCAATCCGCTGTTCCAGGTGATGGTCGGCTACCAGAACCAGGCCGTCGGCACCGTCGACTTCCCCGGTCTGCGGGTGGAAGGCGCGCGGTTCACGCCGCCGACCGCCAAGTTCGACCTGGACTTCGTGTTCCGCGAAACCAGCGAGACCGGCGTACCGGTCGGCCCTCTGGAGATCGCGATCGAGTACGCGTCCGACTTGTTCGACCACGCCACCGCAGAACGGCTGCTGTCCCGGCTGGTGCGCGTTCTGGAACGGGTCGCCGCCGCACCGGACGAGCGGATCGGCTCGTACGACGTGCTGACGCCCGACGAGCACCGGCAGGTGGTGGCCGAATGGAACGCCACCGCGCACGACCTGCCGAACGTCACGGTCGCGGAGCTTCTGGAGGAGCGTGCAGCCGCGGAACCGGACGCCGTGGCCTTGGTGTTCCGGCCGGGTGCCGCGGACGCCGTCACCTGGACGTACCGGGAGCTCAACGCCCGGGCCAACCGCATCGCGCGGCTCCTACGCGCGGAGGGGGCCGGCCCGGAGCGCGTCGTCGCCCTCGGGCTGCCGCGCACGCCCGACATGGTCGCGGCCCTGTTCGCCGTCCTCAAGACCGGCGCGGCGTACCTCCCGCTGGAACTCGACCTGCCCGCACACCGCCTGGCGCTGCTGATCGAGGACACGTCGCCGGTGTGCGTCGTCGGCGCCCGGTCGGCCGCGGACCGGCTGCCCGACGAGGCGGCGGCGCTGTTCCTGGACGATCCGGACACGGCGACGCGGCTGGCCGCGCTGTCGGACGCGGATCCGACCGACGACGAACGCCCGGGCTTCACCCGGGCGGACGCCCATCGGATGGAGCACCCGGCGTACATCATCTACACGTCGGGGACGACGGGCCGGCCGAAGGGTGTGGTCACCCCGTACCGGGGTCTGACGAACATGCAGTACAACCACCGGCGCCACATCTTCGACCCGGTGGTGCAGGAGGCCGGGCGTCGCCTGCGCATCGCCCACACCGTGTCCTTCGCCTTCGACATGAGCTGGGAAGAACTCCTCTGGCTCGTCGAAGGCCACGAAGTCCACATCTGCGACGAACAACTCCGCCGCGACGCCCACGCCCTTACCGCCTACCTCGACACGCACCACATCGACGTCGTCAACATCACGCCGACCTATGCGGCGCAGCTCGTCGAACTGGGGCTGCTCGACGCGGGGCACCGGCCGTGCCTGGTGCTGCTCGGCGGCGAGGCGGTGGGCGGGGACGTGTGGTCCGCGCTGCGGGAGACCCCGGGAGTGCTCGGCTACAACCTGTACGGCCCGACCGAGTACACGATCAACACCCTCGGCGCGGGCACCGACGAATCCACGACGCCTGCTCTCGGACGCCCCATCCACAACACCGAGGTCTACGTCCTCGACGAGCACCTGCGCCCGGTGCCGCCGGGCGTGCCCGGCGAGTTGTACGTGTCCGGCGCCGGCCTCGCCCGGGCCTACCACCGCGCCCCCGCCCAGACCGCCGCGCGGTTCGTGCCAAACCCCTTTCGCGCGCCGGGCACGCGCCTGTACCGGACCGGCGACCTCACCCGCCACCGCCCCGACGGCACCCTCGACTACCTCGGCCGCACCGACCACCAGACCAAAATCCGCGGCCACCGCATCGAACCCACCGAGATCGAAACCGTCCTCACCCACCACCCCGACGTGGCGCAGGCCGCGGTGGTGCCGACGGCGGACCGGCTGCGGCTGGTCGCCTACGTGGTGGGGGCCGTGGAACCGGCCGCGCTGCGCGCGTGGTCGGCCGAGCGGCTGCCCGACTACATGGTGCCGAGCGCCGTCGTGCCGATGGACGTGCTGCCGCTGACCGTCAACGGCAAGCTCGACCGCGACGCGCTGCCCGAACCCGACCTCGCCGACGCCGTCTCCGCCCGCGGACCACGCGACGAGGACGAGGCCGAGCTGTGCCGGATCTTCGCCGCGGTGCTCGGCCTGCCGCGGGTGGGCGTGGACGACGACTTCTTCGCGCTGGGCGGGCATTCGCTGCTGGCGGTGCGCCTGGTGTCGCTGATCCGCGGCGCGGGCCTGTCCGACGACCCGGCCGCGGTGACCGTGGCGACGGTGCTGACCGCGACCACGCCGGCCGCGCTCGCCGCCCGGTTGCGGGACGGCCGCCCCCGCGCCGACGCGGCGCTGGCGCCGCTGCTGGCGCTGCGTCCGGACGGCGCGCTGCCGCCGCTGTTCTGCGTGCACCCCGGGTTCGGACTGGCCTGGCCGTATGCGGCGCTGCTGCCCTACGTGGAGCCGGAACGGCCGGTCTACGGCCTCCAGTCGCCCGTGGTCGCGGGCGCCGAACCCGCCGCCGGATTCGCGGCGCTGGCCGCGGAATACCTGGCACGGGTCCGGCGCGTGCAGCCCCGGGGGCCGTACCACCTCCTGGGCTGGTCGTTCGGCGGGGAGATGGCGTTCGCGCTGGCCGCGCTCCTCCGGGAGGCCGGCGAGGACGTCCGGTTCCTGGCGGTCCTCGACGCGCAGCCTCCCGCGCCGCTGCCGTCCGGCGAAGGCCGTTCCGGCGCCGACGGGTTCGGCACTGATGCCGCCCTCGACCACCTGGCCCGCGCGGTGCCGGGCGGGGACGCCGACGTGCTGACCGGGTTGGGAGACGACGTCGTCGCGCGCCTGATCGCGGCCCGCAGGCTGCACGAGTTCCTGGCCCCCGAAGCGCCGCTCCCGGCATTCGACGGCGACGTGCTGTGCGTCGTCGCCGAGGGCAACGCCCGGCATACCGGCGCGGCCGCTTGGCGGGACCGGGTGACCGGCACCGTCAGCTCTCACGAAGTCCCCTATCACCACGACGACTTGTTGTCCCGCGATGCGGTCGGCCGGATCGGCCCGCTGCTGCGCGACGCCTTGGCGCACCGCGACACGCCGTGACGCCGGCGGCGGTGCGGCGGCCCCTACCAGGCCCACCGCCGCACCGCCCCCTTCTTGCTGCACTGCACTCCACCTCAGAGAGGCGATCTCACGTCATGCACAGAACCGGTATCCCTCGCGGCCTGCGCCGCCTGGCCGCGGCCGGAATCGCCGCGACTCTCGCCTTGGGCCTCGCCGCGTGCGGCGACGACAAGGACGACAAGGGCGACAAGGCCTCCGGGGGCTCCCCGGCCGCGAGTGCGCCCGCAGCCTCGGCACCGGACGCCGCCGCGTACCCGGTGACGATCACCCACAAGCTCGGCACGACCACGATCAAGTCGGCGCCCAAGCGGATCGTGGCCCTCGGCGAGGGCGACCAGGACGCCGCGCTGGCGCTGGCCGCCCAGCTGACCGGCATGGTGGAGACGACGCCGCCGGACGGCATAGCCCCGTGGGCGGCGTCCAAGCTCAACGGGTCGAAGCCCGAGCTGATCGTGATGGGCGACAACGGCGCGCCGATCGAGAAAGTCCTGGCGCTCAAGCCGGACTTGATCCTGGCCAACACCGATTACTGGGTCGAGCAGGAGTACGAGAAGCTCTCGAAGATCGCGCCGACCACCGCGTTCGAGACCGGCCCGTCGCAGGACACCTGGCAGCAGGTGACGCGGCAGGTCGGCAAGGCGCTCGGCAAGGCGGCGGAAGCCGACAAGCTGGTCGCCGGCCTGGAAGGCAAGATCGCCGCGGTGGGCACGACCTACCCGGAGATCAAGGGCAAGTCGTTCGCCCTGACGAACGCCCAGAACGCGGGCACGATCGCGGTGCTCAAGGACAAGGCGGACACGTCGGTCAAGCTGCTCGGCGGCTTCGGCATGACCTTCCCGGACACCGTCGCGAACCTGCCGGGCGCCGGGTTCGCGGCGGAGCTGAGCATGGAGCGACTGGACGTGCTCGAGGTCGACGTGCTGCTGAGCAACTACAACGCCGATGCGTCGCTGCAGAAGGCGATCGAGGCCAATCCGCAGTTCGCCGGGCTGAAGGTGGTCAAGCGCGGTTCGTACATCCCGCTGGATTCCAACGACTTCTGGGCGCTGCGTGCACCGACCCCGTTGGCCGTGGAGTACGTGATCGACAAGGTCATGCCGCGGATCTCGCAGGCCGCCAAGGCGCCGCGCGGCTGATCCGCGGCCGGCGCGACGGCCGAGGGGCGGCTCCCGGATCGGGAGCCGCCCCTCTTCGTGGTTCCGGTTCCGCCCCGGCGATGCGGGGCCGGCGGACGGTCAGCCGACGGCGACCGTGGTGCCGGGGATCTGGTCGGGGACCCCCGGCACGGGTTCGGCGGCGTCGCCGCCCAGCGCCACGATGCGGTTCGCCGCGTCGACGTGCACGACCCGCGGGGTGTGCGCGGCGAGTTCGGCGTCGTCCACCAGGGCGAACGACATGATGATGAGCAGGTCGCCGTGGTGCACCAGGCGGGCGGCGGCGCCGTTCGCGCCGATGACCCCGGACCCGCGCGGGCCGGGGATGGCGTACGTGGTGAGGCGGGCCCCGTTGTCGATGTCGACGACCTGCACGACCTCGTTGGCGACGATGCCGGCGGCGTCGAGGAGGTCCTCGTCGACCGTCAGCGAGCCGACGTAGTGCAGGTCGGACTGGGTGACGCGGGCCCGGTGGATCTTGCCGGAGAGCAGGTTGCGCAGCACGGTCGTTCCTCAGTCCTGGGTGGGGTCGGGGTTCGCAGGTTCGGGGCCGGATGCGTCGGGGCCGGAAACGGCGGCGGTGGCCGCGACGAGGCTGCGCGGCCGCAGGTCGGTCCAGTGCGTGTCGATGTACTCCAGGCACGCGGCGCGGGTGCCGGGGCCGTGCACGGTCCGCCAGCCGGCCGGGACGTCGAGGAACGTCGGCCACAAGGCGTGCTGGCCCTCGTCGTTGACCACGGCGACGAATTCGCCGTCCTCGTCGTCAAACGGGTTGGTGGCGGTCATCGGGGTCCTGCCTTTCGGTACGGGAGACGGGTTCGGGTAGGGCGCCGGACCCGGGTTCGGGTACGTCTTCGGGTTCCGGCGCGCCGTGCTTGCCGGGTTCGGCTTCGGGAGCGTGTCCGTGTTCGGGTTGGGCTTCGTGTTCGGACCGCAGGGTCGCGTTCCGCAGCTCGGGCGACCCGGCGGTCACCGCGCCGACCACCGCCGCGCAGGCGGCGCCGCCGGCGAGCAGGACGGTGCCGGGGGCGACGAGCCGGGTGCCGAGGCCCGCCAGCGCGTTGCCCGCCGACGGGGCGGCGGTCGCCTGGGCGAGCCACAGGCTGCCCACGCGGCCCTGCAGGTGGTCGGGGGTGTAGGTCTGGATGAGGGCACGGCGGAGGATCTCCGAGATGGTGTCCGCATAGCCCGCGACGGCGAGCAGCGGCAGCGCGAGCCACAGGACGCCGCTCGCGCCGAACGCGGCCACCGCGAGGCCCCATCCGGCCGCGGCGGCGGCGAGGGCCGTGCCGGGCCGGAGGACGCGGCCCGTCCAGCCGCTGGTGGCGGCGCCCAGGAAGGCGCCGACGGACGGGGCGCTGTAGAGCAGGCCGACGGTCATCGGCCCCCCGTCGAAGACGCGTTCGCCGATCTGCGGGAACAGCGCGTACGGCATGGCGAGGAGGACCGCGAACAGGTCGACCAGCATCAGGGCCCGGATGACGGGCTGTCCGCGCAGGTGCCGCAGCCCGTCGGCGATGTCGCGGAGCGGGTGCCCGGCCGCCTCCTCGGCCTTGCCGGCGTCCGCCGCGCCGGTTTCGGGGGCGCCCGGCGCCGCGGTGTCGGCCGGGGTGCCCGCGGACTCCTCGAGCCGCCGTTCCGGACGCAGTTCGGGCAGCCGCCACAGCAGGACGGCGCCGACCGCGAAGCCCCCGGCGTCCAGGAGGTAGCACGTCGCGACGCCCGGTCCGGCCGCCACGATGCCGGCCACGGTGGGCCCGACCATCGCGCCGAACTGCGTGGTGAGGGTCAGCAGGGCGCCGGCCGCGGCGAGGTGCTTGCGGCCGACCAAGGCGGGCGTGACCGCCATGAGCGCGGGCGCGCCGAGCCCGTTCACCAGTCCGGCGGCGACCGCGAGCAGGTAGATCATCCACAGCTGCGGGCGGTCCATGAGCGCGTTCCCGGCCAGCGCCAGGACCACCACCGCGGCCCCGGCCCGGGTGGAGAGGATGACGGCGCGGCGGTCGGCGCGGTCGGCGACGACGCCGCCGGTCAGCAGGCCGATGCACAGGCTCACCGCGATGACCACGTTGACCATGCCGACGTGCAGGGACGATCCGCCGATGTCGTACACCTGGAGGCTGGCCGCCACCGAGGTGAGCGCGGTGCCGAGCATCGACAGCGCGGAGGCGGCGAACAGCAGGCGGAATTCCCGGCTTTCCCGCAGCGGCGCGACGTCCGCGGCGATTTCCCCCAGGCGCACGGTCAGCGCTGCCCGGTCGGCGCGTACGCGGCGGCGTGCGGTGTGCCGGCGCCGCGGCGGTCGCGCACCGAGCCGAGGATTTCGCCCGCGCGGACCGCGATGTTGGACAGCAGCGTGGAGCTGAGGCCGTGGGTGTGCTCGGTGCCGCCTTGCAGGTAGATGCCGGCGGTGACATGCGGAGCGGTGGCCACCCGGTAGTCGCGGCCCATACGCGGGCGTCCGGCGTCGTCTCGCAGGCATATGCCGGCCGCGTCGCCGAGGAGCCCGAGCGCGTCGGACGGACGGTAGCCGGTGGCGTACACGACCACGTCGGCGCCGAGGGTCTCGGTCTTGCCGGTGGGCAGGTACTCGATGTCGAGGTCCGCGTGGTCGGGTCCGTCGTGCAGTGCGGTGATCCGCGAGGCGTGCCGGATGCGCAGGCGCTCCCGGCCGAGGACGCGCTCTTCGTAGACGGTGCGGTACAGGTCCACGATCAGGTCGCCGTCGACGACCGAGTAGTTCGTGTTGCGGTGGTAGGCGGTGAGCATGTCCTTGACGTCGCCGGGCGCGTCGAAGTAGTCGTCGACCGCGGCCGGGTCGAAGATGCGGTTGGCGAAGGGGCTGTCGTCGGCGGGCGCGTAGCCGTAGCGGGAGAAGACCGCGTGGACTTCCGCGTCGGGCAGGCGCCGGTGCAGGTAGTCGGCGCTCTCCGCGGCGCTCTGCCCGGCGCCGACGACCACGGCCGTGCGGATCCCGGCCGGGTCGGCGGCGGCGACGCGGGGCACGAGTTCGCTGTTGTGCCAGATCCGCGCAGAGCGCGCCACCCCGTCGGGCAGGAACGGGGTCAGGCCGGGCGCGAGGACGACGTTGCGGGCCAGGTGGGTGCGGACCGTGCCGTCGCCGGCGCGCTCGTCGACCTCGAAGCCGTCGACCTGACCGTCCGTCACCCGTGGTCGTATCGCGATGACTTCGGCGCCGTAGCGGACCGAGTCGGCGACCCGGCCGGCGGCCCACTCGAGGTAGGCGTGGAACTCGGCGCGGAGCGGGAAGAACGCCTTGTGGTTGACGAACTCGACCAGGCGGCCGGCGGCGTGGAGGTAGGACACGAAGCTGAAGTCGCTGGTGGGGTTCCGCATCGTCACCAGGTCCTTGAGGAAGGACACCTGCATCGTGGCCCCGTCCACGAGCATGCCGCGGTGCCAGCCGAACTGCGCTTGCTTCTCCAGGAACAGGGCGTCAATCGGGTCGTCGTCCGGCACTGCCGCGTTGTGCTCCGCGACCGCGACGGCCAGGGCGAGGTTCGACGGGCCGAAGCCGACGCCGACGAAGTCACGTACGGATTCCGGCGCATGGTGATGGTCAGGCATGAAGGTGAGGCTAACCTAAGAAAAGAACGGTCACCAGGCCTGTCGCGGGATCGGAAATAAGGATAGGCTCACCTAACTTCTCTGGCCCCTGCCTGCCCGCTTCCTGGAGGCCGCCGTGCCCTATCACCATCGCGAACTCTCCATAACCGCCGACCCCTTGGAACTCGCGGCGGCACTCGTCGAGTCGCCGCTCGGCGCCGGCGCGCACGTCGTCTACGAGCGCGACGGATGCTGGTCGGTGGCGTTGGGCACACTCGCGGAGGTCGAGGCGACCCCGACGACGGTCGTGTCCCGCGTCCCGGACGGCACGGAATCCGCCGGACACCCGTCGGTCACGCGGAGCACGACGTGGACGGACTCACCACTGCCCACGGTGTCGGCCGCGCTGGCGGGACTTCCGGTGCCCGAGTGGCGCGCCTACGGCTGGGCCGGGTTCGAACTCGCCTACGTGCACGCCGGGATGCCCGAGCTGGTCGCCGACCAACGGCTGCTGCACCTGGTCGTGCCGCGCACCGAAGTCCGCCTCACCGCCGGCCACGCCACGATCCGCTCCGCGACGACCGACGAACTCGAAGCCGTCACCAATGTCCTGACGGGGCATCAGCCAACGGTGCGGAAGGCGCCCGAGCCGCTGGACGTCACCGGCGCCGATCCGGAGGGCTACCGGGCGGCGGTCCGGGCCGCCGTCGACGACATCCGGTCGCGGCGCCTCCAGAAGGTCATCCTGTCCCGCGTTCTCCCGGTCCCCCACGATGTCGACCTCGTCGGCACCTACCTCGCCGGGCGTCGCGCCAACACCCCGACCCGGTCCTTCCTGCTCGGCGTCGGTGGCCTCCATGCGGCCGGCTTCAGCCCGGAGATCGTCGTCTCGGTCGGTTCGGACCGCCGCGTGGTCACCCAACCGCTGGCGGGTACCCGGGCGTTGGAGGCGGACGGCCGGGACGCCGCACGGCGTGCCGACCTGCTGTCCGACGCGAAGGAGATCTTCGAGCACGCGATCTCGGTCAAGGTCGCCTATGACGAGATGCTGCCGCTGTGCACCCCGGACTCCGTCGTGGTGCGCGAGTTCATGGACGTCAAGGAACGCGGCAGCGTCCAGCACCTGGCCTCGGCGGTGACCGGTCGGCTCGCCGACCGGGTGGACCCGTGGGACGCGTTCGCCGCCCTGTTCCCCGCGGTGACCGCGTCCGGGGTGCCCAAGCCGGCCGCGTACCAGGTCATCCACCAGCGCGAACCGCAGCCGCGCGGGCTCTACAGCGGGGCGGTCGTCACGGCGGACCACACCGGGGCGATCGACGCGGCGCTCGTCCTGCGTACGCTGTTCCGGCGCGGCGACCGCACCTGGCTGCAGGCCGGTGCCGGAATCGTCGAGCAGTCGGTGCCGGAGCGGGAGTTCGAGGAGACCTGCGAGAAACTCCGCTCGGTGGCACGGCACTTGGTTCCCGCCGTCTAAGGCGTGTCCGGCCGGGAAACGGCGGGCGTGCCGGGCTCTTCCCCGCCCGGCACGCCCGCCGCAAGGCGTCCGGTCAGCCGCCGCGGCCGACCTTGTTGGTGCGGCTGAGGAACCACAGCAGGTACGGAGCGCCGACCAGGCCGGTCACGATCCCTACCGGGACCGTCTCGGGGAACGCCGTCCGCGCCGCGAGATCCGACCCCGCGACCATCGCAGCACCTGCGAAACCGCTGGTGAGCAAAGGCACTTCGGCGGTCCCGGCGATCCCCCGGGCGATCTGCGGCGCGGCCAGAGCGACGAAGACCACGGGCCCGGCACAGGCCGTGGCCAGCGCGGCAAGGCACGTCCCGAGCACCAGCAGGACGGTGCGCACCGCGCCCGTCCGCACCCCGAGGCCGGTGGCGATCTCGTCGCCGAGCTGGAGCAGGCCGTACGGCCGGACCAGGGTGACCAGCGGGGGCACCAGCACCGCCAGCCCGATCACCATCCACCACACCTGGGTGTAGCCGCGGTTCTCCAGGCTGCCGGTCAGCCACGCGGTCGCGCGGGTGGCCGCGTCGATGTCGACGCGGGCCAACGCCCAGCGGGTGAAGGCGACCAGCATGCCGTTGGCGGCGACCCCCACGAGGATGAAGCCGTAGCCGGAGACCGTCCCCCCGCGGAACGCGAGCAGGTAGACCAGCGCGCCGGTGACGAGGGCACCCAGGAGAGCGCCGAGGGGGACCGGCCCGTAGGTGGCCGAGGCGCCGGTGCCGACACCGCCCGCGAGGATCGCGACCACCGCGCCCGCACTCGCGCCTCCGGTGATCCCCACGATGTCCGGCCCGGCCAGCGGATTGCGGGTGACCGCCTGGAAGACGGCGCCCGCGAGGCCGAGCGCGAAGCCCACGAGGACGGCCACCAAGGCGCGCGGCAGCCGGAGTTCGTGCACGACCAGCTCGGCGTCGGACGGCCCGGTGCCGAACAGGCTCTTCACCACGTCGGCCCACGACAGCTCGTAGTCGCCCATCGCGAGGGATGCGACGAACGCCGTGCCCGTCAGCGCCAGCAGCAGCACGCCGGCGCCGAGCACGCGCGGGCGCACCGCGAAGCCGATGGGGCCGGCGGCGAAACGGAGCTTCCCCCGGCCCTTCCTCGTCAGTGCCTTCGCCGAGTCCGCGATCCGCGCGGAAGCGGTGTGCGTCGTGGCGGCCGTCGCCGGGTTCGTCGCGGTCATCGGGTGCGCTCCCGCAGTTTTCCGGTTTTGACCAGGGCGATGAGGAAGGGCCCGCCGAGGAACGCGGTGACGACGCCGACTTCGACCTCGGTGGGCCGCGCGACCACGCGCCCGACCACGTCGGCGGACAGCAGCAGCACCGCGCCGCCGAGCGCGGACGCCGGGATGAGCTTGCGGGCGTCCGGCCCGGTGAACGCGCCGACGATGTGCGGCACGGCCAAGCCCAGGAACACGATCGGCCCCGCGGCGGCCACCGCGGCACCGGTGAGCAGGACGACGGCAAGTCCGCCCAGCGCCCGGGTGACTCCGGCGCGGGCGCCCAGCGCGGTGGCCACGTCGTCGCCCAGCGCCAGGGCGTTGAACCGACCGGACAGGGCGAGGGCGATCACCAGGCCCGCCGCGACGAACGGCACGAACTGCCAGGCCTGCTCGGCGTCACGGCCGGTCAGGGAGCCGACCGCCCAGGAGCGGTAGCGGGACAGCGCCTCGGGATCGGACAGCACCATCGCCCCGGTCGCCGCGTCCAGCAGCGCGGACACCGCGACGCCCGCCAGTGCGAGCTTCGCCGGGGTCGCCCCGCCGCGGCCGCGGCCGCCGACGGCGTACGCGAGCGCCCCGGCCGCGGCGGCGCCCGCGAAGGCGAACCACACCGCGCTGTACGGCCCGGTCAGCCCCAGCACCGCCACCCCGGACGCCACCGCGAACGCGGCACCGGAGGTGACGCCGACGAGCCCGGGATCGGCCAGCGGGTTGCGGGTGATCTGCTGCGCGACGGCACCGGCGGCGCCGAGCGCCACGCCGACCATCAGGCCGACGAGCGTGCGCGGCACGCGCAGGTCCCGGATGAGGCCGGCGGTTCCGGTGCGGTCGCCGCCGAGCATGGCGAACACGTCCGATGGCGGATTGGTCCGCGTGCCGACCGCGAGGGAGGCGAACACCGCCGCGAGCAACGCCAGGACGAGCACCCCGAACACGGCCGTCCCCCGGCGCCGCACAGGGCCGGCCGCGACTTCGACAGACATTCGACTAAGGTAAGGCATACCTCACTTGATGAACACCCCGGGGGGAAGCGGATCTTCCGCTCACGCCACCGCGCGGCGGCAGTCGCCCGGTCCGGCACGAGCCTTCGCACCGTCACGGGATGGCCCTCCGTCACGGGATGGCGACCGTCACCGCCGGAGTCGTCGGAACGTTCGCGGCGATCATCGTCTCGGGAATCGTCATCGACGTGGGCTTCGCGCCGAGCGGGATCTGCCAGGCGCCGTACACCGTGCCCGTCACGCCGGGCTCGACGCCGTCGAAGGCGGTGGTCGGCACCCCGGACTCGGTCAGCGAGTTGTTGTAGTCCTGGGCGACCTGGAGGGCCTCCGGGGTGGGCGCGAACCGGTCGGCGCCGACGTTCAGGGTGATGTTCGAGGTCTGCCAGAAGGTCCGGGACCGGCCGGTGTTCGTCGCGAAGAACTTCGCGATCACCCACTGCTGCCCGGGCGGCAGGGTCGGCTCGGCGGTGCGGTACTGCGGGACGATCGCCGGGTCGGGCGTCGTGTTGGCCTGCACCTCCGCCACCACGATCCGGAACGTGGCGGGCCCGGCGGAGTTCGCCGTCGTCAGGTCGAACGGCTGCCCGACGGTCGGCCCCGACGGGGCGGACGCGGCGGTCCCGGCGGTCTGCGGCGCGGACGGGGCCGAGGCCGACGGGGTACTACCGCTCTTCTTGCCGTCGTCGCTGCTGCACGCGGCAGCCCCGACGGCGGTTCCGACGACGAGCAGCGCCGCGACAACGCGCGTACGGGCGGTGGGCATGGCGGCGACTCCCCTGTCGATGGGCACCCGGGCACGGGGCCCTGACATTCGAGTCTCGGCACCGGGCCGCCGCCCCGCGACCCGGCGGCGGCCGTCCGGGCGGCAGCCACACGGGTGAGCCGCCGCCGGGTGTCGCAGCCGACCGGCCGGCCCGGCGCTCCCGCACCGGCCGGACCGGGTTCCGCGAAGTCCGCTCAGTAGGGCATGGGCCGCCCGGACGGGGTCCGCAGATCCAGCGGAGACGACGGGCGGCGCGGCGCAGGGCGCCTGACGATCCGAATCTGCGGCATGACGGTCCCCCTCTTCGAAGTTGACCAAGCCCTACCCCGCCCGCGCCGTCCGAAGCCGCCCGACGGGCACCAAACTGCCCGGACTTGGTACCCGCGTCGTACCCGACGGCTACTTCGCGTCTCCGCTCACCGGTTCGTTCCCGCCCGCGGCGCCGTCCGACTCTGCCGCCCTGTGCTGCCGGCCGCGGCGGACCGCGCCGAGGATGACCTTGACTGCCAAGCCGAGAACGACCAGGTCGGCGAGCATCTGCATGGTGACCACCAGCCGCGCGGTCTCGGTCTTCGGGGTGATGTCGCCGAACCCTACGGTGGAGAACACGGTGACGGTGAAGTAGAGCCCGTCGGTATGCGAGAGGGGCCGGCCGAAGCTGTTCGGCGACAACGCGGCCATGACCACATACGAGGCCGCGAACAGCAGCAGGAAGAACGGGACGCTGGTGGACAGCGACTCCAGAGCCCGCAGCGCCGGGTGCGGGGAGCGGACGATCGCGCGGACCTGGACGACCACCAAGGCGACGAAGCCCGCCAGACCGATGAGGAGCATGGTGACGGCGGCCGCCGTGGACGAGTGGTCCAAGGGCAGCACGTAGTACAAGGTCACGAGCACGGCGATCGAGCCGACTACGCGCACGGCGGTCCACGCCATCCGGCGGTAGGAAGGCCTGGTCTCGGCCCCGGCCCGGCCGGTCGTGTCCGGGTCGGCGGTCATGGCGACCGCCTCCGCGGCTTCCCGGCCCCGGCGAGGCCCGCTCCGATGAGCCCGGATTTCCGATCGCATGCGGCGACCGGGCCGGAAAATACGAAGGGGAAAGGTGAACCGGCCGGTGCCGCGTGCTCGTCGCGCGCCTTGTCCGGGGTTTCGTGCGTCGCCCGCATGGTGACCGCCCGAATGGTCGTCGACGTGAACCCCTCGCGCAGCTGCGACACGCATGCATCGGGGTTGCGGTCCCCTCCACGCTCGCACGGCGGCGCGCGCGTGTCAGATCCGGACGCCCCGGCCGGAACTGCTCCGGTGTCGGGCATCAGCCTCCCTACGTATGGTCGAAAAAGGGACAAATACGTGATACGAGAGGTTCGCCCGATGGCTCTCCACAAGACCCGCAAACCGGACGTCGACACGGCCGAAGACGTCTTCGCCTCTCCGTTGAGCGAGCGCGCCCTGTCCAAACGGGTCATGCCCGATCTCCCCACGCCCCCGGGCATCGTCTACCAGGTGCTGCGCAACGAACTGCTCCTGGACGGCAACGCCGCGCAGAACCTCGCCACGTTCTGCACCACGTGGGCGGACGACGAAGTGCGCCATCTGCTGGACCTGTGCCTGGACAAGAACATCGTCGACAAGGACGAGTACCCGCAGACCGCGGAGATCGAGTCGCGGTGCGTCAACATCCTCGCGGACCTGTGGCACGCCCCGGCCGCCGGCGGCAACGCGGTCGGCTGTTCCACCACCGGCTCCAGCGAGGCCGCGATGCTGTGCGGCCTCGCGCTGAAATGGCGGTGGCGCGAACGCCGCCGCGCCGAGGGACTGCCGACCGACCGGCCGAACCTGGTCTGCGGGCCGGTCCAGGTCTGCTGGGAGAAGCTCGCCCGCTACTTCGACATCGAGCTGCGCCAAGTCCCGGTCGAGGCCGGGGCGACCGGTCTGCTACCGCACCAACTGCGCGACTACGTCGACGAGAACACCATCGGCGTCGTGGCGATCCTCGGTGTCACCTACACCTGCACGTACGAGCCCGTCGCCGAGATCGCGGCCGAACTCGACCGGATCCAGGCGGACACCGGACTCGACGTCCCCCTGCACGTCGACGCCGCCTCGGGCGGGTTCATCGCCCCCTTCCTGCACCCCGACCTGGCCTGGGACTTCCGGGTTCCGCGGGTCGCCTCCATCAACGCCTCGGGCCACAAGTACGGCATGGCCCCGCTCGGCGTCGGCTGGGCCCTGTGGCGCGACGCGGCGGCGCTGCCGGACGACCTCGTCTTCCACGTCAGCTACCTCGGCGGCGACATGCCCACGCTCGCCCTGAACTTCTCCCGCCCCGGCGGTCAAGTCATCGCCCAGTACTTCCTGTTCCTGCGCCTGGGCCGGGAAGGGTACCGCCGGGTCTACGAGGCGTGCGCGCACACCGCCCAGCACCTCGCCCGGCAGATCGCCGACATGGGCCCCTTCACCCTGCTCTACGACGGCGAGGGCGCCCTGCCCGGCGTCTCCTACACCCTCACCGACCCCGACGCGGTCGGCTGGAGCCTGTACGACCTGTCCGACCAGCTCCGGATGCGCGGCTGGCAGGTCCCCTCGTATCCGCTGCCGCCCGACCGGCAGGACACCGTCATCCAGCGCGTGCTCATCCGCCACGGCGTCGACCGCGACGAGATCGAACTCCTCGCCGACGACATGCGCCGCGCCATCAGGCAACTCGACAGCGGGCACCCCCACGACGCCAACCGCGGCGGCTTCCACCACTAGATGAATGAGTCCAAGGGGTCTCGTCACGGTTAGTGGTCGTAGGCGGTCAGTGATCGTTTGACCGGTTGCCCTGTCTTGTCGTTGTGCCAGATCGCCGCGGTCAGCGCGAGGACGCGGCTGAGA